>CAZHOX010000203.1:0-5654 GCA_964534345.1 uncultured Anaerolinea sp.
TGGCGAATCTCACCAGTCACTTTGACACCTTCTACATTGATTGTGAACGGCTCCCCAACGCGGATGTGAAAATCTGTGCGCTTCAGGCGTTTCAAATTCTTGAGGTACACTTCGCCGCCCCAATGAGCAATCGGAATGATAGGTGCTCCAGAATGCAGAGCAATGATCACTGTCCCAGGCATGGCGCGGATAAGCTTGCCTGTTTTATTGCGTGTCCCTTCGGGGGCAAGGCCGAATATTTTTCCTTCCTCTAGCGCCTTCAATGCAAGTTTGAGCGCATTCATATCCGCTGCACCACGGCGGACGGGGATCGCGCCCCAAACGCCGAAGACCCAATGTAGAAACCAGTTATCCCACGCTTCCACTTTTGCCCAGCCAGTGAGATTGCGCGGCTGCAAATGTGCAAATAACATAGGAACTTCAATTTGCCCCGTATGATTTGCGATGGCGATCAATGGCCCATGTGCTGGAAATTTATCCAGATCGGGGGCATCGATGCGGCAGGTGATGCGGGTGTAAACGCGAATAATAAAGTTGACTAACCAATGAGTGAAGTTCATAGGATCAGGCGCAGATAATTTCAAGTTCTTTGGGCAGCAATTCAAGGGTTAAGTGTGAACCGCTGAGACAGATGAATTCTCCATCCGCATGGGCTGGGAAGGTCATGTCCAATGATTTTATCGAAACCTTTTTAGCGCGTTTCATTTGAATCTCAGGCAAGGTGGCCTGTGTCCCTTTGATGAAATGCGGAATCATTTGCAAAATACGCCCCTTGGAAGCGGTCTCAGCGATGCATAGATCAAAGAGGCCGTCATCGGGCAGGCTTTCGGGAGCCATTTGGAAGCCACCACCCATACGTCTTCCGTTCATCACAGAGATCATCAATGAAACCTGTTTGATAGTTTCTTTGTCATCCAAAACGATTTCAACCTGTGCAGGGTTGTAGTAAAGGAAAACAGTTTTGATCACACCGATCAGATAAGCCAGCAGGCCGCGCGTCCAGCGGACTTTGATGGCTTCGTTGCCGACTGCGGCGTCAAAACCCACGCCAATGCCGTTGCCGAAATATCTACCTTCAGGATAATCACCGCCTGTAACCAAACCAATGTCTATCACTTTGCGCTGGTTTTCTTTTAATGCTTTCAACCCGTCATTTAGGTTTGTAGGAATGCCGGTGCCGCCTGCAAAATCATTTCCGGTTCCAATTCCCAACACTGTGAAGGCAGATTTTGTGTGACCATCTTTGCGAGCGCGCATGATGCCGTTGATGGCTTCGTTCACTGTGCCGTCGCCGCTGGCGCACACGATTACATCGTACCCTTCACGCGCAGCACCTTCCGCCAGTTCTGCTGCATGCCAGATCCGCTCTGTTTTAACAAGCGTAAAATCCAGCCCATAATCTCGTAGGCTGGATTCAATATGCGGAATTGACTTTCCACCAAGCCCTCTGCCTGATGTTGGGTTAACAATGACAAAATATTTCATGTACCGCTCCGTTTTTAGGATGGGGCGAGTCTATCTTTTGTAAGGCTTGTTGTCAATCAAAATTATGTTTTTTGTTTTGCGTAATCTTCCGGGGTGTCCAGGTCGGCAAGTATGTTTGGAGAATCTACTATCACATATTGAATTTTGCTGGCGTGCTTTTTCAAAAAGTCACGCGGCGTTTTGGGCGGCTTTAAAGCGATCAGATCATCCCAAAGCGGGCGCGCTATGAGCCAGGGATGTCCACGATGCATTTGATAGCTAGGGATCACAAGCTGGGATTTGCTCGCAAGAAACGCATTGCACACGCTCCGCACGCTTCTTTCCTCGACTTGGGGCTGGTCGCCAAGACAAATGAGAGCGGCGCTCGCCTCGCGCATTTTTACAGACAAACCCAGTTGGATCGAGCTTAACATTTCGCCGCTCTGAAAATTTTTGTTGTAAACCGTCTCAACGGTTTTACCGATCAACGATTCAACCTGTTGATGTGCCCCGCCCGTGACAACCAGAATATCTTTTATGCCTGAAGCCTGAAACGTGGAAATAACCGTTTGTAATACTGTACTTTTTCCCCAAGGCATTAGCATTTTCGGTTCGCCCATTCGTTTGGATTCTCCAGCAGCGAGAATAATTGCAGTGATCATAAGGTGCCTCTAAAGTTTTTCGGTATCTACTAATTTTTTATAGTCATCTGGCTTGTCCACATCCAATAACAGAATGTCATCATGCCAGGGAATGTATTCTACTTTGTATTTGGAGAAGACTGCCCGCCCGCCAATGTCTCCTGTTAATTGCAATAAGTCGGGGAAGGCAATACGGTCAAATAGCACGGGGTTGGCACGGCGTTCTTCGAGAACGAGCGGGGCTACAACAGGCTGTAGTTCTTTTGTGTGGGTGTCTGTTAAGGCGCGAATGACATCTTCTGGAATTTGTGGCTGATCGACTAATAAGAATACCGCTGCGCCCACTTTTTGCGGCAGGGAGGAAATACCCGCTTTGATGGATGTGCTCTGGCCTGCTTCATATTCTGAGTTGTGGACAATGTTCACGGGCAGGCCGCTTAAGCAGGATTCAACATCAGCAGAGCGAAAGCCAGTAACGACCACTACAGGCCAAAGTCCAGAATGAAGCGCAGTTTCGGCAATATGTCGCACAAAGGATTTGCCTTTCCAATCCAACAACTGTTTTGGCGAGCCATATCGTTTTGATTGACCTGCAGCAAGGATGATGCCTGCGGTGTGTTCCATGGCGCGTAACGAATTTTGCTGCAACGAACCGATGATGACTGAATCGAATTCGCTGAGCAGTCCGCGTGCCATCGTCCCGCCAATGGATTGGAGTTCGTGGGCGTCGGCCTGGTTGAGGATAGCCACACGCCGTGCATTGGGTGGAATATTTTTCAGGCCGCCGTGCGGATGGGTGAGTGTGGAGATGACCGCCTGAGGTGTGATCGTTTCGCCAATTTGCAGGCCGCTGAGTTTGGAAAATATTTCAGGGCGGTGAACATATTCTTCGGTAAGCGGCTTGCCGATGGTGGATAGTCCAGCAATGGTAATCACGATATCTGAAAAATCTGGGATGGGCGGTTCATGTTCTGCTGGCGCTTTGACCGATTTTTGACGTGAGCCATCGGCCTCAATTAAGAGGGGAATGCCATGTTTTTTGTTGTTTTCGTGTAGCCAATAGAGCGTTTCATTATCTACTGGTTTTGTGCGTTGGTTTTCTATTTCTCCGGTAACTAGAATTACGCCTTGTGTTGGGAGCGAGTGAAGGTCGGCTTTGCTTTTCGCAATGATGTGATGATCAGCCAGCGATGTTTGCCAAATACCAAGATGTGAAGTTGCCGTTACGATAACAGCCGAATTGTAAGAGAGTTGGCGGGCAAGTTGAAATAGGGCCGTTGTTTTTCCACCGGCACCGACAAGGCTGATGGTTGGGTTGGAGTCGGGGTAGGGGACAAGCCGAAGCGCATGGGCAAGGTTCATGGTGCAATTGTACGTCACAATTGTAATGAAATTTATCTTTAGGTTTTACATAAAGAATCGTATAATCCAACCATATTATTTTTTGTTGAACTTTTTTCATGAATCGAAAAAAGAAGGGCCTTGCTCATGGAAAAACCCGTTGCGTTAATCGTTGAAGATGACCGCGATATCGTTGCATTATTTCGGCACGTCTTGGATATTGCCGGTTACCATACTGAGATCGTTTTGAATGGTATTGAAGCGATGGAGCGGATCGAGACTCTGCTTCCAAATATTGTTTTATTGGATCTGCAACTGCCGGGCATGTCTGGTGTGGAGATATTAAAACGAATGCGCTCCGATGCACGGATGAGTGGTATTCCCGTAGTGGTGATCACCGCGTATGCTCCATATGCTGACAGTTTGCCTGTGGAGCCAGACCTGCTTTTGTTAAAGCCGGTGGATATCAACCAATTGAGCCATCTTGTGCAGCGCTTGCAAGCTACTCAAGGGGCCATGCACGAACCCTCTCATGACACAGTTACCGGCCTTTATACTTTTGCTTTTTTTACAGTACGACTAGCCTTTTCACTTGAACGGGTGAAGCAGACCGGCTTGCGCCGATTTGGTGTGTTGTTTGCAGATGTTGCTCAATTACCTGCGTTGAAAAAACAATTAGGGGATGAAGAAACTAGCAAGTTATATCGTAAACTGGCTGATCAATTCAGAATTACGCTTCGGCCTACCGATACGATGGCATGGTCGTCCACCGACGGGGTTTTTCTTACGCTGGTAGAGGAAATACCCAACCCTGAAGCTCCGCTACGGATTGCAACCCGCGTTCGAGATGGTATGAAAAAATTTATTGAAGAAGGTGATCAGGGATTGGGGCTGCGTGTGAATTTGGGTGTTTTGCTTTGCGATTCAGAATATGAAGATATCCACCATATTCTTCGAGATATCCAACGCGCACGCACCTTGCTGCACGAACGACAATTTACCAGTCCCGCCATATTCGACAGAGAGATGCTGAGTAAGCGGTAGTTTTTCTTCAAGCAAAAGCTCCTGATAAAGGCAGGCATTTTATTGCCTGCCTTTATTTTTTAAGTAGATTCAAAGTTTATTAATATCAGAATTGCATGGGTAAGAAAGCCTCTAAATTTTCCGTCCGAAATAAAACATTCTATAAAAGGAAATCTCAAACTTGTCTGATCTAATTGAACATCCGTCCCTGTTGAAAACGTACACAAAAAGCTTTGCGCCGCTCAAAAATCGAAATTTGCGCATTTACCTTGGCGGGCAGGCCGTTTCTCTGCTTGGTACGTGGATCCAATCCACAGCTCAAAGCTGGGTGGTTTGGGAATTGACCAAATCTGAAAGCTCGCTGGGGATTGTGGTGATGCTGAACACCCTGCCATTGTTTCTTCTTGCGCCTTGGGCTGGCGGAATTGCAGACCGCTTCAATCGCCGCTTTATCTTGCTCGCCACCCAAAGCATTGCCATGTTCCTGGCTTTTATTCTGGCTTATCTCATCCAGACCGATCAGGTTCAGGTCTGGCACATCTATCTCTTTTCTTTCATCCTGGGTAATGTGGCCGCGTTGGATTTCCCCGCTCAACAGGCTTTCATTGGTGACCTCTCTGGAATGGGGCAAGTCCGTCAGGCTGTCACATTAAATATCATGGGCTTGCAGGTTGCGCGAATGTTGGGTCCTGCTATTGCTGGAGTCTTATTAAAAGTGTTCGGCTCTGCCGCTTCGTTCTGGATCAATGGAGCCAGCTTCTTTGTAGTGCTGCTGAGTATTTTTGCTGTCCGCTCGCAACAGGCAAGTCATCCACATAATGGAGGGAGGGGCCAATTCCGTGAGACGGTGGACTTCATCCGCTCTCAACCCCGTATGGTGGACTTAATGGTTTTTGCAGGTTTGGTCACTTTCTTCGGGCTATCCATTTTTAATATCCTTCCATCTGTGGCAGATAATGTTTTGCATGGTGACTCGCAGACCTACGGATTGTTGTTTGGCGCATCTGGTGCTGGGGCGTTGGTATCTGTGCTCTTTCTACTCCCTTTATCACAAGCCGCCAAACGCATAGGATTGATCGTCACTATCGCTGCAGCGTGGATGGGCACCTTCTTCCTTTTGCTATCCACCTCTACATGGCTGGCATTATCAATGGCTGCAATTTTCTTCATTAGCCTTGGCGCGCC
>CAZHOX010000204.1:0-5646 GCA_964534345.1 uncultured Anaerolinea sp.
GCTGATGGGTCTTCCATCATTGAGAAATCCCACATTTCCATTCCCATATTAATAGTCACAGGCATATTGAGACCTTCGGTGGCTTTTGCCTTGGTCATTTCGATCATAGCCGGGCCGTATGGGCAGAATGGAGTGGTGAGGATCATCTTAAGGCTGGCGATATTATTTTCAATTTCGATATCACGAATCAGGCCTAACTGGATGATGCTCATTCCAATTTCAGGGTCAATTACCTCGGACAGTTTCGCTCGGGCCTCTTTTACCATTTCAGGGTGGGTAGTGTGAATTGTCCACTGGATTTCTTTTATTTCTTCGCTCATGGTTCCTCTATAAAAAATGAGAGTTTACTTGCTGGTTATTTCCGTAGTCTGGACGACATATGTACAATGTGCTCCGCCATCCAAAATGCATTGGACTTTATTAGCGGGCAAAGCAAGCATTTTTGAGATCAACGTCTGGTCAACTGCACAAACCTCTGGGTGCGCGATCCCAATTTGATAGTATGGGCAGGAGATTTCGTGGATCTGGTATTGACCATTACCTTTTTTCTCCCATTCCACTGTAAATCCTTCCTGCGCCAACATATTCTTGACGAAGTCTAGGCGTTCTTCCATACCCAGGTTTTTCATATCTTCAGTATATTCACCTGCAAGATCTTCAGCGATTTGGTTGAACAAAGTAGCCACAACTGGCCCAGGCATAGTCTCTTTCATCTGGGCGAGCAATCTTGAGGTCAATTTCATATATCGGGTGGGGAAATGTTCCATACCCTCATCAGTAAGCACATACACCAAGCGCGGGCGTCCCACTCCGTGTCGTTCTTCCTGCCCTTCAACAAGTCCTTCCATTTGAAGGTTGGTCAGGTGATGGCGAACAGAAATGGGGTTTATACCAACTGCTTCGGCAAGGTCATTAATGGTAGAACGTGGTTTTCGCAGTAAAGTTTGTAAAATTTTGTCTCGCGTAGATTTCATACTTGGCAGTATACCCGTCCAGTATTTTCCTGTCAATATACTAGATAAATATCATAAATATTTTGGGTACTTCAGCTCAGTGTAGTCATGTGGCAAATCAGGGTACATAAAACGAATAAACTGTAGACCAGCTACCCCAATTACCAGCCTTGTCTTTTGCACGGATATGCCAGAAATAAGTGGTGGACTTTGCTGGTGTTTTTGCCCGTATTGAAGTCTTGCTTGTGGTGGTATTGAATTCAGGGCTATTAAAATCTGCGTTGTTGTCCATTTCAATTTGGTATTGCAAAGCACCGTCTACCGAACTCCATTGCAGTATGGGAGAATTTTGTGAGTTCGATGTATCTCGCGGGCTGATAAGCAATGGTGGAGGTGGGGGGGTGCTGTCAATGGTAATGGAATAAGTTTTACTGAATTTGCCGGGGGAAAGGCTGGCATTATACGCGCGAACCTGCATGAAATAAGTTCCATCTGGCAACGGTAAGTTTGGCGTAAAACTCGTCTCCTTGATGGTTTGATTTAATACAAGTTGGGTCAAGGCTGCATCGCGCGTAATAAAGATTTCGTATGCTTGAGCGCTGCGAACCGTACCCCATGAAAAAATGGGTCGCGGATTATTTGTGAGCGAAGTTCTACTTAATATATTTGGCGCAGTAAAGTTCACAGTGATCTTTGCAAGCGTAAACGATTCTCCTAGGGTAAAACTTCCATTGCCGGTTCCGTTATCTGCAAGTTTGTTTCCAGCCGTGTCGGTGATGGTTCCGTTATCCATCAAGTCAAGACGAATCGCACCCGAACCCGCTCCGGTATTGACTGTCACTACAAAGAATGGATTCGCATTTTGAAAATTGGTGATAACTGAATTAAGGTTGGTTGTATTCACTGCAAAGTCAGATGGGTCTACCCCCGTAACAGGCTCAGAAAACGTGACGATGAAATCCACGCTGGGGTTGATGGATGGATTGCTGCTTGCACGCACGATTGATGTCACTCGTGGAGGATTTCTCTCAATTGAATACTTTTCGCCGTTTGTATAATTTGCATTTCCAGTTCCTTCTCCTCCCAGGTTAACACCTTGAACATTTCGGATGCTGTCATTGTCCACAAGATCAAGCTTTAATTCTCCATCACCTGTTCCTGTGCCTGCTGTGACAATATAGAATGGGTTTAAATTATTGATGTTGAGAATGGTCGCGTTTGGCGAGCCTGTCAACATAAAATCGGCAGCATCCACCCCGTCTACGGGCTCAGAGAATGTGACAATAAAATCCACGCTGGCTGCGCTCGTGGGGTTTGCGCTGGCTCGCAGAATAGATGTCACAATTGGCACGCCCAAGCTGTATGTGTATGTCTCACCGTTGGTGAAATTTCCGTTGCCGGCTCCCGCATCACCAAGCCTGTTTCCTGCGCTATCAAAAATACTGTCGTCATCAATTAAATCCAAGCGTATCGTATCCGTACCAGGTTTGATGGATACCGACACCGTGTAGATGTTGCCGCCACCGAAGATAGTATTGATCGTTGCTCCGTTCGATGTTGACAGGAAAAAGTCGCTTCCATCTACGCCGTTCACTGCTTCTGAAAAACTGACAGTGAAATCCACGCTGGTTATGTTCCCTTGATTCGAGGCGGCTCGAACAATGGACGTGACAATGGGCATGCTCCGATCCACCGAGTAAACTTCTCCATTGGAAAAGCCACCCCCAACTTTATTGCCTGCTATATCAATGACACTACCGTTATCAATAAAATCAATCTTGACCGTGTCGTTTCCCGTACCCGCAGCAATGGATACCAGATAGGAATTCCCTGAACCACTGACATTGCTAATGGACGCTCCAGCATTTGTTGTGAGCCCAAAATCTGAAGAATCCACACCATTAACTGCTTCAGAAAATATAACTGAGAAATCCAAGCTTATTGCATTTGTCGGGTTGGCACTGGCACGAGTAATGGAAACAACAACCGGAGCAGATTTGTCCACTGTGTAGGCTTGTGCGCTTACGAAATTTCCGTTGCCAATGCCGAGTCCACCCAAGGGGTTGCCAATGCTGTTCGTGACTGAGTCGTTATCCGTTAGGTCGAGGCGCAGAGTTCCATCCCCAGTGCCTGTTTTTATGGAAACCGTGTACGCATTCCCGCTCCCGCTTACGGTTTCGATCATCGCCCCATTAATATTGGTTGAAAGTGTAAAGTCTGTGCTATCCACACCGTTTACAGCTTCGGAAAATGTGACTTGATAATTAACATTGCCTGCGTTTGTAGTTAATTGGCTGGTTGGAGCAATTGCTGTAACGCTGGGGTTGCTTTGCCCGATCATATACTCATCAATGAGTACACCGGCACGCGTGATCATTTGAAATTTCATATATGTGTTCGTAGCTTCCACACGCATAGCTCCGAAATCCTGATTGAAGCGAACCTGACTTTCAGGAAGGATGGTCTCAAATTTATATAGGTCTGAGCCGCCTATTCCGTTTACAAAATAGGGTAGCCCATCCACAATGAGTCTTTCGTAAATATGGTCATGCCCTGTAAGCACAACATCTGCGCCCCATTCTTTAAATGGCCAGCGCATGTATTCATTGGAGCCATGCCTGCCTGAAGAGTAGGGAGGATGATGGAATACCACCACATTGAATTTGGATGTGGAAGCGGTCATCACTTTTTTTAGCCATTTAGCCTGTGTAGATGTTGCGTTGTATCCGTCAGGTTCTTCTTTATTGCTGTTGACAATAAAAAAATGAACTGGCCCTTGGACAAAGTCATAAAAAGATTCTTGTTTGTAAAAGCCGAAATACTTGAAGTATGCGTTGGCATCAGTATCCCCGCCATAATCATGATTCCCCAAAGATGGGAAAAATCTTCGTATGGGAGAGCCAGTGCCGTATTTTCCTGTGTATGGATAAATATAATCGTGATAATACTGCCCGATATTTTGGTCAATAGACCACGCAGACCCATCATTGTAGTTATTATCCCCAACGGTCACAATAAAATCAGGGTTCCAGCTTTTGACAAGGTTTGCCACATCTGCTTCATTTTGACCGGCGAGACCGTAATCGCCAATAACAGCGAAAGAAATTTTTTCACTCTGTGCGCGCGCAGGCAGAGATGGCTGAACTGATAAAAGCGAAATTACAAATATGAGCGAAAATATGAGACGGGCAGGGAATGTTTTCACGAGCAAACTCCATAGTGATGATCGACATTCCGATTGTAGGCTTGAATTTGACGCCGTATCGACTATGGAATGAACTTAATATGATGGCGTTTTGCAGTTTGGAAATTGAAAATAGGTGATTAGGATATTTTCCCCACATAACCAGATGTATATATTGCAGGGAACGAATTAATTCGATCCCTGCAATATTACTCAAACTCGATCTCGATCTCTTCGTCTTCTTTCCAGTCGTCCATTTTTTCAAATTCGATATCGCCAAATAACTCATTTTGGACGGCTGCAATTTTATAGCGTTTGATCAATTCCAGCATGGCAAGGAAAGTCACCACGATCTCAACGCGGGTAGATTTGTCTGTGATGAGTCCGCTAAACGTCATGCGTCGGATGTGCCTCATCGTCTTCGTGATGAATTCGATCTTTTCTCGAATGGTCACACGTGGAGCGGTGATGATGACGCCGAGCGGCTTTTTCTCTTTGCCTTTGGAAAAACCCGATTCAGCGGCAGCGAGCAAACCTTCCAACGTCAAATTGGATAAGTCGAGTTTTGCTTCCACCTTGGGCGGCGGGGCAACACGCAGATAGGTGCGTAAATTGTTTTCCTGCCGCTCCACCAGCCAACCGGCAATTTCTTTGTAGCGCTTATATAACTTAAGCTGGTCAATTAATTCTGTTCCGGGGTCCTCTTCGCCAGGTTCGCGTTCGGGTGGACGGGGCAGCAACGCCTCAGATTTGATCTGCACAAGTTTTGCCGCAATAACGAGGAAGGATGAAATTTCATCGGGCATCAATTGTTCCAACCCATGCAAATAAGACAGATACTGATCTGTCACAGTAGCAAGCGAGATGGCAGTAATATCCAGTTCGGCGCGCTCGATCAGGCTTAGTAAAAGATCAAGCGGCCCCTCATACACTGAGGTCTGTACTTTATAGCCGCCAATTTGATGTCCCAAAATGTTATCCATAGCGCGCGAATTATACCAGTGTATAATCCCCGCCATGTCAAAACTAACTCATATCGATGAACATGGCCAAGCCAAGATGGTGGATGTTGGTCACAAGCCTGATACCGAGCGGACCGCCATTGCACGCGGTGAAGTTCACATGAAAAAAGAGACGTTTGACCTGATCCGTGACGGGCAGATCAAAAAAGGTGATGTGCTAACCGTGGCTCAAATTGCAGGCATCACCGCCTCAAAACGGACCTCGGACCTGATTCCGTTATGTCATCCTCTTCCCATCTCGAAGATCGACGTAGACCTCGCCCTCGATGAATCTCTCCCCGGCGTTATTATCACCGCCACTGTCAAAGTGACTGGCAAAACAGGTGTAGAAATGGAAGCATTGACTGCTGTTTCTGTTGCTGCTCTCACTGTGTATGATATGGCGAAGGCTGCTGAAAAGACGATGAGAATTCAAAACATCCGCCTTGTGGAAAAGCATGGCGGCATGAGTGGTGACGTGGTAAATGAGGCGTAATTACCAATTACC
>CAZHOX010000205.1:0-1416 GCA_964534345.1 uncultured Anaerolinea sp.
ATGTAGCGGCGCGGCGAATTTTCTGGCGCGAAGGTGAAGAGCAATTGCAATCCGCTGCGGTCATAGATGCGTGTGGGCTGCAGAAGCAGACCATCTGGCGGGTTTAATAAACGCGGAAGGATTTCAGTGGATGGAAGCTCGCGCGTGACATCGGCATACGCAAACGCGCCGAGCATGATTCCCACTGCCAGCAAAAGGGACAGAACAATTCCCCCGCTGATGATCGCGCCGCGTGCGCGTGCTGATTGTTTGTTTTGCTTTTCAAGCCGACGTTCGCGGCGGGCACGCAAGACGGGAAGTGTGGAGGGCATGTCTCTATTTTACGATGAAAACCTTTTGTACACGGATCACGCGGAAATGCACGGAATTTTCAATAAAAGAATCCGTTCTTATCCGTGTCGTCCGTCCATTCCGTGTACAAAAAAACTGTAATAAAAAGTAGGTCACGCTTAAAGCGTGACCTACAAATCTCTGTGAACTCTGTGGTGAAATTTTTTAATGCTCGCCGAATTGATGTTCCTCGGTGGAGCCTTTCATCGCTGCGGTGGAAACATCGCCGCCAGTGACGGTGGTTTGGACAGAGTCGAAGTATCCTGCACCCACGAAGGATTGGTGCTTGATGGCGCGGAAGCCCATTGTCTTTTCCATTTCGAATTCGTGCTGCTGCAACTTCACAAAAGCAGACATGCCGTTGCGGGCGTAGCCGTGCGCGAGTTCGAACATGCTGGCATTGAGCGAGTGGAAGCCTGCCAGTGTGATGAACTGGAATTTGTAACCCATCTCTCCCAGTTTTTCCTGGAATGTGGCGATCTGTTCATCATTCAGTTTGCGCTTCCAGTTGAAGGACGGTGAGCAGTTGTAGGCCAGCATCTTGCCGGGATATTTCTCGTGGATGGCTTTCGCAAATTCGCGCGCTTCATCAAGGTCGGGTGTGGAAGTTTCGCACCAGATCAAATCCACATACGGGGCGAATTCGAGCGCGCGTGCCACGGCATATTCGAGGCCGTTTTTGACAACCCAGAAGCCGTCCGCAGTGCGTTCGCCGCTGAGATGTTCGTGATCGACCTTGTCAATATCGCCGCGGATGAGGTTGGCGCTGAGGGCATCGGTGCGGCCAATGAAGATGGTCGGCACGCCCATCACATCCGCAGCGAGGCGGGCGGAGATAAGCTTCTGAATAAAGTCGTGGATCGGGACTAGTACTTTGCCGCCCATGTGTCCGCACTTCTTTAATGAAGATAGCTGATCTTCAAGGTGAATGCCCGCCGCGCCCGCTTCGATCATGGATTTGATCAACTCAAAGGTGTTGAGCGGACCGCCGAAGCCGGCTTCCGCATCCGCAACGATGGGCGCGAAGTATTGCACTTCGCCATCGCGCTTTTCCATGTGCTGGATCTGGTCGGCACGGATGAGCGC
>CAZHOX010000205.1:1516-3396 GCA_964534345.1 uncultured Anaerolinea sp.
ATGGCAACCGCGCCCGAGCCGCGCAGCCACGCTTCCAAATATTGCAGCGCCACGTTGATGTTCAGCCGCAAGCCTGCTTCGGTGATCTGCCCGCCTGGGATGTTGAAGTTGACCAGATCCTGCGCCGAGACATTGACCTCTTCGCGCATTCTTTCTTTTTGATGAGGCTTCTCGCCGAGCGCAGAATCGAAGACTTCTTTGGCAGTGGGCACGAGATCGGGATGTGCAACCCACGTTCCATCGAAGCCGTCAGTTGATTCTCTTAATTTATCTTCTCTCACCTTTGCCAATGCCACCTCATTGACTTGCGGGTCTTTGCGGCTCGGGATGAAAGCCGCCATGCCGCCAATGGCATGCGCTCCGCGTTTGTGACAGGTCTTCACCAGCAGTTCGGTGTAGGCACGCATGAACGGCACGGTCATTGTGATCTGTGCGCGGTCGGGGAGAATGAAATCTGTCCGCTTGCTGAATTTTTTGATGGTGCTGAAGATGTAATCCCAGCGCCCTGCGTTGAGTGCGGCAATGTGTTCGCGCAGTTCGTAGAGAATTTCATCCATCTCAAACGCGGCAAGGATCGTTTCGATGAGCACCGTCACTTTGATGGTGCCGCGCGGAATGCCGAGCGTGTCCTGTGCGAAGTTGAACACATCGTTCCACAGCCGAGCTTCGAGATGACTCTCCAACTTGGGCAAATAGAAGTACGGCCCGGAGCCTCTATCAGCGAGGCGAGAGGCATTGTGAAACAGATACAGGCCAAAGTCGAAGAGAGAGGCGGAGATCGGCTTGTCATCCACAAGCGCATGTTTTTCCGTCAAATGCCAGCCGCGCGGGCGCACGAACAGAGTCGCAGGCTTGTCGTTTAGTTTGTAGGTTTTTTCGGGGGTGGTGAGGGAGATGGTTCGTTCGATTGCGTCGCGCAGGTTGAGATGACCCTGGATCATGTTTTCCCAGGTGGGAGAGTTCGCGTCTTCAAAGTCCGCCATAAAAACGCTTGCCCCGGAATTCAGGGCGTTGATCATCATCTTTCGTTCGGTGGGGCCGGTGATCTCGACATGCCTGCTTTGCAGGTCCGGCGGGATGTGCGCCACTTTCCAATCTGCGGCGCGCACATCCGCAGTCTCAGGCCGAAACTGCGGCCAGGCTCCGGCATCGAGTTCTTTTTGCCGTTCAACTCGCGCCTTTAATAACTCGCGCCTGCGTTGCCCAAACTCTCTTTCCAGTTGTTCGACAAATGCAAGCGCTTCGGGAGTGACAATCTCCTGAAACTCGGGAGTCAACGTGCCGGTGATCTTCATAGGCTCCTCCGATATGAATCGATTGACGAATTTATTTTGATAATATAAGTGAAACTTGTAACATTCCAGTTACAAACGTCATTGATTTGATTTACATATAAAACTCTTATCAACGCCGCACATCGAAAGTGCTACAATTTTTTCATGAACACCACCCGTCCGCCCTGTTAATTTTTATTCCCCCTAACTCGTAAAAAACCTACACCCGATGATCTCGACGGCGCCTGACGAGGCCGTCTGTTTTCGTTTAACAAGGCCGCCCGCGCTCCGCCCCGCTCCAATTTGTCCCACTTTTATCAACTCGACAAATTGGAGGTTTCAAATGGAAACAATTCGGGGCAAAGCGTCCCTTAATTTGGATATGACTGACTTGTACGCGCGGCTCGCAAACTACAATCGCATCCTGCTGGACCTGGGAACTGGTGACGGCAAATTTGCATTTTGCCACGCTGATAATTTTCCCAGCCACTTCGTCATCGGCGTGGACTCGTGCCGCGAGAACCTGCACGAACATTCGCGCGCCAAACTGCCGAACCTGCTCTACATCATTGCCAATGCGCAAAGCCTTCCGCACGAACTGCATGG
>CAZHOX010000205.1:3496-5622 GCA_964534345.1 uncultured Anaerolinea sp.
CTCGCCTTTGGCCGTGATCCGCGTGCGGTTCAATTGAGCGGCTGTCTGTAAAAAAAATCAGGGCACACTCAAAGTGTGCCCTGATTAACTTGCCTACTATTCTTTTATAAAGAAAAGTCCTGTTTCCTAGATAACAGTAACCTTTGACAGATCAGCTTCCAAACCTTTGAGAGTGGCGTATGTCAACTTGTCCATTGTTGCGCCGTCAAAGCAAATGGTTTTTATGGCACGGTAATGTTTCTTAGACCAGCTCGTCCAAGTAACCGCCGAAAGGAAGGATACATTCTTAAAGGTTGCGCCTTTAAACGAAACTTCATTTAGCGAAGCATTGTCAAACTTGACCCCGACAAATGTTTGCCCGTCAAAGCATAGTCCTCGCAAGTCGATAGTCTTAAAGTCCACGCCGCTAAAGATGCAGTTTTCAAAGACCGTTTCTCTCAGGTCTGTCATGGTCAACTTGACGTCGATCAGTTTTACGTTGCTGAATTTTGCCCGAGTCAGGTCGGACGTGTTGAATACCGTACGTACGAGAATGGTTTTATTGAAGCTAGTGCCAGTAAAGTCACTGGTGGAGAGCGTGCAGTCTGTTAGATTCGTTCCGTCGAAATTGGATTCACGCACATCGCTGGCGTAAAACGAACTGCCAGTTAAGTCTGCGCCTGAAAAGTCGGAGCTGCGCAAATCGCTCGCTTCAAATTTTCCTTTATGTGCGGTAACACCCGCGAAATCGCTCTTTGACAGGTTGCTGGCGCTGAAGTTTGTCAGCACCTGTCGCTCCAGCGAGCGGGAGAGGTTGGCAACTTCCTGCACCGTTTGTTCAATATCACCGATGCTGTCAATGGTCATTGCAAAGGCTGCTTCATCGTCCTTGCCTTCCGCTTTGAGTTCACGGAAGCGCTCTTGTAAATCGGCGAGCAGATCGGCCTTTAACTCAGCGACGCTTTTTACCCCATCATAGGGTGCGAAAACGCCATCCAAATAGTTTGTTAGTTTCTCATTCATATCATTACATCTCCTTACAATAAGTTGTCGAGTACGCGCTTGGCATACTCCCAGTTATCTTTATTTTCAGAATAGACCTTTTTGCCTCTTGCGGTGATCTGGTAATACCTTCTCCTGCCGCCCTGGGTTTCATCACCCCAGTATGAAGTGATGCAGCCATCACTCTCCAGCCGCTTTAGGCTGGAGTACATGGTAGCTTCCTTGAGTTCATATTCACCCGAGGAGTTTGAGTGGATCAATTTCGATATTTCATACCCATATTTATCGCCGCTTATCAACAGCTTTAGGATGATCGTATCGGTATGACCTCTAAGCAGGTCTGAGGAAATCTTGTTGGGGGTTGTTGACTCGTCCATAGGTACAATATACAGCAAAGTACTATGTCTGTCAAGGTAGTTTATTAGACGTTATACTTGGAATCCAAAAGTTGAACCAGATAACCCCCTAAATGAGAAGATGCAACTTATTGTGGATGTGGTTGAAAATTTTGAATTCTGAACACATTGCAGCAATTACTAATTTGCGGTCTTGCCAATCCATGCCCAACATAAATGCCATACTCGAAAGAAGTGACGAAGCCATATTCAGAATCAAAGTCCGCTTGCAGGATGGAAGAAGGAAAATTTTGCAGAGTCAGTTCCACCAGCTCGAAGATCTTTGTCATGGTAAAGTTTCGATAATTGCACAGAAAAACTTCATTTTCCCAATCTGGATTTATCCATTGCGAAGGCGGGAGAATCTGCGGGGTTGCGTCCCGGGTTTCCACTTTGACCACGATGTCATTTTGAACTTCGACCCTGACGGAAGGTTTGCAAATGGAACGTCCATCACCGATGATCTCAAAGGTGTAGTCTGTGATTTCAAGTTTCTCCCATTTCGCTTGTGCCTGCGGGAGTTGGCTGCGGACACTGGAAACTGTCAATACATGTTTTGCAGAAGAGATCGGGTCGTATAAGACTTGAACTATGAGAAGTAGGACAATTCCTGCTGTTGATATATATATTTTGGAAAATTTCATAGTTGAAAATATAACATAATAAAAATGCCAGCGAATAATTCCGCTGGCATTTTTATTGCTATTTCAACGCTTTGGCCGCGTTCCGTCCTGCCGCGCCGCTGACTCC
>CAZHOX010000206.1:0-5594 GCA_964534345.1 uncultured Anaerolinea sp.
GCCATGTTCTGTAAGGGTTGTGTATTTCGATACGTTTTATTTTACAGATAGCTGGTTGAAATGCAGGGTTAGAATTCTGCTTGATAAAGTTCCCAGTAGGAGCAAGGTTGGCTTTGTTAAGCTAACTGCCGAGCACTTCTTTTAATAAGTCAGCAAACTCGCTAGGGCGAACCGGTTTGGTGACGAATTCGACTGCTCCGGCGTTGAAGGAATCTCTCTTACTTCCAATATCATCCAGCGCTGAAACCATGATAACGGGAGTATCTTTAAGGACTGTATCTGCTTTGATCAACTTACAAAGCTCAATCCCGTTGATACCTTCCATCATAATATCCAGGAGGATTAAATCTGGAATGACAGAGTTTGCCACTTGAATGGCATGTCTGCTAAGATTAACGGATGTGGGGTTATGCCCGTTAATCTTTACCAAACTTTCAAGCAGGGCTGTGGTTTGTGTATCATCATCCACAATTAAGATTTTTGACATGGGACTTCTCCAAATAGCAGCTGTAAAAAAATTTTGAGTAATTAAGCATATACGCTTTTTATTCTTTTATGAATTTGGAAGCAGGGCTTCAATTCTCATAATTAGTTCGTCGAGGTCGAAGGGCTTTGTAAGGTAATCGTTTGCACCAAAGGTGGTAGCTTTGCTGTTGCTATTATCCAGGGCTGTAATGATTAGGATGGGGGTTCGTGAAAAATTAGGGTCAGCGCGTAATTCTCGTGTGAGGGTAAAACCATCTGGAGGGGGCATCATGATGTCTAGAATAAAGAGGTCTGGGCGAAGAGATCGGGCTGTCTGAATTGCTTTTGAACTCTCATTTATGGCAGTGACCTGATATTTCCTTGAGGATAGAAACCTATCCAGAAGGGTGGTAACTTTTTCATCGTCATCAACGATCAGAATTTTAGCCATTTTTATACCTAAAGGGAGTGTCAACTTTCTAAAACGGAGTATGAAAAATATAGTGCAACACCTGTTATATTACTTAACACATATATTATACCCTTTGAGTGAATTGATTTATAGAATGAAAGGGAATTAATACATTGCAAGTGAAAGAAGGCCAGGGAGCGGGGAAGGGATTCGGTTGGGTATTTGCCTGGGTGATTGACCCTGAATCGGCGGGGTCGGAAGCGATTTTTCTTTCCGAAATAGGGAAAAATCAGGCAAACATTTTAATTAGTGTTTATTAAGCTATCCTCATACCCATTGTAATTTTCCCTGCCGGGAATATACTAATATTGTAATTTGGAATATCCATTTTTATTGTTATGTAAGAAAGGAGTTTTTGAATGGAGCCTGATCGACGCAGTGCGAAGAGAAAAAAATTTACTTACTATATGCTGGTGTTGGATGCTAATACTTTGCAGCTCATTGGGTATTTGACTCAAATCAGTGAAGTTGGTATTCAGGTGGATTGTGAAAAGCCGCTTCCTGTAAATGCGAATTTTAAGCTGCGAGTAGATTTGACTCCTGATATTGCGAATAAGACCATGATGGTGTTCAATGGTAGAAGTAAATGGTGCCAGCCAGATAGAATGGAACCAAATTCGTTTAATGTTGGTTTTGAGGTGACTCTGCTTTCACGTGACGATGCAGCCATTTACAATCGAATGATCGAAAAATATGCATCTGATCAAAATTGGTAATTCTTTGTCAGTCTTCGAAATCGACGATTTCAAATCGGTTTTTTCCTTTTTGCTTTGCTTGATACATTGCTACATCTGCAGATCGTAATAGTTTATCTGTTGTTACTTTACCGTTGTTGTGATATCCCGTTATTCCCACACTGATGGTTATGGAAACAGGTTTATCGTTTACAGAGATGTGAATGTTTCTGACCAGTTGACACAGGCGTTCAGCAATATCTGCAGCCAATGTTGAATTTGCCTGCGGAAGCAGAATTACGAATTCATCACCACCGTAACGCCCAAAGAGGTCAAATTTTCGGAGGTGTGCCTGGCAGGTAGTTGTTGTTTTGATAAGAATTTCATCGCCGACTGCATGGCCGTATTTGTCATTAAATAGTTTGAAATTGTCGATGTCGAACATGATGAACGCCAGTGGATGGGATAACCGGGTTGCCCGCGCCAGTTCTGTTTCTAAAAGCTCAAGAAAATGCCTTCGGTTGTAAACCCCTGTTAATGAGTCTGTTGTGGCGAGGATATGGGCTGTCATAAAGGAGAGGTGGCGTTCAGTAACATCCTTTATGGTTATTAATGTGCCAACTGTGACCTCCTGCCGATTCTTGATCGGCAGAGTTGTTACGTCATAATAGTGTTTAATGCCATCTAATTCATTGTGGTGGAAGGTTAAGTCTTTTTGTTCGGTATGCAATTGGAATGCCGAATCATTAGAAAACCATAATATGCTGCTTGCTGATTTTCCCACTGCGTCTGTAGAGTTTGTACGGATAATTTGGCAGGCGCTGGGATTAATTCCGATCACGCGTTGTTGCAAATCAAGGACGACCACTCCTTCTGAAAAATTATTAACGATCAAGTCATTTGCCATTGGCACAATATCAAATAGGCGATACTGATACAAGGCATATGCGATCAATATTCCTGAAATACTAAAAAAGGCAGGTGTGAAGTTGAAATTAGGGATTGGGGTCACACCAAAATTGTAGAGAATATCCACTACAAAAGGGATCGTAAAACTTATTAACAAGGCTCCTGATTGTGCCCGATATGATTTCGACGAGAAAAAGCGGGCTTGAATAATGATTCTTAGGGTTAATAATAAGATCAAATAATGGATTGGAACCTGAATCTTGTAATACCAAAAGCCATAGTCATTGACAAGAATTTGAAGATTCCAACTCACTGTTCTTAGATATGGAGCCTGCCGATACCAGTGATGTAAATCATTAGTCCAGATCACTGTGTTTGATATTAAGTAGAATGCCCCCAATATATAGGCCCAATTTCCCAATTTATGTTTGTTGTCAATGTTTTGTATTGTCAGGATTAGAAACGCGATGGGAATTGCGTTAATTCCCAGAAATTTTATATTTGCAAATAGTATTTTTGTATGAAGTTCTGCGCCCATTAATTCAAAGGTAAAGCAAGTACTCCATATAAATATAGCGAATAATAGCCCCCAAAAGGCACGAGTAAATGTTTCATCGTGGTACTGAATTGTAAATAACCAAAGAGCCACAATCGTGACTGACGATGCAATAAAGGGAAGGATGTATGGAGTGTAGTTAAATGTCATTAATATTTGCCGTGTCTCCCATATTAATTTATTTTACACCCTAACCCGGTTTTTATTTTTTGTACTTCGTGTTTTCAGTGGTAAAAGGTTTTTATCTTATCCTTTTCGCTGCCCTCATTTTTAGGAAAGATAACCTATATGCTTTTATTGAATAGTGAAGAGAATTGTCTATTGGAGCCGAATCAACTGTCAGCGCGGAAGGAAACGGGATATTGCATCAAATTGGCAGTGCCACTTTTGGGCTTTATTTCAAGGAGTAAGGGTGGAATCAACTTCTACTGGGTGTTGTTCCAAAGCGTTTTTGCGTGTTTCTACCCAAAACCGAAGGGATTCTTCTTCTGGGAGATGTAACCAACGAACGGCATCTTTTTCTGTATTACAAATACTGAATTCAAATGGGGATTCAGCAGACATGAGTTTGATTGCATCTCCCACAAATTTCAAGCCGGTGCTTTTCGTAAGTACCGCAGTTCGGATTTCCTGCCCTCCTCGTTTTGTTTCCTTCATTTTTTCAAGGGCGAACCGTAGATCCGCAACAGATACTTCTAGCTCGGCAAGGTAAAAGTCAATGATGACATTTGTGTTTGGCTGTAATCGAGGATCCAGCGCCACTATATCTCCAGTTTCAAAAAACTTAACAGTGGATACTGTTTCAGTACAGATATACAAAACAAGGTTTAATCTGGAGGATATATCGTAATGAACTGGCAAATTAGCCTCAATTTATATTTATTGGGTAGGGTGTAATAGCGCAACATTGTAGCCCCTCTATTGAAATTACGCAAATATCAGTTTTATTAAGTGAAAACCACCAAACAGGAAGGAGACGTGAATGATCTTTATGTCCTTTTAAAGACTGCCTGAATCATCCCAATTCGTTTTTCCTCGTCGTTGCGCTTATCTGCCTTCCGAATCTCGGCCAGAAGTTCGTTGCCCATCACAAGGTTTTGGATGGTGTTTGTGCTGGTTGTGCCGGGCGCACTGGATTTCTCTTGAGTTACATCATCCCATTGGATGGTTTGAAATCCCGTAGCTTCGATCAGATCACGAAGCTCTTTTTGGCTGCGGAGGAAATTCCCACTTCCATCACGTGACCACATAACTGGAAAAATAATCGGCTGATTAGACCCAGCCACCGGCTCTTGCGTGACAAGTAAACCATTAGGCCGAAGGACCCGGTATATTTCCGAATATAGTTTTTCCTTATCCATAATATTCATGCCGGAGTTTTGAGTCCAGATGACATCAAAAGACTGATCCTCAAAAGGAAGGTCAAGCGCACTGCCAGCCTGGTGGGTGACAAGGTCATGTAAGCTCATGAGGTCTGTCAGCATTTTGCCGGCCAGTATGTAGGATTCTGCGATATCGATCACAGTGACATGGCACCCAAATTCCACAGCTAGAGTGCGTGCTGGCCCGCCCAACCCTCCGCCTACATCAAGAATTTTCATGCCTGGCTTTAAGCCTGCTAGGTGCGCGAGACGAGTGGTGAATCCTTTGCCGCCACGATGGAATTGATCGAGCGGGGCAAGGTCATCAATAGTAAGGGAGTCAAGAGGCTTGCCCGCAGCGATTAATGCATGGCGTATTGCCTGAGCGAGCCCATCCCGATCCCAGTGATTTTTGATATTTTGCATATCACGATTATCCATGATCATCGCCTTGATAATTTGCAATCAGGTATTTTATTTTTGAAATAAGCTCATGAGGAAGATAAGGCTTTGCAATAAAATCGCTTGCCCCGGCGCCAAAGGAAACAATTCTACTGTCTGTGTTATCCAAAGCCGTAATGATAATGATCGGCTTCCCGAAAAAAAGCGGGTGTTCTCGAAGTTGCCTGCACAATTTAAACCCATCGACCTCGGGCATCATAAGATCGAGTAAAAACATATCTGGGTGAGAAAGTTCGGCTTTCTGGATCGCAATCGTACTGTCATTTACAGAAATTGGTTCAAACTTTTCCATCTTAAGAATGCTTGCTAGTATGGTGGTTGTTTCTATGTCATCATCTACGATCATTATTTTTGTCATAAGCATCTTCCATAATTTTTTTAGCCTTTATTATACGCTCGGGCGATGTAAGAACACATCCGAAAAGGCCAGCTTCTTCACCATAAAAATCAAGAAAAATAAAAGCTTCCAAAGAATGCTTCGGAAGCCTTTACCTTTTTCTATTCACATATTATCCGGTCATCATTTCGTCCACTGCCTCTGCCAGTTCCCGCAAATTACTGACCTTCAACACATTGCTGCACAGCGGAGCATACTTCGGCATGTCGCTATCACCATTCCACATCAATGGCGGTTCGGGGTTCAGCCAGATCGTCCGCGTGGCGCGGCGGGACATGTGCGAGAAAATATCGAGCCG
>CAZHOX010000207.1:0-3477 GCA_964534345.1 uncultured Anaerolinea sp.
AGATAATCACGCATGAATTTGATGACCTTGTGGCGCAGCACCATGTTCTTGGTCAGGCGCTCGCGGCGCAGGTCAAGGTAGCGATATTTAAGGCGCATATTTTCGTCTGGCAGGTCTGCATCCGAACTGACCATGAAGGGCAGAGTCTTGGCAGGGTTGAGGACGGTCACATTTTTGGCAATGATCTCGATCTCGCCCGTTTCCATTTTAGGGTTAGCCATGCCATCAGGCCGTTTCTGAACGAGTCCTTCTATTTGCAAGACCCACTCAAAGCGGACATTGGCGACCTGATCCAATACTTCTTTGGGCAGGTCTGGGTTGATGGTGATCTGGATGGTACCTGAGCGGTCACGCAGGTCAAAAAATGCCACCCCGCCGTGGTCACGCCGACGATTGACCCAGCCAGACAATGTCACAGTCTGTCCGGCGTGGTTGGCTCGTAATTCTCCACAAGTATGAGTTCTGTACATGGTGCTCCTCCGAAAAATTTTTAACCACGAAGGTCACTAGGGGACACTAAGAAAAGCTAAAAGGAGTCTTCACGTTGTGCAAATCTTTCCACCTTTGTGCTCTCACCTGCACTGCACCAAACGCAGTGTGGTGCAAGTGTCGTGTCCTTTGTGGTTAAAGGTTTAGATAAAATAAATCGCCCTGCGCATTTGCGTCGGGCGATTTGATTTGACTTGAGTTATTTGTCAACCAGCAACGCTTCGCCCAACGATACAGGGATCGTCATTATCATTATTATGATTGGCAAATTGGATGCGGTTGTACATCGTGGCGCGGATTATAGCACAAAGTGCTGTGATTGAGATTTTCCATTTCTTGTATAATTAATTATCCGCGGGAGGTGGTATGAAGCTTCAGATCAGTGAGGTTGAGCAAGGGTTACGACTCATCATTTTAAATGGGCAGTTGGACGGTACCGGGGTATACAACGTGGAAGTGGATTTCATCCGTACTTGTGTGGAAGGGAATCATAATGTATTGGTGGACCTTTCAAATGTCAGTTACATTTCATCCATTGGGATTCCGATGTTGATCCGTACTGCGAAAATGGTTAAGCAGCGCGGAGGAAAAATGGCATTACTGAACCCGCAGCATAATGTGTTGGATGTGCTGGAATTGGTAGGGGTTTCCCGTATTATTCCAGTATTTTATGATCATAAAACTGCCATCGTAGGGATGTCTGACGAATAAACGAGAAGAGGCCGGTGATGTTCAAGGGTCATCGGCCTCTTTTTTCTATGTATGAGATTTGCGCTGAGGCCGCGCCCTTTGGGAAAGATATTCAAGGAGCGGGCGTAATTCATCTGGGATATTTGCGTCAGTGGTGTGGATGGTGTGGGTTATTCGCTCTGTTTCAACGGTGATGGTGTAGTGGAATCCGTCAGGTGTGGAATGCGTAGGTGGATTCTCTGGCAGCGTGAGAAACTGCGATTCGTCCAGAAGCAGGCGCAAGGTTTGGGCTTGATCGAAGGGCAATTCATCCAGATTTAGAAGCAGGCTGGATTTTAATCCCATGAATCCGCCGGATCGTTCAAAGTGTATCCGCATTATTTTTCTGCCGTGGCTTTGATGCCGAAGATGCTTAGGATGGTGCTTAGGCATCCTGTGGGGGCGTCTCCGCCGGTTGTGATTCCAACTTCAGCCCATCCTTTTTTGACGGCTTGTTGTTCGAGGCTATTGACGCCGTACAGTTCGCCGGCTGTTTCGTAGGTGAGATCGCATGCTTGTTGGAAGGTGGAGCGTTCTTGAAGTTTATCGGTGAGGGACTTGTACCAGATGCGCCCTGCTTTTTCCCAGGCGTTGCCGCCAATTTCCAGCGCTGTGATGTAGAAGGCATGGTTGGGGATGCCGGAGTTGATGTGTACGCCGCCGTTGTCTTCCACGGTGCGGACGTAGTCATTCATGTGTGCGGGCTGCGGGTCTTTGCCGAGGACGGGGTCATTGTAGGCGGTGCCGGGGGCCTTCATGGAACGGATGCCGACTCCATTGATGTTGGGTGTGAACAAGCCTTCGCCAATGATCCAATCGGCTTGGTTGGCGCTTTGCTTGCGTTGATATTGTTTGACCAGTGAGCCGAATACATCGGATAAGGATTCGTTGAGTGCGCCAGATTGATCCCAATAAGCGAGATTGGCTTCGTATTGGGTGACGCCGTGGGTTAGTTCGTGGCCGATCACATCCAATGCAATGGTGAATCGGTTGAATAATCTTTCGGCTGGGGGCAGGTCTTCATCGCCATCGCCGTAGACCATTTGCTTGCCATCCCAGAAGGCATTGTCGTATCCCTTTTGATAATGGACAGTTGATTCGAGTTTGAGTCCATTGTTATTGATCGAGTTACGGCCATAGATATCGAAATAGAGATCGTAGGTGACGCCTGATCCATCGTAGGCCTCATTGACTGCCGGGTCGGAAGAGGCGAGGTCACCTTCGCTGCGAACCAATGTGCCAGGGAGGGTTGACCCATTTTTTGCATCATAAATGGTGCGTTCTTTATTCCCAGCGGGGGCGACTGTTGTTAAGAAGGAAGCCATGGACTTCATAATGCGCCGTTGGCCGCGCATCTGCTCGGATGTGATCAGCGTCCGCAATGCAAGATCGCGCTGAATGGAAGAACCGTTACGGACAATTTCTTGAAGCATGTGAGGGGGAGTGATACATAAAACTGAGTGATGCGTGTGCATTCGTTCTCCTTTTGCTGTTCCAATAAAATGAGCGACGACAATACCAGTATACGCTTTGAAAATTCCATTTTCAATCACCCGTTTGGGATTTCTCTTGAATCTGATGGGTGATTGTTCTATACTGAATTAATGAGCCATGTACCCATTAACCGTTGAAAGGAGATTTCACATGCAAACATTTGTTGCCTATTTGTTGATTTTGGTTGGTGTTGGAATGGAGATCGTTTCGGTGCTGGTTTGGTTGGGTGTGATAAAACCTGCTGTTACTGCGATGACTTTGCAAGCCGCTTCGTTTTGGGATGTGTTGCTGGAGTTGGCGCGCCGTGCTCCCTGGGCTGCAGTGGTGGGTTTGTTGATGATCTATGCCGGGTTGAAGTTGTTGGGAATTGCCCTGCCATTTTGAGCAGGTCTAATAAAAAAGGCAGCGGCCCCGCTGCCTTTTTTATTGAATATATTTTGCCTGCCAATCTCGAAACCATAACCTGTTGTTAACAGTATTTCCTGCTTACTTTAATATAATTGTTCAACTCTCAAAACACAGGTGAAGTAAATGGAAATCCATTATAGCGAACTCGACAATGGCATAGGCTTGATAAAGCTCGCCGGAGAATTGGACATCATTGGCACGGGGAAGATCGAGACCCAATTTACAGGATATTGTTCAGGTGAAAACATCCGCATGGTTGTAGATTTATCCGGCGTGGTTTTTCTCGCATCCATAGGAATTCGGATGCTTGTGACAACTGCCAAATCCGTTGCCAGCCGCGGTGGGAAGATGGTGCTG
>CAZHOX010000207.1:3577-5537 GCA_964534345.1 uncultured Anaerolinea sp.
TCACTCGTTGCCACTGCTATTTTCTTTGCGCTTGCGTCGATCCCGATCTTCTTGCATCTCAATGAGCGTGCAAAACCGCAAAAACTCCCGCCTGGTGAGAATGTCTTCAGCGTTGCATTCAAACAATTGCGAGAGACCATCAAAGCAGCGCGCGGATTCAGTGAATTTCTGAAATTCATGCTTGCCTACCTTGTCTACAATGAAGGCGTGATCATCGCGCTTGATTTTGCAGCAATTCTTGGCGCAGTGCTGTTCGGTCTTCAACAAACCGGATTGATCATCTTCTTCATTCTTGTTCAAGCTACCAACGTCATCGGTGCGCTGCTTTTTGGAAACTTGCAAGATCGTTTTGGCGGTAAACGCTCCCTCACTATTTCGATCTTGTTGATGGTGGCCTGCATCATGGCTTTGTACTTCGCACAAAACCAGACACACTTCTTCATCATCGGCGGATTTGTTGGCATCGCCATGGCGGGCGTTCAATCGGTCAGCCGCGCAATGGTCGCCACCTTTGCCCCGCAAGGCAAGAGCGGAGAATTTTTCGGTTTCTTCGCCCTCACCGGACGTACCTCCTCGTTCATTGGACCTGCTGTATTTGGTTATCTCGCCGCTGAACTGACTCTCTGGTATCAATCCAAAGGACAGAGCATTGAACTTGCAGAACAATCTGGCCATCGTCTTGCGATTCTTTCGATTGCCGCTTTTTTGGTCATTGGCTGGGCTTTGATGGCTTTAGTCAATGAGAAGAAGGCGCGGGAAATGGCAACAAGTAATCCATCATAAAAATGACATTCAAAACGGCGGTCATCACCGGCGCTGCCAGCGGCATCGGCAAACATTGGGCAAGCACCCTGCTGAAACAGGGCGGCTATCATCTTGTGCTTGCTGACATCAACGAGCAGGGATTGCGCGAAGCGTTCACGCCCAGCGAGTCCCTGCGCCTGCACACATTGGACATCCGCTCAACCGAGCAATGGCAAC
This sequence comes from uncultured Anaerolinea sp., assembly GCA_964534345.1. GTDB lineage: Bacteria > Chloroflexota > Anaerolineae > Anaerolineales > Villigracilaceae > Villigracilis. Next base: position 4,559 of record CAZHOX010000207.1, read on the forward strand.
ACGTTGTTGATGACACCCTTCAACACTTTGGGCGCATTGACTATCTCTTCAACATCGCCGGCGGCGGGCGACAGGCTTTTTTTCTGGGACAGCCCATCGAGAATATTGATTGGGTCATCGACATCAACCTCAAAGGTCCGCTCGTTGGCATGCGGCTTGTCGGAGATGTGATGGCAAAGCAGCGAAGCGGCCACATCATCAATGTCGCTTCCCTTGCGGGATTATCTCCCACGCCAGGGAATTCGCTTTACTCGGCTGCTAAAAGTGGATTAAGAAACGCCTCGATCGCCGCCGCAATTGAGTGGCGGACGATGGGCATTTGCGTCACTGTGATATCTCCCGACCTCGTTGATACGCCGCTCATGCAAAAACATCTTGAAAGCGGTAACGAAGAAGTTGCGCTGACGTACACCGGCGTCACGCTCACAGTGCAGGACTTGGAGCAAGCCTTTTGGAAAGCCATGCGCGACAAGCCGCTCGAGATCAATCTCCCACGCTGGCGCGGCTGGCTGACCAAGTTGAATCATCTCAATCCGTCGATCATGCTTTGGTTGTATGAACCCATGAAACGGCGCGGAATGAAGCGTCTTGAACAAATCCGCAGACAGAGACTCGGGGCAGGGAAATGAATCAGACTCGCTATCGTAAAGTATTCATCACGGGTGCGCTTGGGTTTGTGGGGCGTGCTCTTTCAGTAAAATATCACGAACTGGGCGCACAGACCTGCGGACTCGATGTCCGTGCCGATGCTTCTGCCAATGTTGTCGCTGGTGATGTCTCACGCCCCGAAGAGTGGGAGGCCGCTCTGGCTGGCTGCGATCTTGTCATCCACACCGCCGCTATCGTGACCAACAACGTCTCGCGCGAAGAAGCGTGGCGGGTGAATGTGCTCGGCACGCGCCGTGTGTTGGATGCCGCCATCCGTGCAGGTGTGAAGCGCTTTGTGCATGTCTCTTCGCTGGCGGCCATGCGTTTCATC
>CAZHOX010000208.1:0-5460 GCA_964534345.1 uncultured Anaerolinea sp.
GATCATGATCTGGATCGGATCATGTCCTTTTTTCATGAGGATAGCTCGTTGGATATGCCCAAGGGGTCTGAGCCGTGGGGGACAAGGTATGTGGGCAAGGAAGCAGTTCGAAAGGGCTTGGCTACCAGATTTGAGACCGTTCCCGATGTGCATTACGGGGAAGACCGTCATTGGGTTTCAGGTAATATGGGCGTTTCCGAATGGTTGTTGACGGGTACTCTGCCATCTGGTGAACGCCTCAAAGTCCGCGGCTGTGACCACTACGAATTCCGCGATGGGAAAGTGATTCGCAAAGATTCGTACTGGAAGATTGTTGGCTGATCCTTGGAAGCCTTTTTTATTCTGACACGATCTCGACCCCGCTTAATTTGACATCTGTCCCTGCTCTTAGCGTATTCTGAATCTCAGCGACAGTGTCCGTATGCTCCATCAATGCGCGGATCTCTTCTTCCGTCCCTTTGGCATGAACCTTGGCTTTGTACGTCACATTGCTTGCGCCTTCGCCTTCCGCGCCGAAATCGCCGCTTACTTCCACTTCCACCTTTTTCACTTGAATATTCTGTTTCGCGGCTTCGCGGTAGATGTCATTGCAGTAGCAGGTTGCCAGCGCGAGGAAGAGTAAGTCTCCGCCGTTGGCGCTGGAGCCGAGTCCGCTTGACTTTGAGGGGATGCTGATGGAATGAGAATTATCGTTTGTGGTCAAAGTAACGTGGTGCTTGCCTTCGCTATTGTCAACACGGGCGCTGATTTTCATAGTCAACTCCTTTTACCGATAAATAGTTACTGAAGATAACACCTGAATTTTTATTCAGGTTCATTGACTGTCTGAAAAGAAAATTGCCATCTGTGATTTGTCCAGCCGTTCTGGCGTTCTACGCTAAAAGGCTGTGCCCAATGTTCAGAGACATCATCTGCAAGTTTGGGTCTCATGGATGCAATTGCTGTTGATGTTATTTCTCGATTATATCTTGCAATAATTTCACATCCGTTTGCCATGTGTTCTGATTGCAAAGACCTCCGAAATTTAATGAATTTCGGAGGTCTTGTTTAGAACTCGCTACCTATTTGTAATTTACGCCCCTTCGAATTTCATTGTCGCCTTGCGGACGATATCGAGTAATTCTTTGAGCGGTTGGATGAAGGCGGCAGTGTACAGGATAAACCCGATTCCATAGAGAATGCTTTCGATCGGGGAGAAGATGCTGATCCAGATGATCAGCCCGCCGAGAGCCAACAGGGCGAGCGTGAGCCAGCTTCCACCAAGCGCGGGATTTTTCTCTTTGAGCAGGGTGCGGCGGAAAATGTATGGGATGAGGGCAATGCCAAATTGGAAAACCCAGCCATAAATTAAAGGTTGAGGCGCGGTCGATTCGACGGGTCCGCTTGGGATGAGCTTCAATAAGATCGTGGGGGCAACCAGCACGGGCATCAAAATCCACACATACGAAGCGACCAAATGCCAGCCGCCTGCCTGCGAGAGATGTCCACTTGCTTTGAGGGCGCGGATCATCAAAACGACCAGCCAGATCGTCCCTGCCAAATGCAGGATCAAACCTGCAACTGTTGGTGGTTCGCTGATGTTGGCAGGAATCCACGGACCAAGGATGATACCGAATGCGCCGAGGGTCATACCCCAGTAGATCGAGTCAATGGCTTTCTTTTCGCCGAGCGGTTTGCCTGTGATCATGGGAATGAAATCTACTAGCAGGCCTGCAAAGACCAGCGACATGAAACCCCACGAGTTGGCATGGATGTGAACTTCAAGCGGTACACGGATGTGCAGCGCCGTGCTCCAATTGAGAAAGATGCCTGTGCCAAGGATGATGCCCAACAAAAGATAGGAAACACCCGTGATGTAGAATTTCAAGCTGGCTGGCATTTCTCCGCCGCGCAGGTTCCATAATTGCGCGAGCAACAAAGCAGTGGCGATGAAAACCAATACACCGCCTGTAAGAATCAACGGATGGTTCATGCTTGAAAAGCCCGCGATCAACAAGGCAAACCCTGTATTGAGCAAAAGCCAGATATCCCAGCGTATGGCAGGGCGCGGTTTCTTTGCCTGACCAGCAACCAACGTGGGCAACAGCCCGAAGATGACCTGTGAAAGAATGCCCAGCGTAATGAAGTGAACACGCACCCAGCGCAAGGCGGGGAAGGCGCTGATCAAGTTGAAACTGACCAGTGAAGCATCTGCCGCAATGAACAGCCCGACAAATGTATAAAACAAAGTGGTAAAGATATATGGAATTGACATTTTATTTTTTCCTTATTTATAAATGATTGTATTCTTCGTGAAATACATCAACACGAGAATGATTATCCAAACGATCAGGCGAAACGACATAGCCAGCAAACTTTGTGTTGCCACAACTTCACGGAACGCCAGTAAAAGAATTGCGGTTGCGATCAAGTGAATTCCGAAGAAGATAATCGCTGCCACAAAAGCAAGCGGATGATTCTTCCAGATCAGAATGGCGGGAATGAGAACCGTCAAAATTCCCATGCCGAAGTTATATACAGGCAGCCACTTCAACACACTCCAGCCCGGGTTCCAACCGCGCATCGCCATTCCGCCCGCGAAAATTGAAAACGCGCCGATCATAAAAGCAAGCCCCGCCGCGATCTTGATCGAAGTCATGCTGCTCCTTTTGAACCCAGAAATACGATGCGGGTTTTTGCTGTCATGCCGCGCTTCGCCCCGCTGGCTGCAACCACCGTCACACCGGGTTTAATATCGAAGGTCTCATCGTCAATGAACATCAAGCCTTCGCCTTCGAGGAAGTGGTACATCGCCGCTTCGCCAGGGTGCAGCGGAAGTTGTTGACCCGCTTCCAACCCTACAACCAATACCTTGAAATTCTCAGCATTGAGCAGGAACTGTGGCTTGGGTCCATCGCTCGAAAAGACCGCTTTGGATTTTGTGTCTATGAAATAGATGTCTGGCATATGAACTCCTTTTTGATATGCCAAACTTTATCGCTTTCCCCCGCTTCCCGCCCCGACTTTTGTCGGGTTTCCCGCCTCAATCTTTATTCTTCCCGAATTTTTCCTCTCTCAATCAAACCCGCCTGATTCAAAATGCGGATTTGCTGCCTGTCCATTTCGATCAGCCCTGCCTTCGTCAATTCACGGATGACCCGACTCAGCACATCGGGGACCGTCCCAAGCCGTGCCGCCAACTCAGTCTGATTCGTCCAACGACGACGCTCGATCACATCACCCTCAGCCTGCTCCAACAACAACTGAATGAATCTCGCCTCAACAGTTTTCAGCGACAGATCCGATGCCAGCGTGACAAGCCCGATGATACGCTCCGCCATCCGCTCGATGATTTGCATCGCTGTGTGTGGATGCGCCGCCACGATCTCCTCCAACGCCTTGCGCGGGATTAACCAAATGCCCGATTCTTCCAAAGCCACCGCCGTGGCAGGGTTGGGCTTCTTTGCAAACACGCCCAACTCATTGAACACTTCACCCGGGCTGAGAAAACTCAGCACCTGCTCACGCCCATCGGGCGAAGTGCGCATGGCTTTGAGCGAACCATATTCCAGATAGAACAGATTCGTTTCCACGTCCCCTTCCCAAAATATAACCGCATTCGGCGGAAAGACTTTCCATGCCGCGCTTTTTGCCAGCACAGACAGAGTCTCATCATCGAGTCCGCGCAGGAACTCAAAAGTCTTGAGCCGTTTCAGGAGTAGGTCAGTTTGCATGGTATCTGGATTGTAATTTATTGTGCATTGACGATCACCATCCGCGATTGGGCCAGCCATTCTGGCGTTCTTCGCGGAAGCGTTGCGCCCATTCTTCGGTGATGCCATCGGCGAGTTTGGTGAGGGCAGGTGACGCAATGAGCGCGGATTTGGAATCCAGTTCCAGATAATTGAGGATGGTGCGCACGGTCCCTTCGTAATTTTGGGTGAAGTCTTCGTAGAAAATATTGAGCGGGGTGATGCCGCCTTCGGTGAAGAATTCCTGTATGCCTGCTTCGCGCATGGAACATTCATTGTAAAGATGGTTGATGGCATCGAAAGAATACTTGTCCGAGAGGTCAACAGGTGTGCGGGCTTGGTCTGTGGGTACATGCCACTCGCCAGATTGGATCGCCCGCCACCACGAGACGGCAAGACGCACCTTGTTACGCCGAGTCATAAAGATGTGGCGGTGATTGGGGAAGACCCGCTCCCAGAGGGCTGTCCGCTCCAATGGGGCAGACCCAGCCGCAGGGAAGCCCCGAAGCGTTTCAGTCAACTGGCTGAAGTGCGGTTCGTAAAAGGAATGGCTGATGCCAAAGACTCCATTGGGCGTGCATCCAAGTTTGTATAAATAGTCTTGAAGCTCGGCGTGGCTTGTCTTTCTAAATGTCGTGAGCAAGTCTGGCGGACAGTTGAACCATTCGCGTGGCACTCCCGCCATGCCTGTTGATTCGATGGCTTTGTAAAGCAAGGTGCTGCCTGTGCGCTGGGTGAACCAGATGGTGTAAGAGAGTTTGGGGGACAAGAAGTATCTCCTGTTTTTTTTGATGATCGAGACGTTAGGCTTGCTGTTCTTCTTTTGTGGACTTTGCGCTTCCCACCGCGCTCAAAATGACTCCTGCTAAAACGACCAATCCTCCGACCAGAGCGAATCCCCCCATGCTCTCGCCGTAGAATAGGAATACCCAAATGGGGTTTAGCACTGGCTCCAGCGTGCCAATCAAATTCGCTTCGAGCGCAGGGATATGCTTGATGCCTTTGGTAAAGAAGATGAAGGCAAACCCGATCTGAACGATGCCGAGGAAAGCAAGGATGAGCCAGCTATTGACCGTCCACGTTTCTTTCATGATGAAGGGAAAACCTAAAGTGGCAGTGAAAAGAAAGGCAATGAGGTTGCTCTCGGCTGGGTTGCCATTCTTTTGTGCGCGGAAGGAGATCATCATGATCGCACCGGTCACGCCGCTGAGGATGGCAAGCAGGTTGCCGTAGAATCCCTCGGCGCTGAGTTCATCGCCAAAGAAGAGCGCCAGCCCAATGAAAATGACCAGCATGGAGAGCCAGTCGGTGCGGGTGGGTTTTTCGCCGAGGAACCAATATGCGAGTAGGACCACGTAAATGGGCATTGTGTATTGCAGGAAGATGGCGTTGGCAGCTGTGGTTAATTTGGTGGATGTGATGAACAGGAACTGTGTCAGGATGAACATCAAAGCTGCCAGTAACTGCCACATGCTAAAACGAGTCGGGATGCGCCGCAGGTAGAACAGAAAAACGATACTCGCGAAGAAACTGCGTCCAGCCAGGATCGAGATCGGCTGCCAATCCAATATTTTTACGAACAGTCCGCTTGAGCTCCATAAAATGGCGGCGAGCGCAAGATAAAGAATCGCCTTACGGCGCTCTGAGAAAGAATCCATTGATATCCTCACATGGGGTAGGGTTGATGTCCGATTATACAGGCATCAACTCAACCATGCCTGGTTTGGCC
>CAZHOX010000209.1:0-5403 GCA_964534345.1 uncultured Anaerolinea sp.
CTACATGGCTGGCATTATCAATGGCTGCAATTTTCTTCATTAGCCTTGGCGCGCCTCTTGTGTTGACAACTGGCCTTGGAGTGCTTCAACTCTTGGCCCCAGGAAATATGCGCGCGCGTATCATCAGCCTCTTTACCATGCTTACATTTGGGTTACAGCCTATTTCGTCTATCGCAATTGGCTATAGCGCCGAACATCTTGGCACACAAACGGCAATCTTGATCAATGCCCTTTGTTTGATCTCTGGTTCTGCGCTTATGTTTTTCTTCCGTAAAGGATGGATTGGTTGGGAATTACAACCAGTGGCTCCACCCATTTATGGCTCTGAAAAATAGAAACGTTTTAGAAAATTAAGTCCCCCGAACCTTCGGGGGATTTTTTATATTAACCCTTGACAGATATAAATCTACTAAGTAATATATCTATATAGATATATAAATAGGAGAAAAAATGCAACTCTACGCAATCATCAAATGGATCCACATTCTCTGCGCTATTGTCTCGCTTGGCGCCAACCTCACCTACTTTCCCTGGTTCATGCGTGTCCCCAAAAACCGCGAAACACTGGTCTTTACCATCAGCACTATCCGTTTACTTGATAACTGGATCGCAAATCCATCGTATGTACTTGCCTATATCACAGGCGAAATCATGATGAGGCTCGGCGGTGTCATCCATTATTCCACGCCGTGGATGAGCATTGCACTGGGTATATACATCGTCATTTCCATTCTTGGTTTGTTCGTTTATGCGCCCATGCTCAAGAAACAACAGCAGCTTGCCGAAGCCAAAGGTGCGGACGATGCCGAATATCAGCGCGTTGCCCGAAACGGAATTGTCCTTGGAACCTCTATTGTCCTTTTGACCATCGTTATCACTTTCCTCATGGTTGCCAAACCTGTCTTGTGGAGTTGATATAGTCTGCGCTGCCTAAGACAAGCCTTTATCCCGTTACGTACAAGGAGAATTAAATGCCACTTTCACACGCCATCCTCGGTTTTCTCGAATACCAGCCCATGTCTGGCTATGACTTGAAAAAGTTTTTCGACCAATCAATTACACATTTTTGGTCTGCCACTCAGAGCCACATTTACAAGGCATTGGAGACGCTGGAAAAAGACGGCCTTGTGGAATCACAAGTCATTCAACAGGAAGGAAAGCCCAACAGAAAACAGTATCAGATCACAGGGAAGGGAAGAGGCGAACTACTTCGCTGGGTATCCACGCCGCTGCCATTGGAGATCAAACGTGAGGCGTGGTTGATTCAGGTCTTCTTTGCACATGGAATTACGAATGATGACATCATTACTTTATTTGAAAAAAGAATTGAAGCCATTCAAGAATATTTGAATCAATGCCAGATCGCGCAGGCAAATATTGATGAGAACTATAAGCAGGTTGGCATCAAGCGTTTGCGTGACCTCTGGCAGCTCACTTTGGATTACGGTACTGACTATTACGAGAACGAAATCGCGTGGTTGAAAAAAACATTGCCGCGTGTTCGTAAATTGCCAAAAATGGAATTACCCAAGGAAGGGTAGGAGACTATGATTGAAAAATTTGATGTGGTCGTCATTGGCGCAGGTCTGGGAGGGCTCAGCGCTGCTGGATACCTCGCAAAGGCGGGGAAGAAAGTTCTCGTGCTTGAGCACCATACTGTTCCGGGTGGGTATGCTCATGAATTTCGGCGTGGAAAGTATCGCTTTGAAGTTGCCTTGCACGCATTGGATGGTGCAGCCCCAGGTGGATGGGCATATGCCGCATTGAAGGATCTGGAAGTGCTAGACCAGGTCCACTTTCATCGCATGGACCCATTTTATACGGCGCGATTCCCAAAGCATGAAATTGTTGCTCATGCAGATATTGTGCAGTATGAAACTGAACTGGTGCGCCTATTCCCTCATGAAAGCGAAGGTATTCACAATTTGATCGCAGACATGGTGGAAACTTACTGGCAAGTTCGCCGTTTTGGCGCAGAAGGTGATGCGGGCATTCGTCCACCGTTGGAGAAGATGCCAGCTTTATACCCAAAAATGCTTTCTGCCATGTCCATCTCTTGGGATGAATATATGAACCAGTTCATTCAAGATGCTGAACTAAAAGCCGTCTTTTCTACTTTGTGGGGATACTATGGGTTGCCGCCCGAAGCGCTCAACGCTGCCATTTTTATTTTCCCTTGGGTTAGTTATCATCTTATCGGTGCATATTACCCTGAAGGCGGGAGTATGGCGATGAGCCGTGCGCTTGAGGCTACTTTCAAAAAATTTGGAGGTGAGATTCGCTATAAGCAAACAGTCAACAAGATCGAGATTAAAGACGGATGCGCTGTGGCAGTAGAGACAGAAAAGGGTTTGCGCGTCGAGGCGGATGTCATCATCAGCAATGCCAATTCTCCTGACACCATGCTCAAATTCGTAGGGCGTGAGCATCTTCCTGTAGACTATGTCCGCAGGATTGACGAAGCAAGGCCGTCTGTTTCAAATTTTGTTTTATATCTTGGGCTTGACCGCAACCTGCGTTCTGAGGGTTGGATGAATCACGAATTGTTCGTGTCAAAAGGATATGATTTCAACAAGGATTATCAGGCCGCGCTTGACGGGCACTTTGACCGCACTGCACTTTCAATTACCAACTACGACATCGCTGACCCCGATTGCGCACCGGAAGGCGGTTCGGTATTAAATATCTTTTCGCTCGCTGATTGGAACACCGACAATCAATGGGGCACAGGTGGTAACCTTGAAAAGTATAGTGACAACCCGCAGTACAACGAGTTGAAAAATGCGGCAACAGAAGTGTTACTTGACCGCGTAGAGGAGATCATTCCTGATGTACGCAAATCCATCAAGTACATCGAAGTCGGCACACCCATCACCAATTGGCGTTATAGCCGCAATATTGGCGGTGCAATTTATGGCACCGAACAAACTGTAGATAACACCTATGGTGCCCGCTTGAGCGCCAAAACACCGATCCGTAATCTCTTCCTCACTGGCGCATGGACATTTGGCGGAGGCATGAGTGCCGCGCTACTTTCAGGCCGTGATACATCTCGCATGGCTCTCGGATACATGGACGGAACCGCTGTAACTTTGATGACCGCTCCAAGTGAAGGAATCAGCGAACAGGAATCAGTGAATAGTGGTCAGTCGCCAGTGGAAATAAAGGCTACGCCCGCGAAGCAATCACCAATTACTCATCACCAATTACCAACTCTCAAAGCCGTTGGCTCGGGACGCGAGCTAAATCTCAACTCCATTGGCAGGCGCAGTGTGTTGCTCTTTCATACCGCCGATACTGCCAAAGATGCAGAACGGATCAATCAAGCGATTCGATCTGTTGATAAATATCAGGCATGTGCATCCATCATCATCGCCAACATTGTGGACCTACATTCTGTGCCAAAGCTTTTCCGTGGTTTTGCTGAGAAATCCATGCGTGAATCGTATGAAAATGCAGGCAAATCCATTCCGCAAGGAGAGGCTCCGCGAGATTATGTCATCATCCTGCCTGATTGGGATGGAAAAGTAACGAAAGGCTTTGGCCTGGGAGATACGAGCAAAATTGTAGGCCTCGCCGTGTTGGATGAACAAGGTGGCATTGTCGGAACATATCAAGGCAATGAACCAGAACGTCATGCACTGGAACTATTGAACAAGATGTAATTACCAAAATGGAGATTGATATGACACCGCTTCTCACCGCCCTGATTATTGGTCTGGCAATTGCTGGCATTTTCTCCCTTCGGCCTGTTACTGCCAAGATCAAAACCGCCCTTCACTCGGATAAGACAGTTGATTACCAAATCAAATTTCAGTCCCTGCAACTGATGTTGGCCGCGATTGTTTTACTGCTCACCTTTTTTCTCAACCCTGAAAACTTCAGGCACTTCTTCCGCATGGGTGATGTCAACATGCATATCAGCAAGATCGCATGGCTTGGCGTCACTGGCAACGAAACCTGGCTGGAGATTGCCACCAGTATTGGGTTATTTATTACCCTTGGCACGGGTATTTTTATGTTCTTCCAATTGAAAAAGGCGGGTGTAGATTACCGCTACTTTTTATTCAGCCTGCTTTGGTCAATCCCATTCTCGGTTGCGAACGCCTTTTCAGAAGAAGCCATCTTCAGAATTGGAATCGTCTCGCCGCTGTATGGAATTTTCTCGGTCTCGGTCATCATCCTGATTTCTGGCATTGTATTCGGCGTTCCACATTACTTTGGAATGCCAAGTGGTGTGGTTGGCGCGCTTATGGCTGGGTTCCTTGGCTGGCTGCTGGCAATGAGCCTCATTGAAACACAGGGATTCCTCATCGCATGGGCGATCCACTTCGCGCAGGATGTTGTCATCATCACTTCCATGATTTTGATGAGCAGAAAACAGGTAGTTACTGCTAGCTAAGGCTTTGTGTAGGTAAAGCTTCAAAAAGTGGAGGTATTTATGTCAACTATTACCCAAACCAAAGACAAGATCGAAATCACAGAAACTGTATCCACTGGGCTGCGCGTATTTCTTTGCGTCATTGGGTTATTGCCTTGGCTGGCTCCTTACGAATTGCTCATTAAACCAGGCTGGACAGGCTTCACCATCACAACCCTGTTCTTTCTTATCATTTCCCTCGGTGCGATTTCTGTCAGCCTTGCGTTTATTGGTGCGGCAGTCCTCGGATTAAATCAGACCACCATAATTAACCTTGACACTCGAATTATTATCCATCGTTACGAAACCGCTGTTAGTGCCTTGCGGATGAAGTCCTATTCGTTCGACGACATAATCAAATCTGAGGTGCGCGAACATAATTGGGATAGCGGGCCTAATACTTATAGCCTCGAACTCTATTTTAGAGACAAGCACAAGATTCTGACAGGAAATTTCTCGTCGCGCGAAGAAGCCGAAATGGTTCTCAATCAAATCCATTAAGCATATTAGAAAGAATAATTTCACATGCAAAATAAAACGATCCTCGTCATCGGCGGTACAGGTATGCTTGGCAAGCCTGTTGCACAGAAACTCAAAGCAGATGGATTCGATGTTCGCCTATTGGTTCGCAATCCTGAAAAAGCAAAGAAATTACTCGGCGAAGGCTACGAACTCATCCAAGGCGATGTAGATAATCTTGATTCTGTTCGCTCCGCACTCACTGGTGTGGATGGAGTCCACATCAGCTTGAAAGGTGGTCCCACCGAAGCAGACTTTGAGCGCATGGATCACTTGGCTGTGCGCGATATTGCCGACATCGCAAAAGAGAAAAACGTTGGGCGGGTCACGTTGATCTCGGCGTACGCCGTCAGCGAGGAAAAGGCGGATACGCCAGAGAGCAGGTCAAAGGTCAGGGGCGAAGCGGCTCTCAAATCCAGCGGCGTGCCCTACACCATCTTCCGCGCCTCGTGGTTCATGGAGAC
>CAZHOX010000210.1:0-5359 GCA_964534345.1 uncultured Anaerolinea sp.
TACTTCTTCAACACATCCATTTTTGAAAATCTGCGCTTCGCCCGCAAAAAAGTCACAAGAGAAGAAGTGGAAGCGGCGTGCAAATCCGCACAGATTCACGATCTCATTATGAGCCTGCCAAAAGGTTATGACACCATGATCGGCGAGCAAGGGTTGCGTCTCTCTGGCGGCGAACGCCAACGCCTGGCAATTGCGCGCGCTCTCATCAAAGATGCGCCGATCCTGATCCTCGATGAACCGACAGCAAACCTAGACCCGCTCACCGAGCAACAAGTGCTTGAAACATTGTTCAATGTGATGAAACAGAAGACTTCGTTACTTATCACCCACCGACTCATCGGCTTGGAAAATTTGAATGAAATTCTCGTCATGAATCATGGGCAGATTGTGGAGCGCGGTACGCATACCGAATTAATAAACAAGGATGGTATGTATCGCCGTTTATTGGATTTGCAAAATCGTATTCTTGAAGAGAAAGCTTGATTTTTGAATGCTTGCATCGCTTTGGTGGAAGTGCTATAATTCAGTTACTTCCCCTGATATTTGAAAACTAATTTTTTTAGGGTGCCACGCATAATTCAATTGTGTTTGGAAATTGTAACGAGAAACTTGACCGAACTCCCATTTTCACCAACATCATAAGGAAAATCACCAGCCTGCCAAACGGGGGAAGCTGGTTAGTTTTGCATTCACATCCCACAATTCCAAGAGAAACTAAAAATGAAAATACTTGAACTAGAGAATGAACCGCTGTCAAAATTACGCGCAATGGCGAAGAGTTTCAACATTCCAAACTTCAACCGTTTGAAAAAAGAGACCCTCGCCATGCTCATCCGCGAAGCGGAAGCACAAAAAGAAGGCATTGAACTGCGCGGCGGTATTTTGGAAATTATGAGCGAAGGCATTGGCTTTTTGAGAGCCACAAATTATAGAATTAGCGATCAGGATGTGTATGTTTCGCAGGCGCAATTAAGAAAATATGATCTTCGCGCAGGCGATTTAGTGATCGGACAAGTGCGTCCTCCGCGTGAAAGTGAAAGACATTTCGGGTTGCTCAAAGTAGAATCGGTCAACGGCTTGGAACCAGAGATCGGCGCCCGTAGAGTGGTTTTTGAAAATCTCACCCCAATTTTTCCAGATAAACGTTTTGATCTTGAAACTGACCAGGCTACATTAGCTCCTCGTTTGATCAACTTAATTGCACCCATAGGCCGAGGCCAGCGCGGATTGATCGTTTCTCCTCCCAAGGCGGGCAAGACTACAATTCTCAAGCAAATTGCAAATTCAATTTCAACAAAATATCCTGACGTACATCTGATCATTGCATTGATCGGTGAACGCCCCGAAGAAGTGACTGACATGGATCGCTCTGTAGATGCCGAAGTGGTCGCTTCTACCTTCGATGAACCCGTTACTTCCCATGTGCGCACAGCAGAACTGGCCTTAGAGCGGGCTAAGCGTTTGGTGGAGATCGGGCGCCATGTGGTAATCTTAATGGACTCGATTACCCGCCTCGCTCGCGCCTATAACCTGGTCGTCAATCCTTCGGGTCGTACACTCTCTGGCGGTATGGATCCTTCGGCGTTGTATCCACCCAAGCGCTTCTTTGGTGCAGCGCGCAACGTGGAAGATGGCGGCTCACTGACGATCATTGCGACCTGCCTAGTAGATACCGGCTCCCGCCTTGATGATGTTGTCTACGAAGAATTCAAAGGCACTGGCAATATGGAATTGATCCTCTCCCGCAAATTGCAGGAACGCCGCGCCTTCCCTGCTGTGGATATCGAACGCTCATCCACTCGCCGCGAAGACTTGCTGCTTGGCCCCGACCTGCTCCAGCGTGTTTGGCTCATGCGCCGTATGTTCATTCAGATGATCTCTCCCCCGCCCCAGGGCGCAGGCATGGATAATTCTGTGGCAACGGAAGCGATCATCACACGCATGGAAAAATCCAGAAACAATTTAGAATTCCTTGAAAACCTTACACGAGACGCTTAATAACCCCAGCCGCTTTTTTTGTTTCTTCCATGGAGCGGCACATAAAATATGAAATCTTTTCTTGAAAAAATTCACGCCTCTTTCTCTGCATTGGGTCAAAGATTCAAACGTAAGCCCAAGGCTCAGGTAGATGCGCCAGCAGCAGTAGAACCTTCAACCTCGCCACGCACAAAGTCAAAGGTAGATCGTTTTGCGGTTATCAGTTGGGTTGTGACCATTGTGATCGTGGCGGCTTTGCTGGGTTCGACCCTTTATTACAAAAGCACCTTGCCGCCAGTTATTGTCACAGTTCCACAGCCTACGAGCGAAGCAGAAACTTCCAGCGGGGGAACTGCTCAAACTGGCGAACCAGTTATCAGCGCAGAGGGAAGCGTTCTTCCATCCATTGTGCGCAAACTGCAACTCATCACCAATATCCCTGAAAGACCCAGATACGAATCGATTCTCTATCGTGTTTCTCGCGGCGATGCCATGCTTGCCATTGCAGATGAGTACAAGTTGAAATCTGAATCCATTTTGTATGTCAATGCGCAGTTGGAAGATAACCCGCACAACTTGAAACCCGGAATGGAACTTACCATTCCGCCGGTGGATGGGTTGTATTATGAGTGGAAAGACGGCGATACGTTTGAAACGGTTGCAGAAAAATTCGATGCAGTTGCAGACGATATTATTAATTTCCCCGGCAACGATATTGACCTGACAGATCCCAAAGTAGAACCCGGCACTACAGTAATGATCCCCGGCGGTTCGCGTGATCTTCGCGCATGGGAACAGGATTTGGTAACTGCCGGACGCGGCGCAAACACCGGCACAGGCGGCGCAAATGCAACCAACAGTTGCGGTGGCGGCCCCGTTGCCAGTGGGTTTGGCTGGCCTGCCAGTTCCCATAATATTTCCGGCAATGGTTACGGTCCCGGCCACCTTGGCCTCGATATTGAAGCCGCCGAAGGCGATGCTGTCTTTGCAGCCGGAAACGGCGTAGTAACCATGGCGCAAGGCGGCTGGAATTATGGCTATGGAAACGTGGTTCAGATCGATCATGGCAATGGATATGTAACGGTCTATGCCCACTTAAGCGCAATCAACGTCAGCCAGTGTACACCTGTTGGTCAGGGTACCGTCATTGGCGCGGCTGGCAATACTGGTAATTCTTTCGGGGCACACCTTCACTTTGAAGTTCGCATCGGCGGCTCAAATATCAACCCGTATGATATTGTTCAATAAAATAAACCCTAAAAGTCTTGAAGACTTTTAGGGTTTTCATTTAACATGAACGAAACTTCCCTCAAAAAATCTCTTTCCAAGATCAACATCGGCGGCATACGCTGGTTTGATTCCATCGGCTCCACGAATGATGAAGCTTTGGCATGGGCAGCGGCAGGTGCAGATGATCTATCCATCGTCATTGCGGATGAACAGACGCAAGGCCGCGGCAGACTCAACCGAAGATGGTTTACCCCAAAAGGCAGCGCCCTCGCTTTTAGTTTGATCCTGCGCCCTTCCGCGCCCTTGCGCCCGCATCTCTCGCGGACCGTGGGGTTGGCTGCGCTTTCAATTGCAGAATCCTGCCTCAAGCTGGGTCTCGCTCCGCGCATCAAATGGCCGAACGATATTTTGTTGAACGGCAAAAAAACTGCCGGCATTCTTGTTGAATCTGTCTGGTCTGGCGAAGATGTGGATTCTTTGGTGATCGGCATGGGAATCAACGTTTACAAAGCCTCCGTCCCCCCTGCGGATATGCTTCAATTCCCTGCCACAAGCCTCGAAGAAATGCTTGGGCATGAACCACCTGCACGTGAAGAAATTTTATTCAATGTTCTAAATGCATTCATCCATTGGCGTGAGCGATTTGACACAGATGAGTTGATCCATGCCTGGGAGGAAATGCTGGCTTTTCGTGGCGAGCAGGTTGAGGTTAAAGCAGGAAGCGAGATTCCAGTCACCGGAAAAGTGGATGGTCTCGAATCTGACGGCAGCTTAAGGTTGAAAGATCCGCATGACAATTCCGTGATAGTCCGCTTTGGGGATGTAAGTCTGCGTCTGGCAGCGTGATATACTTTTATTGCCTGTTTATTCAAATACCAGAAAAAATGAGGTAACCATGTTTGATAACCTTCGCGAAGAAGTTTCAGCCAAGCCATTTCTTGATGATGAAGAAGAAGCCAAGTTTCAACCCGCTGCCGGAACTGAGTTGGCTGGTGGAAGCCGCTCTACTCGTATTCTGGGGATGACGGCGATTCAGCGTTTTGTGATCGTGTTCATGCTGTTTCTGGCGGTGTGCGTGATCGGTTCACTATTCCTGTTCGTGATGGGGAAAATTTCTCTGTAACCAATAACAGACTTAAGTGTTTTCTCATTGGGAAAAATACCATGAGCCAAAAACACTCAAGCACTCCTCGCTTTTTAGAGCAAAGATACCTACTCGAACTCTATAACAAAGTCGGATTAACAAAATCCATCGTGATCGCATCTGCTATTGCGTTTACGGTTGGGGCTTTGGTCATCGTTCCTGTGAACATTATTATGGGTGGAAAAATATTGACTGGGCTTGTAATCAATCTCATTCTTTGCTGCACAGTATTACCTTATCATCTCCACCAAATGATCAGCCTGCTGAGTGAATTGGACAACATGCGCCATACCATGCATGAAAAATCCATTCACGATGAATTGACCAAGGCCTACAACCGTCACTTCCTTCAGGACACAATCGATTCGCTGAAAACGGATGAGAACGAAATCCCCTTAAACACATCTCTGCTTCTGATCGATCTGGATGATTTCAAAGAAATAAACGACAACTACGGCCATAAAACAGGGGACGAGGTCTTAAAGTCGTTGGCTGATATTTGCCATAAAGTATTTCGCTCTTCAGATATTTTCGTTCGCTATGGAGGCGATGAATTTATTTGCCTCCTCCCTAAAACGACTATGGACCAAGCTTTGGAAATAGCCCAACGGCTGCAAAGTGAGATAAAACAATTAGCAATTCCTGTTCGAGGCGGAAAAATTAAATTTACTACCAGCATTGGGGTTGCAACATCCAAACCCAAGCAAAACCTGGAAAAGCTCATCTCCGTGGCTGATAAAGCTTTATACAAAGCAAAAAATCAGGGGAAAAACCGAGTTAATGTAAATTAAACAAAAAAGTCCCGATGTAAAAATTACATCGGGACTTTTTTCATTCGTAGCTATACCAGCTTTGGCTGTTCTTCCGGTTTTTCTGCTTCAACAATCTGCGCGCCAGCCTTTTTCAAATCTTCAGCAGAGATACGCGCCACAGAGGCAACAGCATCTCCTTCCTGCGGCTTGATGAGGTGAACGCCTCTCGTTGCACGGCCAGATTGTTTGATTTCCT
>CAZHOX010000211.1:0-2860 GCA_964534345.1 uncultured Anaerolinea sp.
TCCTGCCCAGAGCGGGTTTCTGTGCGGACTTCCACCACATCTGCTTTGATCTGCTTCAACGCATCTTCCAGTTTTTCAGCAGGCACGCGAATGACCACCTGCGCCTCAGGAACTTCAATATAGTTGTTGGTATAGCTTTGATACAAATTGGATGAGACAACGAACCCGCCCATTTGCTGGGCCATCACCTCAATATCCCTCATGCGGACTTCCACATCAGAAACCACGATGGCTATATCTGCATTTTGAATAACAATGCGCTCCACGGCAACGGCTTCTACTCCGCCGCTGTTTTGAACCTGTGGCGCTCCAGCAGTTGCCATTGGGAGGGCATCGTATGCGGCCTCTGGGGCGGCTGGTGCAGACCCACCACCATAGCCATCCAACTCTGAACTAACGGTTGAAAATTGTCGGGCAGAACCACACGCGGCGAGGATCAATGTGGCGATGACGATCAAACTAAACGGCAATACCTTTTTCATGATTTCTTCTCCTTCATTACTTTGGTAATTTCTCCACCCAATGGACGAATGCCTTGATGGAATAGTTCCCATTGTAGACAATTTACAAAAAAATGGACCGTGATAAAAGTACTACGCTCTTATCCACGGTCCACTGTCTATCATCCACGATCAACTTCCTACCATCCCTCGGCAATGCGGGCGGCGTGTTTTTCAGGCAGCCCTGCCGAACGGATGCGTTCCTGCACTTCGGCGATGTTGTATTCTGCGCGGCGCGGAGTCCATGTGCGCGCTTCGGTATCGTAAATGGCAAAAGCAGCGCGCGGGTCGCGGTCTCGCGGCTGGCCTACAGAGCCGGGGTTTAGAATCAGTTTCGAGCGGAGAGAGATCGTGATATCAGGTTTCACCTGCTCAAGCGTCACACGATCATTTTGTTCATCCAACGCAAACATACACTGGATGTGCGAATGCCCAACGAAACACCACGGTGTATCAAAATGCTCAAAGTTGAGCCGCGCCGAAAGTGTGTTCAAAATGTATTCCCACAATGGGTCACGCGGGCTTCCATGTGCCATCGTCGCTTCGCCGCGCACCTTGGTCTTGGAAGGGAGTGAATTCAAAAAATCCATATTACTGGCAGATAAAACTTTTTCGTGATGCATCAAAGACTTGCGCGCATCTCCATTGAATGTCTCCAGCGGCATTTTGCCAATGGCGGCAACATCATGATTGCCAAGCAAGCAGGTGAGATTTTTGATCTCGCGGATTTCCTCCACCACGGCGTTCGGGTCGGGGCCGTATCCAACCAGGTCGCCGAGGCACCAGGTCTCATCCACTTCACCTGCACTTTTCAAAACCGCTTCGAGCGCGGTGTAATTCGCATGAATATCAGACATTACCAAAATACGCATATCACTCCAACAGCCTTGCAATGTGTTCGACGATTTTTTCCGCTGCTTCGCTTTTGCTGATCAACGGTAAATTTTCTTGTGTGCCATCCGCAAACAACAGCGTGATGCGATTTGTATCCACCCCAAAGCCTGCATCCTTCGCAGAGATGTCATTGGCAGCGATGAAATCCAAGCCTTTGGATTTTAACTTCTCAGCCGCATTCTCAAGCAGAGATTGACTCTCCGCTGCAAATCCCACCACCACTTTGAAACGCCTCTTTTCCCCGCCGACAGTGGATACTGTCCGAAGAACATCAGGCGCCGCTTCAAGCTCGATCTGCGGAATACCATCCCGCTTTTTCATCTTCTCTTTCGCCACGAGCTTCGGGCGGAAGTCTGCCGCCGCTGCCGCCATGATCAACGCATCAGCAGATTCGTTCATCAGCGCATCCAGCATTTCCTGCACACTTTTCACGCTGATGACCTTCGCGCCTACAGGCGGAGTCAATGCGGTGGGAGTGGTGATGAGGCAGACATCTGCGCCAGCATCCAATGCGGCTTGCGCGAGAGCATAACCTTGTTTTCCAGAAGAATGATTCGTGATCACACGGACGGGGTCAATGGCTTCCTGTGTTCCGCCAGCTGTGACGATCACTTTTTTGCCAGCCAGTTTTCCATTTTTACCAAGCGCAATGCGGATGTGGCCGAGAACTTCCATCGGCTCGATCATGCGCCCTGTGCCTTTCATGCCCGAAGCGAGGTGCCCGCTTGCAGGACCAGCAACCAGCACACCGCGAGAAAGAAGCGTTTTGAGATTCTCTTGCGTAGCAGGGTGGTCGAACATCCCGCCATCCATCGCAGGCGCGATCAGGATCGGGCAAGTCGCAGCCAATGCTGTGACGGTTAATAAATTATCCGCAATGCCATGCGCGAGCTTTGCCATCGTGTCTGCTGTGCAGGGTGCAAAGACCAAAAGGTCGGCTGTTTTGCCGAGGCTGATGTGCATGACGTGCGCTTCATCGCCCCATAGGTCTTTGTCTGTATAAGCTTTTCGCCCGGTCACGGATTGGAAGGTGAGAGGGGAAACAAATTTTTCTCCCGCACCTGTTAAGATGACATCAACCTTTGCGCCCGCCTGTGTCAACTTGGAAGCCAGGTCCGCTGCTTTGTATGCAGCAATGGAACCAGTGACCCCAAGCAAAATGTGCTTTCCCAAAAGAATGGACATATTAGAGTGATTATACTTCCAACAGAAATAAAAATAATACGCTGAACAAATCCGTTTCCCGTCCGCTTTCCGTTTCATGATCCGATTTAGAAATTGCCCCTTGACTCATCCCAGTGACGGGCATAGAATAGCGCCCAATATGCTTAAGTCCACCCGTTGGTTTAGCTACTTTTATTTTTACGGTTTCCGAAACTCGGTTGCCGTTGGTGGCGCTTAAGTAGACAGAAAATAAATCTGTATGCAAAAAGAGCGAGGCCACACGGCCTCGCTCTTTTATATTT
>CAZHOX010000211.1:2960-5301 GCA_964534345.1 uncultured Anaerolinea sp.
TCAATGTCAATTCGTGGAATTCGTGGGGCAACAACAGTATCAGAGGATAAACCAGAACTAATTCTCGAGGCCACACGGGAATTGTTGGAAGCAATTTTGAGCGCAAATGCCAGCATGAAGCCTGAGGATGTGGGCAGCGCGCTCTTTACTGTGACGGAAGATCTTTGCTCAACCTTCCCCGCACAGGCAGCGCGGCAAATGGGCTGGAGTCTTGTTCCGATGACTTGCGCTCGCGAGATTCCCGTCCCTGGCAGTTTGCCAAAAGTGATTCGCGTGCTCGTTCACTGGAATACGGAAAAACGACAGAACGAGATCACTCATGTATATCTGCGAGATGCCGTGAAGCTACGGCCCGATTTGGTAGCAGCGCAATAAAACGGTTGAAAGTTGAAGGTTACAGGTCGCATGTTGACTAACCTTCAACCTGTAACCTTCAAACCTGAAACTTTTTTTGGAGAAGAACCTATGATGATCATAATGAAAGCCAATGCTACACCGCAGCAAACCGAAGCGGTGATCGAACAAATAAAATCAATGGGACTCGCTGTCCACCTTTCGCAGGGCGTCGAAGCGACGATCATCGGCGCAATCGGCGAAACACACAGCATTCCCACCGAGCGTTTTGAAGGCTTGGATGGCGTGGATGTTGTTCAGCGCATCACCCAGCCGTACAAACTTGCTTCCCGTCAATTTCACCCTGAGGACTCTGTCATTCCGTTAAGCAATTTTGCTGTCGGTGGAAATGAGATCGCCGTCATTGCAGGACCATGTTCAGTGGAGAGTCGCTCACAGATCATTGAAACAGCCATCGCTGTGAAAGAGGCGGGGGCGTCCGCTTTGCGTGGGGGAGTGTTCAAGCCGCGCACGTCACCGTACGCATTTCAGGGCCTTGGCGAAGAAGGTCTTGAACTTCTCGCCGAAGCACGTGAGAAGACAGGCTTACCCATCGTTGTGGAGATCATGTCTCAAGTGCAAATTGATGTGATGAAAAAATATGTGGATGTGTTTCAAGTGGGCGCGCGCAACATGCAGAACTTCAACCTGTTGCGTGCCATCGGTGAAACTCGCACTGCCGTATTGTTGAAGCGCGGACTTTCCGCAACGGTTGAAGAATTGCTCATGTCTGCTGAATATATTTTGGCGGGGGGAAACCAACGGGTGATGTTGTGCGAGCGCGGTATCCGTACCTTTGAAACATCCACCCGCAACACAACCGATATTAATGCTGTTCCTGTTTTGAAAAATCTAACTCACTTGCCAGTCATTCTTGACCCATCTCATTCAACGGGTCATGCAAATTATGTCGCCGCCATTGCACGAGCTGGCATCGCCGCTGGCGCAGACGGCCTCATCATCGAAGTCCACCCTGACCCAGCCAAGGCTGTCTCCGATGGCAAGCAATCTCTCAAGCCTGAAAAATTTGCCGAGATGGTCAAACAGGTCGGCCAGATCGCGCAGATCATGGGTCGCAGGCTTGCATCCACCCAGGGCGATGTTCAACCGTTGAAACAGGGTTGGGCGTAATTAGTAATTGATATTTGCAAAATAAATAAACCAAGAGGAAAACCTACTATGATGATCATCATGCACCCCGGTGCGCCCCGCGAACAAATTGACGCAGTCATTGCCGAAATTGAAAAACAGAAATTAACGTCTCATCCTATCTTTGGTGTCGAGCAAACCATCATCGGCGCCGTTGGTGACGGTCACTATGTTGCCAAGGAAATCTTTGAGGCCTTCCCAGGCGTAATGGAAGTGCAGCGCATTTCCAAACCGTACAAACTCGCTTCACGACAATTCCACGAACAGGATTCTGTTTTTGAACTCGACGGTTTCACCGTCGGTGGCACAGAAGTTCCAATTATTGCCGGCCCATGCTCAGTTGAGTCCCGAGCGCAGATTCTTGAAATCGCACAGGCTGTAAAAGAAGCAGGCGCGAATGCACTGCGTGGCGGCGTCTTCAAGCCGCGTACATCGCCCTACGCCTTTCAAGGTCTTGGCGAAGAAGGTCTCGAATACATGGCAGAAGCCCGTGAGAAAACAGGCCTGCCTATCGTTGTGGAAGTGATGGCTGTTTCACAGATCGCAATGATGGAAAAATATGTAGATGTCTTTCAACTCGGTGCGCGCAACATGCAAAACTTCAACCTCTTGCGAGCCATCGGCGAAACCCGCACGCCTGTGCTCTTCAAGCGCGGCATGTCTGCCACCATCGAAGAAATGTTGATGGCAAGTGAATATATCCTCAGCGGCGGCAACACCCGCGTCATCCTTTGCGAGCGTGGTATCCGCACCTTTGAAACCGCCACCCGCAACACCACCGACATCAACGCCATCCCCG
>CAZHOX010000212.1:0-5280 GCA_964534345.1 uncultured Anaerolinea sp.
TCTGCCACTGAGCTACCTCGGCGTGGTCAAAGCGGGGCAAATATTACTATGGGAGCGGGCATTTGTCAACGTGAAGGAATTTACTTCATATTAAAAGCAGTTCAGTAAAATAATAGGTGAAATGAAACACTGCCCCCTGCTATAATACCCAAATAGGTGTATCCATGAAAATTCTTGTGCTTGAAAACAACCCAAAAGAACTTGCATTGATCGAGCAGGCATTAAGCGGGAAGAGAAATGATCTCATCCCCATCTCTGCCAGTGAACAGGCAACACCTTATATCCTTTCGGGGGAATCTCGTTTTTTGATCGCAAATTGGGATACAAGTGACTTGCGTACCTCACGGTTCATGACACGTGCTCGTGCCATCAACCCCGCCGAGCCGATCTATATTTTGCTCACCACATCTAAAAACCTGGACGATGGCATCGAACCCACAGGCATGGATGACATCATCCAGCGCCCATTCAAAGTCGCTGATTTGAAGAATCGGGTATCCATGGCAGAGCGAATCCTTTCGCTGGCCAGCAGCCTTGCCATGGCAAAAGATCAGTTGGATACCCAAACGGTTTTTGATAACCTGACAGGTTTTATGGGACGCAAAGCCTTTTTACGCCAATCTGCCGCAGAGTTGGAACGCTCCCGCCGTGCTTCTTTACCGATCAGTTTGATCTCATTGGATGTTGATAATTTCAAGACCATCAATGATAAATTTGGCATTCCGACCGGTGACGAGGTTTTGCAGGTCGTAGCCCAAACGATTCGTGATAAAAGCCGACCCTATGACTGCATAGGCCGCTGGGCAGGCGATGAGTTCGTCCTCATTTTGGCTGGCGTCATCGGCGCGGATGCGGAAAAGGTGGCAGAGAGAATCATTGCCGGGGTACGCGGCACCAGGATCGAGGTCCCGAATGAGCCGCCATTGAATGTGAAAATGAGCGCCGGAATTGCATCTGTTGCGCGGATCAGCACATCCATAGAAGTTGACTTGTTGATTGAAAAAGCAAGGCAATCCATGTCTCGTGCAAAGGATGTAGGTGGCGACCAGATATTTCTATCCTTTATATAAAAATGACGCCCGCATTTGCGGGCGTTTTTCTTACAGCAATTGGAGAATAAGCAGGGCGGCCATTCCCACCAGAATTGTGACCAGCGTATTTTTTGAAAACCACGCCACCAAAATGGCGATCACCCCAGCGATCAGGCGTGTGTTGCCGAGAGATGGATCAAAGGCATTATTGCGATAAAGCAATTCAGGGAAGATGATCGCAGAAAGCACGGCAGGTGGAACGTAGTGCAATGCGCGCCGCATCGTCTGTGGAATCTCAAACCTGCCAAATAAATAAATGAGAGAGAATCTCATCCCAAAGGTGATCAACCCGCCAACAAGCATAACCAGCCAAATGTTCATTGCGCCCCCTGTAAAGCTTGCCTGCTTTCCAGAATAGTTCCAACAAGGATACCGGTTAGAGCCGCAAGGATGATGCCAAGTTTATAAGGCAGGCTGTAAGCCAACAGCGCCACTACTCCCGCTGAAAGCGCAGAAGCGACCATGGGACGGTTTTTTAGAATGGGAACGACCATGGCAATAAAAGTGAGCGGCAATGCAAAATCAAGCGGCCAATCTTCCGGGATGGCCGTGCCAAGAAAAATTCCCAACGCAGTGCTCACTTGCCAGGTAAACCATAATGAAAACCCTGCGCCAAGCAGGAACCAATGACTGAATGGTTTAATTCCATCACGTTCATATTTAATAATGGTCGGTGCGTAGGCTTCATCGGTAAGTAAATAAGAGAGCAGCGCCTTCCAGCGCAAAGACAGGTCGTGCAAATAAGGCGCGAGAGATGCACTGTACAACATGTGACGCAAATTGACCACAGCAATGGTTACGATGATGACGAAAGCAGGTGCGGCATCATGCACGAGTTGGGCGGTAACAAATTGCGATGACCCCGCAAAAACAATGGAAGACATCAATTGAGATGCGCTGGCAGATAACCCCGCATTGAGCGCCAATGCGCCATAGATCATGCCGAACGGAAAAACCCCGATCAATAACGGGAATTCCGCACGCACGCCATTCCAGAATTCTTTGCGTGATTCGTTCATAGAGTTCTCCATATTTTTGTAAGCGCGGATTGTATCATCTGGATGAAAAAACCGCCCCAGTTTGGGACGGTTTCGCCTCTCTCTTAATCTGCTGCCTGATTCTGTTTTCTCAGGCAGTAGCCTACTTCAGAGCATCCTTCGCGGCGTTGATGACTTCATCGTAATTTGGCTCTTCGCCGAGGGTGGGCAGGTAGTTGACATAGGTCAGCTTGCCGTCTCGTCCCACAATGAAGACCGAACGACGCAAGTAACGGCGTTCTTTGATGACGAGTCCATACTTCAAGCCAAAATCGGTTTCGAGTACATCAGAGACCACCTTCACCTTGTCCACGCCTGCGGCGCCGCACCAGCGCTTTTGTGCCATTGGGAAATCGGTGCTGACGGTGTAGATGACGATATCATCGCTGAGTTTGGCAGCTTCTTCATTAAAACGGCGCGTCTCACGGTCGCAAACATCAGTATCCAAGGAAGGGACGGCAGAAATGATAATTACCTTCCCTTTGGACTCTTGAATGGGATTCACGGCTGCCCAGCCAGGCACAACAGATGTAAATTCAGGGGCAGCCTGCCCAACTTTTACTTCATCTCCAAGGAGGGTAGCAAATTTATCGCCAATTTTGAAAACATCAGTACGAACAGTTGTCATAGATTTTCTCCATACGAACAAGTTAATAAATAGAATATTGATATGAGGTACGTCTTACTTTTGCGGCGAAGATTTTACCTCATTCTATTGTGGTAAAGGCATGCAGCGGGGTCTGCCCAGGCTGGGATTCTGAATCTGGGGGGCACCGGCCTTGGGCGGGGGGAAGAAGCGTTTTCTTTTCATGAGAGAGGATATAATTACAAAGCTGTTATTTCAAAGGAGTTTATCCAAAAATATGGAATTTATCCCAACAAAAATACCGGATGTTATAGTCGTTAGATCAAAGGTTTTTGAGGATCCGCGTGGGTTCTTTCTTGAAACGTATCGAGATAATGAATTTGTTGCCGCAGGGATAGACCAAAAGTTCGTGCAGGAAAATCATTCTGCTTCACAGAAGGGAGTGTTGCGCGGATTACATTATCAGATCAGGCAGACACAAGGGAAATTGGTGCGGGCAATTGTTGGCGAGATATTTGACGCAGTGGTGGATATTCGCCGCAGTTCGCCGACTTTTGGTCAATGGGTGGGGGTGATCCTTTCTGCAGAAAACAAGCATCAACTATGGGTGCCCCCTGGTTTTGCGCATGGTTTTTATGTATTAAGTGATAGAGCTGAAATTACTTATAAAGTAACAGATTATTATGCACCGGAATGGGATCGCAGTCTTTTATGGAACGATCCGCATATTGGTGTTGACTGGCCTTTGATTGATGAGTCTCCTATTTTGTCCAACAAGGATATCAACGGAAAAGCTTTTGTTGATGCCGAGATGTTCGATTGATCTGAAATAAAAAAACAGGAATTATTTTCTTATGAAAAATGTAATGGTTACTGGCGGTGCTGGGTTCATAGGTTCCAATTTCATTCATCACCTTTTGAAAGTTGAACCTGATGTGCAGGTCATCAATCTGGATGCGCTCACCTATGCAGGTAGTTTGGAGAACCTGAAGGATGTTTCAAATGACCCGCGTTATACCTTTGTTCAAGGAGATATTTGCGATACCGATTTTGTAGGTAAATTGCTGCGCAATTATCAGGTCGATACGATAGTTCACTTTGCGGCTGAGTCACATGTGGACCGTTCCATTTTGGGGCCTAGGCAGTTTATTGAAACGAACATTATGGGAACATTTTCCCTTTTGGATGCGGCTCGTACATTCTGGCTTCAAGAAAAAGGCCTTCCCGTGGAGAATGTCCGCTTTCATCATGTGTCTACGGATGAGGTGTTTGGGTCTCTTGCCCCCGGCGAACCAGCCTGGACGGAGGAAACCCCATATGCGCCAAATTCACCCTATGCGGCCTCCAAGGCTTCCAGTGATCATCTGGTCCGTTCGTATGGGCATACCTACGGCCTGCCGTTTACGATGACCAATTGCTCCAATAATTATGGGCCGTATCAATTTCCTGAAAAATTAATTCCGCTCATTATTTTGAATGCAATAGATGGAAAGCGGCTGCCTGTATATGGGGATGGACAACAGATTCGTGACTGGCTGCATGTGGAAGACCATTGCGATGCGATCCACCTTGTTCTGAAAAAGGGGACTGTGGGTTCTACATACAATATTGGCGGAGAGAATCAGCCGGCAAATCTCACTATTGTTGAAACGATCTGCGAAATATTGGATGAAGTATCTACTGATGCAAGCCATACCCCGCACAAAGACTTGATCGAATTTGTGAAGGACCGCCCAGGCCATGACCGCCGCTATGATATGGACACTCATAAAATTAGCAGCGAGTTGGGCTGGCGTCCGCGTCATACATTGACCGAGGGGCTGTTGGATACGGTCAATTGGTATCTCTCCCATCCGGAATGGGTGGCTGCCATCCGCCAGAAGCAGGAATATAAAGGCTGGATGGATGCGAATTACAAATCACGTTAACGATCAGGAGAAATAGAGATGAAGGGAATTATTCTTGCAGGTGGACGTGGAACACGTTTGTATCCTTTAACTCTGGCAACCAGCAAACAAATGTTGCCGGTGTACGATAAACCCATGATCTACTATCCCTTATCCATGCTTATGCTGGCTGGAATTCGGGATATTCTGGTCATTAGCACACCTGAAGACCTGCCAGTGATCCGCAGGCTTTTGGGTGATGGAAATTCCTGGGGTTTACAACTTTCCTACGCAGAGCAGGCAGAACCGCGTGGTCTTGCGGATGCATTTTTGGTTGGCAAGGAATTTATTAATGGGGAGCGTGTTTGCCTGATCCTTGGCGATAACATCTTTTTTGGGCAGGGATTGCCCGCACAATTGACTTCTGCCGCTAAACTGGAAAGTGGGGCCTTGATATTTGCTTATCCAGTTCAAGACCCGGAGAGATATGGGGTCGTTGAATTTGACGCGCAGGGTAAAGCAATTAGCCTGGAAGAAAAACCTAAAAAGCCGCGTTCCCATTATGCAGTTCCAGGTTTATATTTCTATGATGAACGTGTCGTGGGCTTTGCTGAATCACTAAAGCCCTCGGCGCGAGGTGAGATTGAGATCACTGACTTAAATCGCATTTATCTGGAAGC
>CAZHOX010000213.1:0-5250 GCA_964534345.1 uncultured Anaerolinea sp.
GCGGCACACTCATGTTCGCTGGCGTCCACGACAACGCGCGCAACATGATGGAACGCGGGGGTCTTGTACAAACGATCGGTGAGAAAAATTTCTTTTGGTCGAGCGATCAGGCCATCGTCGAGGCGGAGAGGCGGGGCTGTAAATTCTGTTGGGATTTGGAGAAGAGGGAGAGGTTTAGGAGGTAGGCAGAGGTTCAAAAGAGGTTCAAAGGTGCAAAGGTGCAGAAGTTGGGATATTCAAAAAATGCAAAAGGAGAACATATGGATGGGAATAATGAAAGGGATGACAAGGGATTTCGCAAATTGTTAGTATGGCAGAAGGCGCATGAGCTGGTGTTGTCTATTTATAAGGTGACTGAAAAATTTCCAAAGAGTGAGATGTTTGCGCTGACGTCACAGGTTCGGCGGGCAGTTGTTTCCATCCCTGCAAACATTGCAGAAGGACAAGGTGCAGGGACAAAACCTCAATTCGCCCGATATTTGGATATTGCGAAAGGCTCACTCTCTGAAGTGGAGTATTATCTTGTTCTCGCAAAGGACCTCAAATATATTGACCCCGAAAAATACAAAGAAGCTGAGTCTCTTCGAAGCGAAGTCGGCTTCCTGCTTTACAGACTCATCGCGTCCATGCGAAAGTAACCTTTGAACTTTTGAACCTCTGCCACCTCTGAACTTACGCCCTTCCCAACAACTCCTTCACCCTCGGAAAATCCCTGTAATACCCCCGATAACTTTCAGGCAGCATTGCCGCAATTCGGCACATCACTTCATCCACAGAAGATTGCAATGTGGCATCCCGTTCTGCACCTTTTACAGATTTGATATCCGGCGGGAAATATAACTCGTCCCCTGCTGTGACGGTGATCTTCAATCTCTTGAATGTTTTCAATCGAGCCAGCACATCTGCATCTTCGGTGCCCGTCAACGCAACGGGAATAATCCCCACATTCGCAGCATTTGCAATGTAAACTGCGCCCGGCTCCGCTTTCAATAAACTCACAGCTTTTGAACGTGTCCCTTCGGGCGCAATAATCATCACTGCCCCCTTTTTCAGACGGGAAATGAATTCCTTGATCGCGCTCAGGTCTGCTTCGCCGCGAGTCAACCAGGTGACGTTGAAGATTCTGCCGGCAAGTCTTCCATACCAATATTTCTTATACTTATCTGTCAGCGGGTGAATAAGGTCATCGTTATCGACTACACAATACACAACAAGAGAATCCAACCTGCCGAGGTGATTGGATGCCAGCATATACCCGCCTTTTGGCAGCTTACTGACATCACCACGCACGTCGATATCTGCAATTAAAGGCAATAATTTTCTGGCTATGAAGCGAAGAGATGCTGACATTTATTTTTGCTCCACCAGTAATTCCTTCAAACGCGGGTGCTCCGCATAATAGCCGCGATTCTGTTCAGGAATCATAGCGGCAATACGGCACATGATCTCATCCGTATATTCCTGAAGTTTTTCTTCCCGCTTCTCTTTTGGGAAAGGCGGCAGAGTAAAGGATTTGCCTGCAATCAGCCGAATGGATGAACGCTTTAATTTTTTCAGGTTTTGGATCACCACACGGTCTTCTGTACCAATGATGGCAACAGGCACAATGGTCCAGCCCATTTTCGAAGCAAGGTAAGCCACGCCGGGTTTTCCCTGTGCCATTTTTTCGTCACGAGCGCGGGTACCTTCCGGCGCAATGACGAGGGTTTGTCCCTCTTCCATGCGCTTGATCATCTCGCGCATGGCTTTGAGGTCGGGGTTGAAGCGATCAATGAAAATGGCGTTGAGGTGCTTCCCCAGCCAACGCAAAATGGCGCTCTCTTCCCATTTTTCAGCAACCGGAATAAAAAGATTCCAGTTATTAAGCGCATAATACGCCATGGGCGCATCCAAAAAACCCAGGTGATTTACAGCAATAACAAAACCGCCTTTTTCAGGCAGGTTCTCATATCCGCTTGCGTTGACCTTTGCAATGAGATTAATGATGAATCGGATAAGCCAGACAATGAATTTTTTCATATGTTAATTTTACACGGTTTTATAAACACAACGAATATTTTGCTTTAATCCCGCATTAAATAACAATTCCCCGCTCTTTGGAGCAGGGAATTGTAACTATTCAATAGCTTATCCCCAGATATAGTCTGAATTGCTCTTATGATGTGACTGTTTCTGAGCACCATACTCATTGAACATCTTTACAAAGACATCGTAATCAGCCGGTGTCATATCTACTAACTGGAAACCAACATTATATATGGTGGGGTCATACGGGTCACGTTGACACCATCTTGCTCGCGCAGTAAAGGATAGATAGTTCTTATTTGAAATTTCGCGGGTCTGATCAATGCGTAATCGATATACAGTACCAAGGGGAATAGGTGTAGTACTTTCTATCTTAAACCCGCCAGTGCTAATATCTGAAAGCTGCCCAACAAGTTCCCCAGTCGCTTCATCAAGTACTCGCATGTAATAAGTAAAATTTTTTCGGTCCAATTTTCTTTTCTCGGCTTTCATAGCGGCCTCCTTGCAAAAACGAAAGGTGTTTTTCAGTATATTGCATGAATTTTCAAGGCGCAAGTCGATAACGTAAATTTAGACCAAATAACGCGGTTTAACAATGGAATTGTAATATTTTGATCGATAAATTTGTTCAATCGTCCTTTTTCAAAATATGTGTAAGGATGGTTGCACCAGAACCGCCAATATTTTGCGCCATGCCGATTCTCGCATCTTCTACTTGCGTTTTGCCGCACTCTCCACGCAATTGTTGGATGACTTCCACAATTTGATACATTCCTGTCGCACCGACTGGGTGGCCCCGAGCTTTTAATCCACCGCGAGTGCAGACGGGCACTCTGCCCTGCGGGTTGATCTCGTTATCGAGACCGAGTCTTACTCCCTGGCCTCTTTCGGCAAAACCGCTCGCCTCGAGGGACAACGCTGCCATGATGGAGAATGCATCATGCAATTCAAACACATCAATGTCTTCGGGAGTGACTCCTGCCATTTCATACGCCCGCTTGGAAGATTTATACGCCGCGCTTAAAAACATCGGGTCTTTTCGCGAGTGGACAGCAAGGGTATCTGTGGCAGCTGCAGAACCTGAAACGAGGATGCGCGGTTTTCGCATCACTCTCTCAGCAGGGACAATGATCGCCGCGGCAGCGCCATCCCCAGTGGGAGATGCATCCAGCAGGTTGATGGGTGTTGCGACCATGGAAGACCGTTCAAATTTTTCCGTGGTGATCTTTTCATGCAAACGCGCATATGGATTGTGCATGGCGTTGGCATGTGCATTAATACTGAATGGTGCAAAATCTTCGTGTTTCCATCCGAATTCATGCATGTATCTGCGCATGACCAGGGCATTGATTCCCACAAAGGAGATGCCCTGCTCCACTTCGTAATCGGCATCGGCGGCGGTGGCTAATGCGGCAGTGACATCGCGTCCGGCCTTGTCTGTCATCTTTTCGACACCCACTACCAGCGCAGAATCTACGTCGCCGGAGGCAACAGCCATCAGCGCGGAACGAAACGCAGCGGCTCCTGATCCACAGGCTGCTTCTACTTTCACAGCTTCCTGTTTCCACAGCCCGATCCAATCCGAAAAAAATGTTCCAAGCTGGTTCTGCCCGCTGACCATGGACGAAAGCATGTTGCCCACGTAAAGCGAGTCAACTTTATCCATGCCGGCATCCTGCATGGCGGCAAAGGCGGCTTCCCCGCCAAGCTCGCGCAGGGACTTATCCCAATGTTCATCGATTTTTGTTTGACCAATTCCAAGAACGGCTACTTGTCTCATAAAAATTTCCTCGGTTAGATTCTACCGCATCCCGCTATCAGGAACTATCATAAAATACAGGAACAAAACCGTTGCAGGTTCGTCTATTTCTTGCTATGCTTGAGTTAAGTTTAAAGGAGAAAGAATGAGAAAAACCTTATTTCCCTTCACATTAATCATCACTTTGATGATCGCAGGTTGTGCAACTTCTTCGCCAATGACTACGCCGGCAGCTACGCCAACCCTGCCAGCCATGCCCGATGAATGGACAATAAAAATGACGCATTCAGGCGGGATCATGGGGTTGATGCGTTCGATCGAAGTTTCTTCTGATGGGAGCTATACAGTTATGGATGAGCGAAACGGAAAAACTGTCTCTGGTGATCTGTCAGCAAATGAGTTGGCAGAGTTTACAGGAATTCTTAATGGAATGGATTTCTCAGCCGTAGGAGCACCTGAAGGCTTCTGCGCTGATTGCTTCATCTATGATATCGAAATACAAAGTAATGAAGAAAAATTTATGTTTCGCTTAAATGATCTGAATTTGGCAGAATCAGGCATGGAAGATTTTGTATCATCTCTGCGCAAGTTAATGGACTCGGCGCTGAATTAACATGCAGAATTCCGATTGGCTTGAAAAATATTTCGAAAAAGTGGCGCAGTCTTCCGCTGAAGGCAAAGAAGCAGTGGATTATGTTCGTACACGAAAAATAAAAGTTGGGATGAAGCGTGCCCGAAAAAATGTAGGCGCGTTTTGGACTCTTACTGGGAATTTCTTCCTAAATTCAATTCACTATACTCAAGAATCTGTGTTGGAAAATCCGCGTGCATGGACATTGTTTGTGCACGAGGTGCGGCACTTACAACAAGGGATGTTCACCGCTCTATCCATTTATGGAGAGTTGGATGCTTGGAAAGTTGAATTTGAGTTATACAAAAAATTGACTGGGAAAAAGTTATCGCCCGTAATCGAAGAGTTGGTATCTTTGCCATTAACTATGGATCGAGATACCCTTCAACACGCATGTGACTTAATGATGCAATATTCAGGGAAAGGGTATTTGGCAAATTTTCTGCCGCTTTACCCGATACACAAAGAAATAAAATATTGGGTTACACGCAAACAGTAATCTACATGATTGCTTGCAAAACTAACAGGATTTTTTAATGTAAAAAAATATTTTCGTTGTATGATAATGTCAAGAGAAAGGAGGTCGCGATAAGTTTACCACCTGAAACACATCATGACGGGAGGGCCGAAACGCCCCGACCTGGCTAAAGCCAAGCTTTAGCTCCAGACGTTCTCCAAACGAAAAGAAGGCTGCACTTCGATCCTTCCCCGATATATAGAATACCCGACGGATGAGTGATCCTCATCCGTCTTTTTGTTTTAATGATCTGGTTAAGATAAGGCGAAAACAAATTAAATTTTCGACATTGCCTTAGCCATCTTATCCAGCCCCTCT
>CAZHOX010000214.1:0-5245 GCA_964534345.1 uncultured Anaerolinea sp.
GTGATTACGCCTTCAAATATAGCAACAAAGGCCGTATCATCGTTTCGAGCATTGGCGTATTGATGGGCGCTCTTTTTATGTACCTTGCCATTACTACGCCTGTGGAAGCGAAAAATCAATTCTTTGTTTTCATGTGTCTCACTGCCGTATTTATGCCGCTTTCCTCTGCAAATGTTATTGCTACGGTGTACGATGTGACCGTGCCGGAAGTCCGTTCTACAGCGCAGGCTTCGGAATATTTTATTGAAAATGCAGGCGCGGCATTCGCTCCCATCATCACCGGCATCATTGCTGATGCGTACGATCTGCAGACGGCCATTCTGCTCATCTGCACGGTGGCATGGCTATTATGCTTCCTCTTCTATCTCGGCGCAATTTTCACCATCGACAAAGACTCGCATGACCTGCGTGAGCAAATGGCACAGCGCGCAAAATCCATGTAAATCATCAACAGCAATTTTTAGCCACCGAGACACGGCGGTGCGGAGAAAAAACTCTGTGCTTCCGTGTCTTCGTGGTTAATCTATTCAAGTGGAAAAAGAGGGGATAAAAAACACATATCCACCATGACGCAAACTGCATACAATAAAATTAATCATCAATCCAAAATCGTAAATCGTAAATCGTAAATCGTAAATCAAGAGGTTTTCATGACCATTATCGTAGCCGACACCACCTGCGGACTTCCGCGGGATATGCTCGCCCAGCGTGGAATTCCGTTAATTCCACAAGTTGTTATGTTTGGGGAAGAATCATTTCATGACGATAAGGACATGAATACAGGTGCCTTTTTACAGAAGCTGAAAGCTTCAAAGGAATTGCCCAAAACTGCCGCTCCCGAACCGCCTTTATATTTTCCAATTTTTGAAGAGGCAAAAAAGACGGGCGAGAGTGTGATCGTAGTTGCGCCGACAGGTAAAGCAAGCGGCACGGTCCGTTCGGCACAGACGGCTGCGCTGGAATTCCCCGGTGTGGATATCCACGTGGTGGATACGCTGACCATCTCGTGCAACCTCGGCTCACTCGTGCTTGTGGCAGATGGTATGGCAAAGGCTGGTAAATCTGCGGATGAGATCGTTGCTAAACTCAATGACTTGATTCCGCGCGGAAAACTCTACTTTCTCGTGGATACGCTCGAATATCTTGCCAAGGGCGGACGCATTGGCGGAGCAAAACGCCTGCTGGCGGAGTTGCTTGAGGTCAAGCCCATTTTGCAGGTGAAAGACGGACAGATCGAAGCCTTTGAACAGCAGCGGACAAAGAAGCGTGCGCTGGCGCGTCTCGTGGAAGTGGTGGCAGAGCAATGCAAAGGCGGGGCAGATGCCCATTTGTGTGTGCTTCAGGTAGAGGCGGAGAAAGAGGCGGAATCTCTTGTTGCAGAACTGCATACGAAGGTGGATGTTCCAAATATCCCCATCTATGAACTTCCGCCTGCGATTGTTGTTCATGCAGGCCCAAAGGCTATGGGAGTTGGTTTTTTTGTATAAGTCCCGCATACGGGGTGGTATAATTTTTGCGCTCAACGCAAAATTCCCCACGAACGTGGTCATTAATTGAAGGAGAACGTGTATGTCTGGTCATTCCAAGTGGTCTACCATTAAACGAAAGAAAGGCGTGGCAGATGCCAAGCGCGGCGCAATTTTCACCCGCCTTGCGCGTGAATTGGCAATTGCAGCCCGTGATGGCGGCGACCCTGACTCAAATTTCCGCCTGCGCTTGGCAGTGGATAAAGCCCGCGCCGAGAACATGCCCAAGGATAATATCGAGCGCGCCATCAAAAAAGGTTCTGGCGAAGATAAAGACGGCGCGGTTTGGGAAGAGATCACCTTTGAGGGCTACGGTCCGCACGGCTCTGCTCTCATGGTCACTTGTGTAACCGATAACCGCAACCGCACTGTGCCGGATATGCGCCATGCCTTCACCAAATACGGTGGCAACATGGCAGAGCAAGGTGCAGTAGCGTGGCAGTTTGACCGCAAATCTTATTTTGCTTTTCCTTCCAGCCAGTTATCGTTCGACAAGGCGTTTGAGCTTGGCATTAACGTAGGCGCCGACGATGTGGTGGACGGCGAAGAAACGATTGAAATTTACGGTCCTGTGGATGCATTCAAGACCATCGCCGATGGACTTCATGAGGCGAAAGTTCACCCAGAAGAAGCAGGTCTGCGCATGATCGCCAAGCAGGAAATTGAACTCGATGTGGAATCAACGCTGAAGTTCCTGAGAATGGTGGAAGCCATCGAAGAAATGGATGACGTGCAGGACGTGTTCCACAACGTCAAAGTTTCAGACGAAGCCCTGGCTGCTCTCGAAGCCGCATAAAAACATTATCCACGAAGGGCACGAAGGAACACGAAGTAAAACCTTTGTGACCTTCGTGCCCTTTGTGTTTAAATAAAAACATGACCCTTGCTCTTGGAATTGACCCCGGCACCGCCACTACTGGATACGGACTCGTGCGCCTCATGCCTGACGGGGAGCTGGTGGCTGTTTCCTACGGCATTATCTCCACTCCAAAAGAAGCATCCGCACCTGCACGGCTTGAAATGTTGTTCGATCAACTCAATGACCTGTTGAACGAACACAAGCCCGATACCGCCGCGGTGGAAAAATTATTCTTCTCACGAAACGTCACAACCGCCATTGCAGTGGGACAAGCCCGCGGTGTGATCATGCTCTGCTTGCAAAAAGCGGGCATTGAACCTCTTGAATACACCCCCAACGAAGTAAAACAAGCTGTGGCAGGCTACGGCTCTGCCGATAAACGCCAGGTACAGGAAATGGTGCGCGCCTTGTTGCAGTTGGACAAGATCCCCAAGCCCGATGATGCCGCCGATGCACTGGCAATTGCCATCACGCATTTGAATACAAAACGATACGAATAGGAGAGGGAAATGACATATATTATGGTGGATGTTGAGGCAGATGGGCCGATCCCGCCTGATTTTTCCATGATCTGTTTTGGTGCAGTGGTCGTGGAAGATGCTCTGGATAAAACATTTTACGGTCAAATCCATCCTATCAGCGATACATGGATGCCTGAGAAACTTGAAGTCAGCGGATTTTCAAGAGAGCAGACTCTTGGCTTTGATAACCCGTTGGAAGTAATGAGCAGGTTCAACGACTGGGTGAAGGAATATGGAGGCGATAGACCGATCTTTATTTCTGACAACAACGGATTTGATTGGCAGTTTATCAACTTTTATTTTCATCATTTTCTGGGGGATAATCCATTTGGTTACAGTTCAACCAATCTTGGCTCGCTTTACAAGGGGCTGATAAAAGACACTTTTAAGAACTTCAAACACCTGAGAAAAACAACCCATACCCATAACCCGGTGGATGATGCGCTCGGCAATGCTGAGGCGCTTCTGCACATGAAAAGGGAAATGGGTCTGCATATAGCGTTATAAGCCGCAGAAACAGAACAACTTATGAGTCTGCTTTTGCAAAATTCATTCACCAAATCCTTTTTATCTGCGTTCATCTGTGGTTAAATAGATTTCATGATAGCAACCCTGCGTGGAGAAATTTCCCAAATTGAAGATAACGCCCTGATCGTGGAAGTTGGCGGTGTAGGCATGAGAGTCTTTGTCCCTGCGCCGATGCGGACGAATGCCAAGGCGGGTGAAGTGATGTTCATGTTCACTCATTTGGTCGTTCGGGAAGATGCATTGACGTTGTACGGATTTGAATCCCAAGCCGACCGCGATCTCTTCAACATCCTGCTTGGTGTGGATGGAGTCGGCCCGAAGGTGGCTTTGTCCGTTTTATCCACCATGACCATTGATGCCATTCAACGCGCCATCTTCGCCGATGAAGCGGATTTGTTGAGCAAGGTTCCGGGTGTAGGCAAAAAGACCGCGCAAAAAATGGCCTTGCATTTGAAAGATAAACTCAAGCCGAGTGATGCACTTGCCAAGCTGGCTGTTCTGGCTGATTATGACAGCGAGGTTCTTGCGGCGCTTACTGCACTGGGATATTCAGTGGTCGAAGCTCAGGCCGCGATCCAATCGTTACCAAAGGATGCGCCCAAAGAAGTAGAAGAACGATTGCGTGTGGCACTTGGATATTTCACGGGATGAACGTTGGCGATACGATTCAAGTTTCTGCCCGTAAAACGGATGGAACTGTATATAGAAGTTGGTATGCCACAATCGAGTCTGTTGATGCAGACTCGATTGTTACAATATCCCCTGCAAACCAGCCTGTGTTTGACCACGTCAAAAAGCAATACTTCACAAAACATATTTTGCGCTCGTATTATTGGCACAAGAAAAACTATAACCTGATTGAGGTTTTTGACACCACAGGTGAATTGCTGGAAATCTACATCAATGTGGCTTCGCCTCCTGAAATTGGTGACAACGAAATGAGTTTCAAAGACCATGAATTGGATGTTTCAAAATATCCGCCCAAGCCTGCCGAGATCATTGATGAAGATGAGTTTGCCGAGGCAGCAGTGAAATATCAATACACTCAGGAATTTCAAGAGAAAATGTATGCCGCAGCCAGAGAGGCGCTTGAATTGGCAGAGACTTGGAAAGCAAAACCCTGCCCCATGTTTGGAGGAAATCATGCTTAAAAAGAAGATCGCGTTTATTGGGCCTGGTGTCATGGCAGAAGCCATGATCGCTGGGCTCTTGCACAAAAAACTTGCCGATGCAAAGAACATTACGGCTTCCGGTCCGCGTGAAGAACGTGGCGTTGAACTGAATAAAAAATACGGTATTAAGGCCACTACAGACAACTCAGCCGCTATTCATGAGGCTGATGTGGTGGTGTTGTCTGTCAAACCGCAGAGACTTACCGAAGTAATGAAAGGACTCAAAGGCATTCGCAGTGATGCGCTTGTCTTATCCATCATTGCGGGCGCAACCATCAAAAAGATCGGCACGGGGTTGAAACACAAGGCCATTGTCCGTTCGATGCCGAATACACCGGGTCAAATTGGCGAAGGTATCACGGTCTGGGCTGCATCCAAAGAAGTGACCGAAGAACAGCAGGAGATCACCCGCGCCATGCTGGGCGCCTTGGGCGAGGAAGTCTTTGTGGAGGATGAATCCTATCTGGATATGGCAACTGCGCTGTCAGGTTCAGGCCCTGCGTATGTTTTCCTCTTCACCGAAGCGTTGATCGATGCTGGCGTACACATGGGCTTTCCGCGCCGCATTGCCGAGCAATTGGTCTTGCAGACTATCAAAGGCTCGGCATCCTATTATCAAGGCGCGGCACGCCACCCCGC
>CAZHOX010000215.1:0-5230 GCA_964534345.1 uncultured Anaerolinea sp.
GCAAGAAATCAGACATTTTTTATACAAATATCATATAAATCAAGGATGCCTCATGACAGACACCCGCGCCCGACTTTTATTGCCCTTTGCAATTCTTATCGCCATTCTCGCGGTCTCCACCGCGAGCATTTTTATCCGTTTCGCGCAGGGTGATGGCGCGCCATCTCTTGTGATCGCAGCATTGAGACTGACATTCGCCACCTTGATTCTGACTCCCGTTGCACTAACGAAACATCTTGACGAAATAAAACGCTTCACACCGACCGAGATCCTGCTCGGCGTTTTCTCAGGCATTTTTCTCGCTGTTCATTTTGCCACATGGATCACATCTCTCGAATACACGAGTGTTGCCAGTTCGGTGGTATTCGTTGCCACAGGTCCGTTGTGGGTAGCGATGTTCTCGCCAATGCTGTTGAAAGAGCATCTCGCGCGGACAGCCATCATCGGGTTGATTCTGTCCATAGTTGGTGGAGCAATTATCGGCTTGTCTGATGCGTGTACCTGGTCTGGCGGTCTCTCCTGCCCCGATCTGCAAGACATCTTGCAAGGACGCGCCATGTGGGGCAACTTCCTCGCTTTGGCTGGCGCATGGGCTGTGACAGGATATCTCATCATTGGCAGGAAACTGCGGGCGGGCATGTCGCTTGTGCCGTATATCTTTTTGGTGTATGGCATGGCTTCAATTGCTTTAATCGTCATCATGTTCGTTTCAGGAAATACTCCCTTTGGATACGCTCCCAAAACCTACGGTTGGATTTTGCTCCTCGCCATTCTTCCACAACTGGTGGGACACTCCACGTATAACTGGGCGCTGAAATATCTACCCGCCGCGCTGGTGGCAGTGACCACGCTTGGAGAACCGATCGGCTCTGCCATTTTGGCATTCTTCCTGCTCAATGAAACGCCTGCCGTTACAACTATCATCGGCGGCGTGCTTATTTTGGCGGGCATTTATCTGGCTTCTAGAAGCAAATGATCATCATCGTGATGGGTGTTTCGGGTTCAGGAAAATCCACAGTTGGCTCACGGCTGGCGGATGAACTGGGCTGGGCATTTTATGACGCGGACGATTTTCATAACGCTGCCAATCGGAGCAAGATGTCGCAAGGCATCCCATTGACCGATGATGACCGCTCTACATGGCTTGCATCTTTGCGAGAATTGATTCAAAAAGGTATCGATTCCGAAATGTCCATTGTGCTGGCGTGTTCGGCTTTGAAAGAAGCATATCGCGCCATCCTCAACGTGGACGAGCAAGTCAGATTTGTTTATTTGAAAGGCAGCTATGCAGAAATCGAATCCCGTCTGAAAAACCGTGCGGGACATTTTATGCCAGTAAAATTGCTGGCAAGTCAATTTGAAACTCTTGAAGAACCAGCAAATGCCCTCCATGTGAAAGTGACCCACACGCTGGAAGAAATCATCCAAATCATTCGCAAAGGACTCGCAATATGAAACTCCCCGCTCATTTGTATCTCGATGCAAACAATATCCCCTACGAGGCACGCAGCTTTTCCCCTGAGACGGAAAAAGGCGCAGCCAACGTAGCACACGCTCTCGGCTTCTCAGAACGTCAGGCAGTCAAAACCCTCATCTTTCAAGTAGACACTGGTGAGCGCGTACTGGTGATGCTTGGCGCCGACCAAAATGCCATCTCTGGCAACCTCAAAAAAGCAATCGGCTCACGCAATATCCAAATGGCACAGCCTGAGGTGGTGAAAGAAACTACGGGCTATGTCATCGGCTCCATCCCTGCCTTTGGCTGGCAGCCAGAGGGGTTCCGAACCTTTCTTGAAGCGAGTTTGGTAGATGAACCCATCCTCGGCACGGGGGCAGGACAATGGGGTGAGGAGATCATGATCACGCCTGAGAATTTGATCAAAGCCAGCAAAGCAATCGTAGTCAATTTGACCGATAGAGAGAAACCCGTACTCTCATAATAGACAGAAGCCCCACTTCAAGACGTGGGGCTTCTGTTACTTTTCTGCGAAATAATACAGTTTTATCGGTTAGACAACCAGTTCAAATCTCTTAATCCTGCGGCGTAACCATCACTCAGGTCATTTTCACCCATGCGCCATTCCCAGTTGCCGCCCAACCTGCTCGGGAAGTTCATGCGTGCTTCGCCGCCAAGGCCAAGCACATCCTGCATGGGCGCAATCGCAAAAACCGCCACAGACTTCCACACAGTGCGGATCAAATCCCATGCGAAATCGTGTCCATCAATGCCGAGGTAGCGGTGGGCAAAATCTTTCTCGTGATCTGGAGCAGATTTGTACCAACCCATCGCTGTATCATTATCGTGTGTGCCAGTGTACGCCACACAGTTGGGGATATAGTTATGCGGCAGGAATGGATTAATTGGCTCGGTAAAGCCAAATTGCAAAACTCGCATGCCGGGCAAATCAAAGGCTTCCAGAAGCTCAATCACATCGGGGGTGACAACGCCCAAATCTTCGGCAATTACAGGAAGACCCGTGCCGGGCGTGATCAATCCATCACCGAGAAATTTATCCACTGCGCGGAATAGATCTTTGCCGGGGCCGGGAACCCATCGGCCATGTTCAGCAGTCTTGTGTTCGGCGGGAATTTCGTAATAGCCTGCAAAGCCACGGAAATGGTCAAAGCGCAAGATATCCATAAATTTTAGGGATGCTTGTACCCGCGAAAGCCACCAAGCATATCCTTCTTTTTTATGTTTTTTCCAGTTGTAAAGAGGGTTGCCCCATAACTGTCCTGTGGTGGAAAATAAATCAGGTGGGACGCCTGCAACAACTGTTGGGTTGCCGCTTTCGTCAAGGAAAAATAGATCGGGGTTGGCCCATACATCTGCCGAGTCGTAGGCTACGAAGATCGGAATATCGCCGATGATTTGAATCCCTTTTTCGTTGGCATACTTGTGGACTTTATCCCACTGCCTGAAGAAAAGGAATTGATAGAAAGAATAACGCATGATGCTTTCTGCCAATTCTTTTCTAGCTTTGGTGAGCGCTGTCTTTTTGCGGGAACGTAACGCCTCAGGCCACCCGTTCCATGCTCCGCCGCCATTGGCTTCTTTCAACGCCATGAAAAGAGCAAAGTCATCGAGCCAGGAGGCATTCTCAGCACAGAAATAGTCAAAGGCTTCGCGCAAATGTCCGGGGTTGGCTTGGAAGCGGGAAAATGCCTTTTGCAGAAGATCAAGCTTTTTTGGAATGAGCATGCCAAAGTCCACGCGAGAGGCGGGCAGGCTTTTTAATTCAGCCAAATCTGCTTCGACCACGAGTCCATCAGCAAGCAATTCATCAGGACTCAAAAGATAAGGGTTGCCAGCAAAAGCAGAAAAACATTGATACGGAGAATCGCCATACCCTGTGGGGCCGAGCGGCAAAATTTGCCAGAGCTTGCACCCAGTGGAAGAGAGCCAATCAACAAAGCGGTAGGATTGTGGGCCGAGATCACCAATGCCATACGGGCCGGGCAGGCTCGAAGGATGAAGAAGGATACCGGAGGAACGATTGAATGCCATAATGTAATTACACCTTCAGAGAATATTTTGGCGTAAGGTTTCTTTTAAACTTGAACGCCGAATTTACTTTACAAGAGATTGATACAACTCAAGATATTTTCGCGCCGAGTTTTCCCACGAGAAGTCCTGCGCCATACCTGCCTGCTGTAATTTTTTCCATTTATCTTTATCAGCAAACACTTTAATTCCAGCTTTGACAGCTGCCATCAACGCCATGTGGTGTGCTTTCTCAAAAACAAAACCTGTTTCACCTTGTTTTACAGTATCGTTCAAGCCGCCTGCTGCGCGGACAACCGGTACACAACCGTAACGCATAGCGATCATTTGCGCCAAGCCGCAAGGTTCATAACGGGATGGCATGAGAAGCATATCCGAACCTGCATAAATCTGACGGGCAAGGCTTGCGTCATACCGTAATTCTATTTTTATTTTGTCGGGGAATAATTCATGTAAATTACGAGCCGCATCTTCAAGTTTTGGATCGCCTGTTCCAAGAATTACTGCCTGAAACTTTACAGACTTCATGCTTTTCAAGGCGGTGAAGGCAAGGTCAACACCTTTTTGCACATCCATACGTGAGATGATAGCAAGCAGTGGAATCTCAGGATCACGTGCCAGACCCAGCCTGTCTTGCAACAAGCCTTTATTTTCAGCACGTTTCTCCAGTGAATTAATGTCAAAATTCACGCCAAGCGCAGTATCATCCGCGGGGTTGAAGGATGCAGTATCAATGCCGTTCAACACGCCGCTCACCGTCTCACGGCGAATTTGCAAAAATCCATCCAAACCGCAGCCATATTCTTCAGTGAGAATTTCACTGCCGTATGTGGGAGAAACTGCCACGATCGCATCGGAAGCCCACAACCCCAAAGGTAAGGGCATCACTCTTGCCCATTCAGGCAGGTCAGTCTGCGCAAGTTTAATTCCATAACTATCAAGAATTCCACTTATGTCTGGCCCCATAAATGGCAGGTTATGTAAAGTTAATACGCCGGCAACATGTCTGGCACCTTCTTCCCAACGCTTGGTCAATGAGACATAAATGCTCAAAGCCGTATGCCAGTCATTTGCATGAACAACATCTGCAGACCAATTGATCTGTTTTTGTAAAGCTAGAGCCGCAATGGAAAAAAATGAATATTTTTCAGCGTCCAGTTTTGCATCAAGAGAATACACAGAACCATTTGTACGAATGGGATCGCCATTAATAAAATAGACTGGCATCCCATTCAGTATGGTCTCAAACGCTTCCACACCAATTTCAGAATCACCGCGAGGGATTGAAAACATACCCAATGGCTTAAGCCCATCCGCTTTTACAGCAGGGTGATATGGCAGCACAAGGCGCACATCAAGTTTTACATCATCATTGGAAAGAGCCCGTAATGCGCGTGGAAGCGAACCTGCCACGTCACCAAGACCACCGACTTTTACAAACGGATCGGCTTCCGCCGCAAGGAAAAGGACGTTAATGGTTTTAGACATGGGAGCTATTTTACTATGAGAACCCCCTAAAGGTTTTATGAAACTCTATGAAAGTTCGCAAAGCTAAAACAAACAAGCCCTCTCAGTTAGGGAGGACTTTCAGGGAGCCTGATGGGTTTCGAACCCATTATCCCTCGATGGGGCAACTAGGCAAACAAAAAAGAGTCCTCATATCGAGAACTCTTTCAGGGAGCCTGATGGGTTTCGAACCCATTATCCCTCGATGGGGCAACTAGG
>CAZHOX010000216.1:0-5227 GCA_964534345.1 uncultured Anaerolinea sp.
TGACCCTCACCGCACGCGAACAACACATCAAACGCGAACGCGCCACATCCAACATCTGCACCAATCAAGGTCTGCTCGCGTTGGCATCCGCGGTTTACATGTCTACGCTTGGAAAGCAAGGCTTGCAAGAAGTCGCGAACCTTTGCTATCAAAAAGCACATTACGCCGCCAGCGAACTCAGCAAGATTGATGGCTTCGGCTTATGCTTCAGCGACCCCTTCTTCCATGAGTTCGTTTTGTGCTGCCCCAAACCCGCGAGCGAAGTTAATCAATACCTGCTCGATAACGGCATCCTCGGCGGATACGACCTCAGCAAAGATTATCCGTCGCTGCAAAATCACATCCTCGTCGCCGTCACCGAAATGAACAGCAAAGATGAAATTGACACCCTCGTTGAAATTTTACAGGAGATGAAATAATGGCTACCGTGATCGAACCCACCATTTTTGAACTCTCCTCCCCCGGGCGACGCGGCGTAAAGATGCCCGCCTCAGACGTGCCGGTAACTGCTCTGCCTCCCAATCATTTACTCCGCTCTGACCTTCCCCTGCCCGAACTCGCTGAAGTGGATGTCGTCCGCCACTATACAAAGCTCAGCAAATTCAACTACAGCGTAGACGATGGCTTCTATCCTTTGGGTTCCTGCACCATGAAATACAACCCGAAGATCAACGAAGATACCTGCCGTTATGCGGGCTTTTTATACACCCACCCATTGCAACCCATTGAAACCGTGCAAGGCAACCTCGCGTTGATGTTCGAAATGCAAGAGTGGCTCAAAGAGATCAGCGGCTTCGCAGGCGTAACACTCCAACCTGCTGCTGGCGCACACGGTGAATTTACCGGCGTGCTGATGATGGCCGCTTATCACAAAGCACGCAATGACAGCAAACGTACCAAAATGCTCATCCCCGATGCCGCACACGGCACGAACCCTGCATCCGTTGGTATGTTGGGCATGAGCGTGGTCACCATCCCATCCGACTCACGCGGCAATGTAGATCTGGAAAAGCTCAAAGCCGCCTGTGACGATACCGTGGTCGGCATGATGCTCACCAACCCCAACACCCTCGGCATGTTCGATGAACACATCGAAGAAGTCGTGAAGATGGTCAAAGACTGCGGCGGCTTGATGTATGGCGATGGCGCGAACCTAAACGCCCTGCTCGGCATCGTCCGCCCCGGCGATCTCGGTTTTGATGTGATGCACTTCAACCTGCACAAGACCTTCTCCGTCCCGCACGGCGGCGGCGGACCTGGTTCCGGCCCTGTTGGTGTCAGCCAACGCCTTGTGGACTATCTCCCTGCTCCTCTCGTTGGCATCGTGGAAGAAGGTGATTCCGAAACTGCCCCACTGTACGGCTTCGTCACCCCCAAGCAATCCATCGGACGCATGAAAGCCTTC
This sequence comes from uncultured Anaerolinea sp., assembly GCA_964534345.1. Taxonomy (GTDB): domain Bacteria; phylum Chloroflexota; class Anaerolineae; order Anaerolineales; family Villigracilaceae; genus Villigracilis. The sequence continues at coordinate 1,406 of CAZHOX010000216.1, forward strand.
CACGGTCACTTCGGCGGCGGTCTTGTGCGTGCCTACACCTACATCGCCATGCACGGCCCCGATGGTCTGAAGGATGTCTCGCAGTACGCGGTACTCAACGCCAACTACCTGCAAGCCCGCTTACGCGATACCTACAAAATTCCGTATGACCGTATCTGTATGCATGAGTTCGTGATGGAAGGGCAATTTGAAGGCAGTGACATCCGCGCCTTGGATATTTCCAAGCGACTGATGGATTACAACTTCCATCCACCCACAAACTATTTCCCGCTCATCGTCCACGAAGCGCTGATGATCGAACCCACCGAAACGGAAAACAAGGACACCCTTGATCGTTTCGCGGACGCGCTCATCAAAATAGCGGAAGAAGCCAAGACTCAGCCTGAACTTCTCCACAACGCACCAAGCACCACCCGCTTCGGCCGCATGGACGAGGTGAAGGCCGCAAGAGAGTTGGTCCTCTGCTGTTGGCTGCCTGAGAATTACGAGCAGTTGGTGTAATAGAAGTCATTGGTAAGAAGTAATTGACTGGGCAGACATATGTCTGCCCAGTTTGCATTTAGTAACTTACTCTCGACTTTATGGTTTAACCGATAAAGGATAATATTTTATGCAACCTATTCAAACGAAAACCGAAATCATATCCGCCTTGCAAGATTCAAGTCAGCACATGCAAGATTGGTTCTCTGCCGTTCCTGTCTCAGAGTATTTCACAAGGCAGGGAGAGGCCTGGTCTGCGGCAGATAATATTGATCATGTTGTAAAAGCAGTAAAGCCGATTGCAAAAGCGCTAAAATTGCCGCGTTTGGCATTAAACACCATGTTTGGGAAACCACAACATACATCACGGTCTTATGAAGAAGTATGTAAAATCTATTCCGATGAGATTGCCAAAGGCGCCAAGGCATCAGGACAGTTTCTTCCAAGCGAAGCGCCTGTTGAGGATAAAGAACAAGCAAAAGCAGAACAATTAAAAAAAGTATCAAAAGTTATTGAAGATCTGGTTTCCGCATTGGAAAAATGGGAGGAAGGTGCCCTCGATCAATGCCAACTCCCTCACCCGATCATCGGAAATTTGACCATGCGGGAGATGTTGTTCTTCACCATTCATCATAATTTGCGTCATGCCAGCCATGAAGGGGATTAAACTATAATGATCGCGAAATAACATCATTTTTGGAGCAGCCTTATGACCCACCCTCTCGTTATTCAACTTCGCTTTACCCGAAGCGAATTTTTACGCGGCATCAAAGGAGTGACGGAAAAAGAAGCCAGCAAACGCTTTCTTCCCATGAACTGCATTAGTTGGAATGTGGGTCATTTGGCATGGCAGGAGCAGCGTTATTTTCTATCCTTTGGGCAGGGCATCACCCTGTATCCAGAAATCGCCAAAGACTTTGCGTATGGTGCACCTGCCAGTACACCATCATTAAAAGAGATGATCACTGCATGGCAGAAAATCACAAAAGCTGCTGACCCGTGGTTGGATACAGTGACATCAGAAACTCTCCAGCAAAATGTCATCAGCAACGGCAAGCAGATTCAATATAAATATGGGAACTTACTCCAGCGTGTGATCTATCATTACTGGTATCACCTCGGCGAGAATATGGCAATTCGCCAAAATTTGGGGCATAAAAAGCTGCCACAATTTGTTGGCAGTATTGACAGGAAAGCGCCCTATCTTCCGAAATGAACAAAAACAATAACTAACAAAACAAGTGGATAGCACCTGTAACGTTATTCACAAAAACCTTTCCAAATTGTCGCTAACTTCTCATGTACGGCAGGGTTATAATGCGTATCCATCCCAACCAACCAGAGGAGTTGAAATGCTCAACAAGCTATTATTTCACCGTTTTCCAAACTTAAAAAGCTGGCTCACACGCGTGCAGTATGAAATGATCTCCTCCTTTGACAAGGATAAAAATGCAATATTTATGAACTTTGGGTACACGGCACATCATCAAGGTGCTGAGCCCATTTCCCTTGATCAGGATGAAGAGATCCACCGCTACCCAATGCAGCTTTATCATCATGTGGCAAAGCATATAGAGTGGCAAAATGCCGATGCTTTGGAGGTCAGTTCCGGGCGGGGTGGAGGCGCGAACTTCATCATGCGGCACTTCAAGCCAAAATCCTATACCGGCGTGGACTTCTCTACACGAGCTATCGAATTCTGCCGCGAACATTACAATATCGAGGGACTCAAATTCCATCATGGCAATGCCGAGGATCTGAACTTCCCAGACAATTCATTTGATGTGGTTGTAAATGTGGAAGCGTCTTTGTATTATCCGAACATTACAAAGTTCTTCGACCATGTTCGACGGGTTCTCAAGCCAAATGGCTATTTCCTCTACACAGATCTGCGCTACGAAGAGAAGATCGAGATTTGGCATGCGCAATTGAAGAACATGGGGTTGAAACTTGTTCATGAGGAAGATATTACGGATAATGTTCTGAAGGCGATGGAGCTTGACCGCGAACGCCGCGTGGCCTTGGTAAATAAATATGTGCCTGCTATTTTGCGAAAACAGTTCTATCATTTTGCAGGGCTTACGCCTAACTCTCCCAATGCCCTGCCGCATTTGGATAACCGCAGGTACTGGTATTTTGTTCTGCAAAAGGCGTAAATGTAGCAGACGCACCAGATAAGACCCTTTGTTTGCAAAAACACTCGGCATGAAAAATGACGAGTGTTTTATTTACAAGAATGACCAATCCTTTCAACTGAGGTACATGTGAAAAAAAATCCGTTTTTTGTGCTTGTTTCAATTTTGGCTGTATGCAGCCTTATCCTATCCGCTTGCGGAAGTGAAGAAGATTTCTACACTGAGGAAGCAGCTACCGAAGAGTTTCTGACAGAAGAACCAGCAACAGATGAATTCGCCACGGAAGCGCCTGCTCAACAGCCCAGCACGCCGGGGGATGTAGTATTCGATTTTGGATTCAACCCTGCCGATAATGGTTTTAGTTTTGAGAATTACGGCGATGACATTCCCGCCACCAACCTGACAGCGGATGAATTGCGCCGCATGTTCGGTGATGAGGTGTGCGCGGATATCAACGGGGATGAGTGCATTCTGACCCCGCCTGCAGAACAGTGGATGGAACAGATCAACGGCGATATGGCGGGCGGTCACTGTGAAGGTATGGCCGTACTGAGCTTGATGATGTACACCGGACAGGTCTCCCCTTCTGATTTTGGCGGCGAGCTTGCCAGCGAACTGGATATCAACGATGAAGCATTGCAGCGAGAGATCGCTTACTGGTGGGCTACGCAGGCTGTTGACCCAACTGCATCAAGCATTGTCACTGGAACGCCTATGGAAATTTTGGAAACCATTGAACAGATGGATGTGAACGGCGAAACTTACACCATCGGCATTTACAATGACCGCGGCGAAGGTCATGCCATCACACCGTTTGGCGTGGAAGATAAGGGTGATGGATTATTTGCCATCCTCGTTTATGACAACAACTACCCAGGCGAAGTCCGCGAACTGTTCGTTGACTCGCGTGATAATTCCTGGACGTATGAAACCTCCATCAACCCGGAAGTTGAAACGGATGTATGGTCTGGCAATGCAGATACAGCCACGCTTGACCTCACCCCCACTTCAGCGCGGCTTGAAACTCAGACTTGTCCCTTCTGTGAAGGTGGGTATTCCAGTTTAAGCGGGAAATTGGCAGCTCCTGCTCAGGCACTTAACCAGATCTTTTTGGATGGTGAAGGCCATATCCTCATTACAGATGAGAGCGGTAACCGCCTCGGCTATGTGGATGGAAAGATCATCAACGAGATCGAAGGCGCATCCT
>CAZHOX010000217.1:0-5200 GCA_964534345.1 uncultured Anaerolinea sp.
AATGTTTATATTGATACATTCAATGATTGTTCCAAAAATTTAGTGTTGGTCAGATTCAAGAAGAATCCGTGACCTCAATTTTATAAAAATTAGAGAAGACCATGAAACCGGAACTCTTACGAAACATATTTCTCGTAATCTTCATTGCGTCCACCCTGTTCTTGGTTTCGTTTTTCGGTCGTGCGGGTGGCACCATGCCGCCTGCTACGGTTCCAACCCGTTTCCCCCCAGAGACGGAGACTCCTGAAACTATTGGTACGGCTGAGCCTGGCGAGTCTTCCAGCAGTTCACATGAACCTTCAGGGAACATAAGTACCAGCGCAATGCTCGGCTCTCTCATCACATCAGTCACTTCACTGGTTGGCTTTATCACCACAACTGTAATCACCTGGCGTAAGGAAAAACGCGAATCATCCCTGGCAGACATGGAACGCAGGAAACTAGAAACCGAGCTGGAAAAAAGCAAGCTGGAGCTTGAAGAATTGAAAAAGAAGAGTGAGAAGAAAGAAGTAAAGAGAAAGACAAGTAAAAAGTAAAAAATAAAAAGTCCATTGTGAAAACAATGGACTTTTTATTTAATGTATTCTTCTCAGCCTGCGCTTTTACACTTCCACATTCCAGCTTTGATACTTTGGGTTTTTTCCATGTACTACATCATCGAACAGGGCACGCAACTTGGTTGTTATCGGCCCCATCGTGCCGGTGCCGATCGGACGGTGATCCACTTTTGTCACTGCCACTACTTGGGCTGCGGTGCCGGTCATGAAGATCTCTTCCGCAATGGATACTTCTGTACGATCAATGGAACGCTCTACAACGTCAATGCCAAGCTCATTGTGAGCCAGTTCAATGATAGAGCGGCGCGTGATGCCTTCAAGGATATTATCCGTGATCGGCGGCGTGACAAGAACTCCATCACGCAGCATGAAAATGTTCATGGCCGAACCCTCAGAAACATGCCCATGACTGTCCAGCACGATCGCTTCATCGAAACCCGCACGGTTGGCGTCTGTTTTGATCAACGCCGAATTTGCATATGAGCCTGCCACCTTGCCTCGCGCAGGTATCACATTATCATCAATGCGCCGCCATGAAGAAAAGGTCACATGCGCGTTTGAATCATTCTTTACATATTTCTCAAACGCCATCACGAACAGGCAAAACTCATCTTTTAGATCATGCAAGCGCACGCCAATGCCCATGTCCGCTTTGTAAATGGTGGGGCGTAGGTACACATCCTGCTGCCAATTATCCACTCGTAGCAAATCCAGCGTCAACTGAGTCAACCCTTCTTCATCGTACGGAATGGACATCGCCATCATCTTCCCTGAATTCAATAAGCGATGAAAATGCTCAAAGGGACGAAAAACGAAGAGACGTTTCTTCTCTTCGTTCCAGTATGCCCGCATACCGCTGAATACAGCGGTGCCATATAAAAATCCATGTGTTGCAATGTTGATCTTTGCGTCACCCAAGGGGACAATCTTTCCCTCGAAGAAAGCATGTTTTGTGAGATCCACTGACACCTCCAAAATAAATTGATTAATAAGATTATAACGTATACAACACCTCTCAATTTGGAACGCTTCGCCTCGCCCTCCGCCCTGACCTGATACAACATCTCAGACATTCTCAAACCCTAAAGTTGTCGTCATTAATAATGGACACCTGTCACATATATGTTTTTATGATACTTCAACGTTTATCTCTTGAATATGAAATTTCTACATGCTAAAATTCTTGAATGGTCGCAGCCATTTTTTTATCATATTGAACACAGGAGAACACGATGCGTAAGCCAACACACATACTTGTAACAGTTTTAATCGTTATTGTATTGATGTCCGTCCTTGTGGGAAGTGTAGGTGCTGCTGCCCCGACACCCCGCGCAAAATGGACAGTGATGGTTTATATCTCAGGGGATAACAACCTTGAAGACTACGTGGTGAAAGATATTGAATTGGAGCTTGCACCAACCGGTTCAAGCCCAAATGTTCAAGTCGTTGCCCTGGCAGATAGAGGTCCCGGTTACGACACCAGCTATGGAGATTGGCAAACCACAAAGCTATTCCACGTCACGCAAGGAATGACAGCCGCCTCCGAAAACGCAGTTGCAGACTGGGGTGAAAGGAACATGGGCGACCCGCAAACCCTGGTGGACTTTGTCACATGGACAAAAGCCAACTACCCTGCCGATCACTACGCCTTATATTTTTGGGGTCACGGCTGGAACTGGCACCCAGGCTACGTCATGGCTGATGACACCAGCGGTGACACTCTGGATATGCATGAATTAAAGCCCATCCTCCCGTCTCTGGGGTTTATTGATTTTGTCGGCTTCGATGGGTGCAATATGGCTTCCATCGAAGTGCAATTGCTATGGCATGGACACGCCACCGCACTTGCCCATTCACAGGAATATGTGGGTTGGGACGGCGTGGAATACGATGTTGTCCTATCTCAGCTGGCAGGTAATCCTGATATGACCGCCGATCAAATGGCGATTGCAACTAGCCAGAGCGCAACCAACGACAAGACATGGTCTGCTGTGGCTGTGGATGGCCGCTTTGACACCTTGCTTACAGCAGTAGATCAATGGTCCCTTGCATTAAATAGCGGGTTGGCGGCGAATCGCAAAAAATATGATCGCGCCTTTGGTGCAACTCAAACTTTCTGGCAGGCGCCCATGGATAAGGACCTGTACGACATGGCATACGAGATCAACCGTCTCGTCAGCGATACCAACATCAAAGCCAAAGGACAAGCGGTGATGACCGCGATCAACAACGTCGTATTGGACGAGCATCACGTCAAAGCCTATTCGGGTGCTCATGGTATTACGATCTATCACATTTCAAGAGCAACCGAAAAAGATTCCAACTACAACTACTATCTCACATTGGATTTTTCCTCGCAAACCCACTGGGATGAATTCTTGAGCGCCTACGCAAAGTAAACGGATGAAACTTAAGTCAGCCCCAACCAAGTTGGGGCTGACTTTTTTATGGAACCATTGATAAAATGATTCATCTCATCATAAGGAGGCGCAGGTGAAAAAGATAATCTCGATCAGCGTGGGGTCGTCCGCCAGAGATCACATCACAAGGCATACATTCCTGGGACAGGAGTGTGAAATATCAAGGCTGGGTACAAATGGGGATTTCAAAAAGGCCATTCAACTTTACAAGGATTTGGACGGCAAAGTGGATGCCTTCGGTATTGGCGGGGTTGAATTCTTTTTGCAGGTGGAAGATAAAAAATACTATTTCCGTGATGTAAAGCGGATTCGCAACGCCATCAAGATCAGCAAAGCTGGAGACGGAAACGGAGTCAAAGGGCTTCTTGAAAAACGTGCCTTTGAATATCTTGAAAAATATCTAAATGAAAAAGAGGGCCGCTCTCTGAAAGGGTTGCCTGCCTTAAAGACAACGGTAGTCGAACGGTACAGCATGGGCAAAGCCATGGTCGATGCAGGGCTGGATGTCACCTTTGGTGATTTTATGTTTGCGCTTGGCCTGCCAATTGCCATCAACAAACTCAGTACCGCCCGACTTGTCGCTGCGACATTGCTGCCTGTCATAACGCAGGTTCCATTCTCGTGGTTGTATCCTCTCGGCTCCGAGCAGGATAAACCCCCGCAGCCAAAGTGGACAAAATATTATCAACGATCACAAGTCATAGCAGGAGATTTTCTCCAGATTCGCCAATACATGCCTGATGACCTGACAGGCAAAATCATTGTCACCAATACCACTACGCCAAGAAATGTGGAGGAACTGAAAAAGCGAAACCTGCACATTTTGGTTACAGTTACTCCACGTCTCGAAGGCCGCAGTTTTGGAACCAATGTCATGGAAGCGACTCTCCTTGCCCTTATGGATAAGCCGCAACGCGAAGTCACACAAGCTGATTTTCTTGAACTGATCAACCGTATTCCACTCGAACCCAATATTGAAGTATTGAATTAATAGATTCTGTACACAGAGAGCACGGAACTGAGCGGGCTTTTTCCTCCAGTTCCGTGTTGTTTATTAATCTCGCTGCGAAGGGCAAGGAAAGCTATAAAAACCGGCTTGACAAAGCGCTGATTCTCTTCTAAAATCTAATTCGATAGTTATCGAATTAGATTTACAGAGGTGAAAAATGAACGAAATGCTGGATTATGTAAAAGCCATGTCTGACCCAAACCGCCTGCGGATCATCGGCATGCTCTCTCAGAAACCCGCCACACGTGTGGAGGTTGCCGAGCGGTTGAAGCTCTCCCCAAAAGATTCCCTAACCCATTTAGGCTTTTTGGAATTTATTGGAGTTGTCACTCAAACAGACGGTGTCTTCACCTTGAACAACGACAAACTCGCTGTACTCGCCAAAGAGAAATTGGCGGAGGCGCGCCTAACATACATCCCTGCAGAACATTTGGATGAGAAATCCAAAAAAGTGTTGAAGGCTCACTTGAATGCGGATGGCAGCATTAAGCAGGTGCCGCTCCAGCCTGCAAAATTGCATGTGATCCTGGAATACTTGATCCCGTTCTTTGAGTTCGATATGAACTACACAGAAAAGGAAGTCAATACTATCTTGCGGCGATTCAACGAAGATACTGCAGGTCTTCGCCGTGACCTAATTGATGCAGGCTTATTGGACCGCGAAAGTAATGGTTCGCGTTACTGGCGTGTAAAAGTAGGTGAAGCGTGAGCGAAGAACTTGTCACCTTCTTCAAGGCCCTCTCCGATGCGAATCGCTTGAAGATCATCGGCTTGTTGGCGCAGCAGCCTTACAGCGTGGAAGAACTTGCTGCGCTGCTGGATCTCAAGGCGTCCACAGTTTCACACCATCTTTCCAAACTATCGCAAATTGGGTTGGTCAGCGCCAAGGCCGATAGCTACTATAACGTCTATGAATTGGACGAAAAAGTGCTGGAGGAAAGATCACGCAATATTTTCTCGCAGGAAAACCTTGCCGCCTCCGTCGCGGATGTGGATGCTGACGCCTACGACAACAAAGTAGTTAAGGATTTCGTCCGCAAGGATGGCAGCCTGAAAACCATCCCTGCTCAACGCAAGAAGCTGGAAGCTGTTCTGCGCTACGTAGCAAAAGCCTTCGAATTAAACAAACGATATAGCGAGAAAAAAGTCAACGAGATATTGAGCCAATACCACGAAGACACCGCCAGCTTAAGGCGTGAACTGGTGGGATATGG
>CAZHOX010000218.1:0-5104 GCA_964534345.1 uncultured Anaerolinea sp.
GATCAAGATGTGAGGCGCTTGGTCGAGAGTGCCTATCTCCTTTTGCAAAAAGCAGCCAGAGAGAAGATCCGCTGATCATCTTAACTTCGCGCACGCCGCGCCAAGCTGCGGCAGTAGCGTAGATTAGCGGATAAAAATTTCGCGTTAAGTTTTTTCAGATTTCCACATTAACCAGCCGATAGGACAGGGACAATCAAACGGCATCCAACTAGAATTTATTTGCAACCAGAGAGCTTCCTCTCTCGTAAGCAATTTGCACATCTATTCCGAAAGCGGGACAATTACCGTTTGCAAAACACTGGAGAACTTATGAAACTTACCATTCAAAACTTGGGCAAAGAATACAAACGCGGATTTTGGGGATTGAAAGATTTTTCCCTCGAAATTAAACCCGGCATTCTCGGCTTGCTCGGCCCGAACGGCGCGGGCAAATCGACATTCATGCGCATGCTCGCCACCATCACCAAACCCACAGATGGCACGATCACATGGAACGGCGTGGATGTTGCAAAAAGCCCCGACACATTGCGTGACGTGCTCGGATATCTTCCGCAGGATTTCGGCGTGTACCCCAACCTCAACGCCGTGGAATTTCTCGAATACATGGCTGCCATCAAAGGGCTGGATGCCGCATCTGCAAAGAAACGCATTGACGAACTTCTGCAACTTGTGAATCTTGTGGAAGCCGCAAAGCGTCCGCTGGGCGGATATTCGGGCGGCATGAAGCAGCGCGTGGGAATCGCGCAAGCCTTGCTCAACGATCCGCAATTGCTCATCGTGGATGAACCCACCGTGGGTCTCGACCCCGAAGAACGTGTACGCTTCCGCAACTTGCTTTCGGATCTATCCGGCGAACGCATTGTGATCCTTTCAACTCACATCGTTTCTGATGTGGAAGCAACTGCCACGCATATCGCGCTCGTCAACAAAGGTCAACTCTTGCGCGAGGACGCGCCTGAAAATCTTCTCAAAGAACTTGAAAATAAAGTTTGGGAGTGGACAGTTCAAAGCGACGACTTGCCCGCGCTCAAACAAAAGCACATCGTCAGCGGAACCATCCGCAGAAGTGACGGCGTTCAAGTGCGCGTGGTCAGCGCGGAGAAACCCGAAGCACAAGCTGGCAGCGTGAGCCCGAATCTCGAAGACGCGTATCTCTATTTCATCGGCGGCAAACAATGAACTCCACACGCGTCATCTATCATTTAGCCCGCGCCGATTTTTTGGAGCGCGTGCGCCGTTATAGTTTCCTCGTCATGCTTGGGCTGGCCGCATTGCTCGGCTATCAAACCGCCGTTGGCAACGTCCGCTTGCAGCTTGGCGATTATCGCGGCGAGTTCAACTCCGCATGGGTTGGCGGCATGATGTCGATCATCGCCACCTTCTTCATCGGCTGGTTCGGCTTCTATCTCGTCAAAGGCTCCGTCGCGCGTGACCGCGAAACAGGCGTCGGGCAGATCATGGCAACCACGCCCATGACCCGTCCGCTGTACACCCTCGGCAAATGGATCAGCAACTTCGCCGTCTTGATGCTCATGGTCGTCATCCTCGCCATCTTCGGCATCATCATTCAATTCCTCAGCGGCGAAAGCACGCAGGTCAACCTCAGCGCGTACCTGCTGCCGTTCGTGTTCATCGTCATGCCGCTCATGGCACTCGTCGCCGCAGTTGCCGTGCTCTTTGAAGCCATCCCATTTTTATCGGGCGGCTTCGGCAACATCGTTTATTTTTTCGGCTTCATCATGATGCTCCCCCTCATCATGGAACAGGATTTCATCAACACAAATCCAGCCATCGAGCCAATGGGTCTCGCCCTGCTCAAAGCCGATATGACCGAAGAAGTCCTCAAAGTCTTCCCCGACTACGACAACAGCTTCATGCTCGGCGGCATGGATACGCCCATCATCGGCACCTTCACCTGGACAGGCATCGAATGGACTCCCGCCATCATCGCCACCCGCTTCGCCTTCATCGGCCTCGCCATTCTTTTGACGTTACTCGCCGCGATCTTCTTCGATAGATTCGATCCCTCGCGCGCAAAACCCAAGCGGATAAAAAGCACCGCCTCAGACTCTGCGCCCGTACCTGCTTCAACATCTCAAGCATTACCCACGCCCCATCTGACTCCTCTCAATGCCGCCGCGAATGGATTCAGTTTCTCAAGAGTCCTCGTTGCTGAACTAAAACTGCTGCTGAAAGGTCAACGCTGGTGGTGGTATGCCGCCGCCGCAGGACTCATCATCGCCTGCTTCGTAAACCCATCTGCAACCACGCGTGAAATCGTTCTGCCCTTCGCATGGATCTGGCCCATCCTAATTTGGTCAGCCATCGGCAACCGTGAAGTTCACAACAACGTCCAGCAGTTGACATTTTCCTCCGCTTCGCCGCTCATGCGTCAGCTCCCCGCGCAGTGGCTCGCCGGATTCATCGTCACACTCATCATGGCAAGCGGCGCAGCGTTGAGATTTGGGATTGACGGTGACACTGTCGGCTTGCTGGCATTGTTCTCAGCTGCGTTCTTCATTCCATCATTAGCATTGGCATCAGGCGTGTGGAGCGGAACCAGCAAGCTCTTTGAAATCCTCTACATGGTCATCTGGTATCTTGGCCCGCTCAACAAAGTCCCCGGGCTGGATTTCATCGGCTCGCACAGCAACGGGTATCCGCAGTTCTTCATCCCGTTCTCTGTTGCGCTGATCGCCTTCGCCGTCTTTGGCAGGGCAAGGCAATTGAGAAATTAATTCTGGAAAGCAAAGAGCCTCATCCACACTTTCAGCGTAGGATGAGGCTCTTTTTGTTTGACCAAGTTTGAGTTTAGGCTTGAGGCGCTTTTTCTTCGGCGGGAATCGCATCTGGCAATTCATCTTCCAAATTGCGGATGCGTGGGTTGGCATACACGATCGCGCTGACGAGTATGGCAGTGACACCGGAGAGGATGGACATCAAGCCAATGCCGCGTCCCACACCGGTCCCAAGGATCTGACCAACGAAGGTATCGGCAAGTACGCCGCCATCCATGAGCAGCGGCTCGAAGAATTTATCCGCAAGCGGACCTGCGGTGAGGAAGGCGATGGGCATGATCGATTGGGAGATGGCAGAGCGAACGGAGAAGACACGCCCTTGAATATCTCGTGCAACTTTGGTTTGAAAGAGGACCTGGCTATTGCCGCTAGCCAAAGGAATAAAGAACATCAAGACGAACACCCCCGCGCCAATGAAAAATGGATTGGGCTGCAAACCCGCGATGATGAAGCCCGTGACTCCCAGCACGATAAACCCGATGGCAGCAGGGATGCGCCGTTTGGCGCCGCCCCATGTGCTCATGAGAATGCTGCCAGCCAGCATCCCCACGCCCATCACGGTTTGGATGATGCCCAATACGTCGGCAGTGAAGCGGCTCAAGACCATTGGGATGAGCAGAACCGCAGACCAGTTGAGCAGAAAGTTGACCATTGCATAATACATCAACAAACCGAAGAGACCCTTCCGCTCGCGCAGGTAATTCCAGCCGAATGCCATATCCTGCCAGATGTTGGAGTCTTTGTGTTCTGGGGCGCGTTCCGGCTGCGGGATGCGGACAAAGAACAGCGCGCCAACCGCGAAGAAGAAGGTCACGAAGTCGATCATGATGATGCCGTTCATGCCGATGAAGACGAACAACGCGCCCGCCATTACCGGCGTGAGTACGGAGGTGAGGGCTTGTCCCATCTGCACCATGCCATTGGCACTGCCGAGCTTTTCCTTCGGCACGATCATTGAAATGGAAGCGGTATAAGCAGGCTCCTGGAATGCGCTCAGGATGGAACCAAGGAAGGAGACAAGATAGATGTGCCACAATTGCAACGAGCCCATCCCCAGCAGGATGAAGATGAAGAGCGTCAGCAATGCATTCAGCACGTCCGCCACGATCATGATGATGCGGCGATTGAACCGGTCCGCAATGGAACCTGCGACGGGGAGCAGAAACGTACGCGGCAGAGAACCCAATAAAACGGTGATGGCGAAAGGCGTGGCTTGTTTGGTCTGGTCGTAGATCCATACGCCAAGGGCGAATTGGGTCAGGCCGGAGCCGAGCATGGAGATCAATTGTCCAACCCAGATGGTGAAAAAGGTCTTCATATCCTTCGGTGTTTCGATAGCAGTTGTTTCTAAAGTTGCAGATGTCATTTCTTTTTACCTTTCTTGGTCGTTTTATCAAAATAAAAACTCGGATAGAAAGCTACAGTTAAGGCATACGGTTGGTCTTTGGGTTTGGATGAAGCATCTTCCGCTTCGAATTCCTGAATGAGATTGAACAGTCGGTCTTGAAATTCCGCGATCCGCTTTTCAGAGACACTGCTGACCACGCGGTTGATAATGATATGTCGAGGTGTTTCATCTGCGCCCTGCTCCAATTGGAATTGTCGCGCCTGCATACTGCGCAGCAGGTCCTCACGGGTGGCGTCGATGGTCGAAGCAAGCATGATGTTGATGGGTTCGTTATCGCCTTCCTTCGAGAACTGAAAGAGCGCGGGGTCTACATCCAGAATATCGGCAACGGATTTGTAGGTTTTCTCAAGCATGTTGGCAACCATGCGGGTCTCTGCCACTTCGATCATGCCAAGTTTTTCCAGCGCTCCAAAGTGATAGTAGAGTTTGCTGGGGGCGAGACCCAACTTCTCTGCCACTTGCTTGACGGTCAGCGTTTTCCCATCAAGCAATTCCATGATCTGCACCCGCAGCGGGTCAGCGATGGCGCGCAGGGTTTCCAGATCGGAAACGTGATAGCGTTTTTTTTCTTGAGTCTTTTTCATGAAAAATCCAATCTATCGTTAAAAAATATTTTAGCGATAGACCAATTTTTACTTATCGCATCAATTCTGTCAAGAGCAAAACTGTCACCTTTCTGCTGCTCATGTCAATTTCTCGAAAGCGTGCCATTGTGAACCAAAAAATTGGGGACTGTACTTTTTGAGTGACATCTTTACACAACCTTTACATGAATTTTGAATGCCCGCTACACAAGAAAACTACACTCGGGCTATAAATTTTTCTGGAGGATGTTATGGTCACGTTGTTCAACAAACGCATTCGTTTATTTCGCCCGCGAACCATTTGGGTCCGCAAG
>CAZHOX010000219.1:0-3774 GCA_964534345.1 uncultured Anaerolinea sp.
CAGTCAATTTATCGGGTAGAAAATTTAAGTTTATGGCTGGCAGGCTGGGGGTAAGAATGAAGCGAACGCTGCGATATAATTTCATCAAATTCAATTGATCTTCTATCTTTATTGGAGGATGCCGATCATGGTTCAATCAGATTTATTCAGCGCATCAAAACAGTTCTCTTCACTTGAAGAGGTTCTCACGGCTCTCAAAGAAATGAAAGATGACCCGCTTGCAAAGGCAGGGACGAATGTGGTCATCAGCCGTGGAAACCCGAATGCAAAATTATTGATCATCGGAGAAGCGCCCGGGCCGCAGGAAAATATCAAAGGCAAGCCGTTCGTTGGGCCGGCAGGTCAACTGCTTGATAAGATTTTGCAGGCAGGGAATTTTGACCCCGAACAGGATGTGTACATCACCAACTCGGTGTTTCGCATGCCGCCCGGCGAGGATGGCAAATCATTTCGCAAACCGAATGATACAGAGATCGAGTATTACCGTCCGTATGTGCTGGAGATCGTACGCCTGATCAACCCGCTTGTAATTCTGCTGACCGGGAATGTGGCTTGTCAATCCATTCTCAAAAAGACGGGCATCACTTCCCTACGCGGGCAATGGACAAAGATAGACAGCCATTGGCTTATGCCGATCTATCATCCATCGTATCTGCTGCGAAATCAATCACGTGAGCCGGGTTCTCCCAAAGCCCAAATGTGGGATGATATAAAAGAAGTCCGCAGGAAGTATGATGAGTTGATGCTTACTTAAAAAAGAGACGGAGAAAATTCTCCGTCTCTTTTTTTTATGATTGAAATCATGGAGCCTGTAGATCTGGCAGCGGGCATTTCCATTCAGGATGTGGGGAGCGCAAATATACATGGCTGGGGTCGGATAACTCAAAGACAAGCAGCCCATCCAGATTGAATTTATTCTTGCAGCCCACCACGATCACATCTGCGGCTTGCGTTATGAATTCAGATCTTTCGCCAGCGATAATCACACTTTGTCTGCCGGCAGGGCCTATGACTATAAACACATTGCGATCATAATTGAGATGCACATATGGATAATGGCGATCCATTTCACCTTCGCCAGCCGGATAATAACGCGGGTACAGCAGCCTGCCAACAAGGATATCTGCCTGCGGGTCGGAGAGAAACAGGGCAAGATCATTCCTGTCAAAGTCGGTTTGCTCGAACATCCCGTTTTGTTCCAACAAGGCAAGCGCATCATCCACCGAAGAGGATGGGTACCGTCTTTCAAAAGGCTTTTCAGCAAGGGGGATCAATGAGCCAATGGCAAACACCAGCACAAAAGCAGAGATGATTCCAAAAATCTGCTTCGAAGGTCGCGAAATCGAAAAATTAGATTCAAGATCAAACGATAATATTTCAGAAGAGATCTTCCACCCAATAAGCTTTAGACCCCAGATCATTAATTGCAGCAATCCGGCCATGTAATAAATGCCAATGATCCAATCAACAGGGACAACATAACGTCCGCCTGAAGTAAATGCCAACGCATTGGAGAAAATATAGGTAAAGAAAAAAGCTGCAGGGAGCAGCGCTGCAATTTTGTTGCGTGCCCACATTGCACCAAACCCAAGAGACACCAAGGCCATATTTACAAAAAGAAAGATGCCTGTTGTTAAGCCCAGCCCCTCCCCCAACCATTTGTTTTTCCAGAAAGGCGTGCTTAGTTTTATCGTATTCCATAAATCATCAAACACGAACGAGGTAGGTAAAAAGAGAAATGACGTTATGAAATTATGGAAAAAGTGATTTGTGATCTTGCACAAGAACGAATCGCAAACGCCGGTCTGCAATGAATTGGCAGATCGTTGACGTGTGATATTTCCAGCCTGTCCTAAAAATCGAGAACTCTGATTATCGGTATGTATGGAAGGAGTATCAGGGAGAAATGTATCTTTCTCAACTCCATATCGAGCGCGTAGAACTTCCTGAATTCGATAATAGTACACATAGAACATGGGCGTACCATTTTCACGATTCCGCAAATCCCACGGCGTTGTGGCAGCCAGCATTCCCAAAATCAACAATACGGTACCAAGAGCTGCAAATCCCCAATGTGGGCGAAGTCGAAACCACAGAAAAAGTATCAATACTGGAATCAGCATGAGTACATTCGTCCGAAGCATGATCGTCAGCCCAAGCATACCGCCCGCCCACAACGCAAGATACCGTTTCGAAGGTTCTCTCAGCCATTTCAATGCGAAAAGCAAAAAAGCGGCAACACCAATGGCTGTGGCAAAATCTGTCAGAATCATTTTGGGGCTGGCAAGGTCAATCCACTTTGAAGAGATCAAAGAATTCAAGCCACGCAACGAGATCAATACAGCCGCAGAAATACCCAGAGCGCGGCCGTGCAACTCTCTGCCTAAAAGATAGATCAGCACTGGAAATATCGCAAACAATACTGCTTGTGCAGTCATCATTAGATCTATATTTTGTCCGAACGCCATGTGCAAATAAGTTAGGAAAGCAATGTAAAGCGCGCGGTCAAAATACTGTCCATTGAAAATGCCCTGCCCGATCAATGCAAACTGGCTGCCAATATCAAATGTTGCACTGTCTGAATATGGATACATCACATTATCCAGCGTATCAGGCATAAAGAAGTTAGGCTGCAAAGGTTCACGCGCCCAAAGCCAAGCAGTACCAAGCCATAGTCCCAGGCAAATCAGCATATTAAGGAGGTGCGGGGATCTTTCCCACTTGGATTCAATTCGCAGCAAAAGAGCACCCATTGCAAGCGCAAAAAGGATTTGCAACCCCAATACTGGAACGCCGGCAGCATACCAATAATCCGCAGGATGTTGAATTCCAATACCAGTGAAAACAATAATTCCGACTGCTAAAACAAACAATACTAAAACGATCATTGCCGCCCAAACTGCATGTTTGCCATCAAGAATGATCGACACTATGGATTCTTTGCCGTTCTCAAGGAGGATTAGCAGCATCGTTACCGCGCTGACAACTGCCAGCCAGCCAATGACAGATTTCAACTGGCTGACATATCCTGCCATCCCTGCAAGGCGGTAGTAAGGGAGAAATAAAGTGACCCAGCAAATTATGAACACAAAGAATGCAAGCCACAACAAAACAGCAGACGCAGGCTGGGCACGAAAAGCCACATTCCACACACGGCGGGCCGCTTCAGGTTGGCGATACAGTTTTACCGTTAATACAAAGAATAAAAGGAATAAAAAGAGAAGCCCTCCGCCCAGTAGTATTTTCTCAAGTGAATACCCAAGGAAAAAAGCGCTTTCCGCTTCTGATGCAGATCGAAATATTGATATAAAAGTATAAAATGCCCCAAGGGATAGAAAAGCTGTATAAATGACCGGCAATACATGTTGCTGCCGCCATTGGGCAAAGTATTTGGAAAATTTATGCACTTTTTTTCCCTTCAGCCTGTTCATCCAATGTTGGTTTTCGTTCTAACCATAATAAAGCTATGAGTCCGCAAAATAGTGCCAACACAAAAAACAGCATGGCGATAATTGGAGTCAAATAGAGGGTTAAGAATGCCAGGCAGCTAACAGAAAAAGAAACTACATGAGTAATAAAAACAGAAAACTTTGGAGAATACCCCAAAGCAATGAGGCGATGATAGGTATGGTCACGCCTGCCGCTGCCTATCATCTGTCTTCTTCTAAAGCGGGATAAAACCACAAGTGTGGTATCAAAAATTGGAACACTCAATAACATAATTGGCACAATCCAGGAAGACTCAGGGCTGCGATCAAGAGGATTATACAGGAT
>CAZHOX010000219.1:3874-5049 GCA_964534345.1 uncultured Anaerolinea sp.
ATCAATATTGTGGTCGCGATCAATTGTCCAACTAATTTTGGGCGTGCCGCCAATCCCTTACGATCATCCCAAATGCCGAAAATGAAAATAACCACAGCCCCTAAAAAAACTACAAGAATATCTCGCTTAAGATATTGGCGAAAAAGAAAAGAAACAATAGCAAGTACACATACTAACAGGATTCCCCCTGCAAGTGGAGTGGGATATAAATGTGTTTTATGAGAAGCAGAGCCGGGGATATCGATCAAATTCAATTGCTTTGCCAAAAGCATGGCGGGGTATCCCAAAACGATGCTAATTAACAAACCAACTGCCAGAGAATACAACGGGACGCCCATGATTTTGTTTTACAAAAACCTTTTCAATCAATTTGATATTTTTGACTACAAGCTACTTGAAACCTCCATCCATCCCTTACGCAAAAGGCGGGCAAGTTCCAAAGCAACGCCTTCGCGCAAAAACTTATATTTTTCTGATGGAAAATTTTTGAATTAGGAAGGTTTACGAGTACCTACAATTTTTTCGCGGCTCAGCAATACTACCATAAGATTAAACGCCATCTTGACCAACATTACAAAATAATAAAACGGGTGAAACCAAAAAGGGTAATCTTTTGCCAGGTTTTTTCGATAATATAAATAATAAGACCGATGCCATTGATATACACCAAAGTATGGATTGACGCTTGAGCCGCCCTTGCCCCCATGGTGTATCACCTGGGCTGTAGGCACAAAATACACCTTCCACCCAGCCTTACGCGCCTGAAGACAATAATCCGTATCTTCCTGGTATGCAAAATAACGCTCATCCAGATAACCTATTTGCTCAACGACTTCTCTTCGAATGAACATACAGGAACCGGAAACAGCTTTTACTTCATTGATCTTCTCATTATCAAGGTGATTCAACAAATATCCTGTAAAGCGCGTATCGTTAGGGAAACGACTGGCAAGCCCCAGGAAATATGAAAATACCTCCCAAGGGCGGGCTTCGCCCCTGCGGCATTGATATTGCAAAGTGCCATCGCTGTTCAACACCTTGGGAATAGAAATCCCAGCCTGTGGTGTATCTTTCATAAATTTAATGCTCGTTTGCAAGGAATTATCAAGAATTACCGTATCTGGATTGAGCAAGAGGTAATACTGTGCATCCAATATTTTAAGTCCCTGGTTGAC
>CAZHOX010000220.1:0-4995 GCA_964534345.1 uncultured Anaerolinea sp.
TGCGGGTTTTTATCCAATATGCGGATGGTTTGTCCCAGGCGGAGTCCTGCCGCCAGAATTTGTTCAAACGCTAGAGCAGGTTCATCCTCAAGGTGAACGATTCGTACTGGACCTTCAGCCTGCCACGCCGTAAGCGGCATTCCCTCCGCCTTGAGCAGAGTCCCCTCACGGGTTGGGATTGGATCACCATGTGGATCACGCGTCGGGTGGCCCAGAGCCGCTTCCAAGTCATTGAGCTGCGCTTCTGTAAGCGAGTGTTCGCGTCTTTCGGATTCGCCGTGGATCTTTCCTAAAGGCATCCGCGCTTCATCAGTGAGATAACGCTCCCATAACCGATGCGCGCGGACAACATGCAGCGCCCATCGTTCACCTTGTGTGGTCAGGTGCAAGTTTGCACCGCGTGATTCAAGCAGGCCTTGCGTTTCCATACCTTCGATAAGGCGGGTGATGCGGCCGCGCTGAAGATTTAACGTCCCTGCCAAAGATTCAGGGGAGGCTTGTCTGCCGTGTTGTTCGCGGTCAAGCAGATGTTTGAGCGCATCCTCTACCAATTCTCTCTCTCTTGCAGCGCGGTAGGTTTTGAAGATCGCAAGCAATCCCACACGAGGGATGAAAATTGCAGCGATCAATAGAATTGCCAGTATTAGCCAAAAAGTCATAGTCATATTTATCTGCTTCCTAATTTGGGGAAGAATCGGCCAGTATGTTTCATGTACTCACGGTATTCATCGCCAAATTTTTCAATGAGATTTGATTCTTCTAACGGTGTTCGTTTTGCCATGGCTATGAAAGCCAGAATTCCTAACGCCGCTATGAACCAGTTGTCTGCCATCATTCCGAAGGAAATGAAAAGCATGGACCCAATCGTATAAAGCGGGTGACGAACCCAGCGGTACGGTCCGCTTGTGGAAAGTTTGTGTTCCTCGCGGGTGGCGCTGGTGGGGGAGATGCCGTTGCCAATGCTGCTAAACAGCCAATAGATCCCCAAAACACACAAAACGCCAATTCCAACCCCAATCCAGCGAATAAATTCAGGCAGCCCGATCTTCGACCAATTCATCCAGTTTGGATTTATCAAATATACAAATGGGCTCAGCCACAAGATCAGCCCTCCAAATTTGATGATGTTCATCATCACAGAGCCGTCCACTTTGCGGGAGATTTTCTCGCCTGTTTCTTTATCTGCCTTAATGCGGAAGTAACTTGAAATGCCCATTCCAGTCAAAAGGATGAGGGCGGCTAACATTCTGTAAACATTTTCGTTCATGGTGTACCTCTAAAAATAATCTGTTTTCTAGTTTGATCAATTTGTTTTTACATATATTTTGTTCGTGATGTTCAACCCAAGCACAATAGACTTGCGCCCGGTCTTGATCGTCAGGTTGTGATCGTGTGGCGAGTAGTCTTTTATTTCGATCTCTGCGCAGGGAATCAACCCCAGGTTTTCAAGATGTCGAAGCAATTCCGCTTCTGCGGCTTTCACATATTCGACTGTTCCAGATTGACCAGGGCGAAGCGAGGAGAGTGGCGTCGAATCATCCAGCGGCATTTGAAGATCGGCGGTGGGGATCAACTCTCCGTGTGGGTCACGAAGCGGATGTCCCATGGCGGCGGCGATTCGTCTTTCAAAATCCTCCGAGATGACGTGCTCCAGTTTTTCTGCTTCTGCATGGACTTCATCCCATGTGTAGCCGAGTGTTTGAACAAGCCACGCTTCGAGCAGGCGGTGATGGCGGATGACTTCAAGCGCAGCTTTTTTTCCATCATCGGTAAGCGTCACGCCCTGATGTTTTTGATATTCCACCAGTGCTGGTTTTGACGAAGCTAGCTTCTTTACCATGCCAGTTACAGATGCAGGTTTAATGTTTAGCCTGGATGCAAGCGCGTTGGTGCTGGCGCTCTCACCGTTCTTAGTGAGTTCGTAAATATTTTTCAGATAATCTTGAATGGAGTTGGTGAGGGTTTGTTCCATGTTATGAATTCCAGAGAGGTATCTAATAAATTTAGTCTCAACTAAATTTATTTTAGCTAAGACTAAATTATTTGTCAAGGATTGGGGCTTGACTTATTGTGAGGGAATCTGTACAATGAGTTTGTTAGTCCAGTGAATTTACAAAGTCTGTTTGTTTTGAATGGTTTTGAATCTGTGCATAGGTAATTGTTCGGAGAATAAAGTTTTCAAGGATTTCACACTTGCCATGAAAAAAGCGACTCACCAACAAACCAAACAGCATAATCGCGACCTTGTATTGCAGACGATCTTTGCCAACGATTCGATCAGCCGTGCGGAAGTGGCGCGTGTAACCAATCTCACGCGCACCACGGTTTCGGATGTGGTCAATGGTTTGCTGGCTGAAGGCTTGGTGGAAGAAGTTGGGCGTGGTGAATCGATCGGTGGGAAGACTCCGATCTTGCTCAGTATCGTGGCTGACTCACGTTATTTGATCGGCTTGAATCTAGCACAGGATAAATTCATTGGGGCGGTGGTCAACTTGCGGGGAGAGATCAAGGAACTTGTGGAAGCGCCCGTGCATGATGACAACGGCGAAAAAGCGCTTGAAATCGTTTATCAACTTCTCGATCAGCTTATTCGGAAAAAATTAAAACCCATTGTTGGAATCGGTGTTGGTACGCCTGGTCTTGTCAATACCCGTGACGGAATTGTAGTAAATGCTGTCAATTTATCATGGCAGGACCTTCCGCTTGGTCAATTGCTCCAGAAAAAATACAAACTCCCTGTTTCTGTATTGAATGATAGCCAAGCTACAGCGATCGGTGAGTATGTGTATGGCGGCAGTCATATGCCTGATGAAAACTTGATCGTGGTGAATGTTAAGCACGGTATCGGCGCGGGTATTTTGATCGATGGACAACTCTTTCAGGGAGATGGTGGCGGCGCGGGTGAGATCGGTCACGTGGTGGTACAGGAGAATGGTGAGCTTTGCCGCTGTGGAAAACGCGGCTGCCTTGAAACTCTCTCCAGTGCGCGGGCTGTTGTTCAGCAGATGAAAATGAATTCGTTGGAAGATGTTGTCTCATCATTTCAGGCAGGGGATTCCAAAACAAATGCTGTTGTTACAAAAGCAGGACATTACCTCGGAACATCTCTCGCAAATTTGATCGGCATATTAAACATTCAAAAGATCGTCCTCACTGGCGATATGACTCGCTTTGGTGATGGATGGTTGAACGCAGTCGGCGCATCCATGCAGACGGGGGCGTTAACGCGCATGGCCGAAAGCACAAAACTTGAGATCGGTACGTTGGATTATCGCGCCTGCATCCTCGGCGCTTCTGCATTTTTGCTGCTTGATGATTATTCTCTATTATTCAACGAGGAAAATTAATGTCTTTGAAGTTGGTGTCTCCGCAAGTGTTGCCTCCATTGGATGAAGGTTTTCGCCCGGCGGTTTTGGCGAATCAAAACTTTCAGCGTGAGGTTGAGTCAGTTGGTGTGCGAACAGTGATCGGCGTGGAAAGAAGCGGCGGGGAAGTCTCCCGCTTTGAGACCAAAGTCTATCCTGAAGGTCATCCAAATTTTGAGTCCAATTTTCAATACATCGAACGTATTGTTAAGTTTTTGCTTTGGCAGCGCGGCGGACATACTGTGCATGTAGGCGGTTCTCCGAAGATTGCGGAGTACTTGAAGGAAACCTACAGCAGCCACGGTATGCAAAAATTTGATTTTGATTTTATGGGGACTCAAGTTTACGAAAAGGAATTTTCTGTTGTCTCTTGTGGTGTGGATGAAGTGCCCGCTTCGCGCGAAACCGGAAAGTTGCTCGGCCGCAATTTGCAGGGTCATCGCATTGGGTTTGACCTAGGTGCCTCAGACCGAAAAGTGAGCGCCGTGGTGGATGGGAATCCCATCTACAGCGAGGAAGTGATCTGGGAGCCGCGCAAAAATACCGATCCTGAATATCACTACCGCGAGGTGATGACTGCGTTGAAAACCGCCGCGAGCAAAATGCCTCGCGTGGATGCAATTGGTGGAAGCTCTGCGGGTATCTACATTGATAACCGCCCGATGGTGGCTTCGCTGTTCCGTGGAATTTCGCAGGAAAATTTTGGCGAGATCAAAAACATGTTCCTGCGCATTCGCGATGAATTGGGTGTGCCTTTGGAAGTTATCAACGATGGCGATGTGACCGCGCTTGCTGGTTCCATGTCTATTGAAGATAACGGGATTTTGGGAATTGCGCTCGGCTCTAGCGAAGCCGCTGGTTATGTGAATATGGAAGGTCACATCATGGGCTGGCTGAATGAATTGGCGTTTGCGCCGATTGATTACAGCCCGAATGCCCCCGTGGAAGAGTGGTCTGGTGACAAGGGTTGCGGCGCTTCATATTTTTCACAGCAGTGTGTTTTTCGTCTTGCACCCAAGGCAGGAATTGAAATCCCTGTGGATGTGACTGATGCCGAGAAGTTGAAGTTCGTGCAGGAAAAATTGGAAGCAGGCCACGAGGGCGCTTTGAAGATTTGGCAGAGCATGGGCATATACCTTGGTTATGGCATTGCTCATTACGCTGATTTTTATGAAATCAAGCATGTCCTGATTCTTGGTCGTTGCACTTCTGGCCGTGGTGGTGACTTGTTACTTGAAGGCGCACAGAAAGTATTTGAAGTGGAATTCCCTGAATTGCTTGGAAAAATTGAATTGCATTTGCCTGATGAAAAAATACGCCGCGTGGGTCAGTCTGTTGCGGCGGCGAGTTTGCCAGTTGTTGAATAGGAATTGATGATGAGATTTCACTTAAGCACAGCCGAAGTTTTTGTTCCAGATAATACTCCCGTGGAAGAAGCACTTGCCCGCACCACGCATTTGTGCATTGCTGCTCATCAGGATGATATTGAGATCATGGCTGCCCAGCCGATCATTGAATGTTTTCAGCAGGAAGATAAATGGTTTACAGGCGTAGTCGTGACGGATGGGCGTGGTTCTCCACGAGATGGAATTTACGAAAAATATAGCGATGATGAGATGCGCCTTGTCCG
>CAZHOX010000221.1:0-4991 GCA_964534345.1 uncultured Anaerolinea sp.
TGGAAGGTGTTGTCATGCAGGAAGATGTGCAGACCGTGCGCGGGCTTCTTGCGGATGCTGTCTGTGAAGTTCTTTGTATCTTCCCAGGTGAAGTGGGTGTTGATCAGGTCTTTGTGATGGGCAAGTTGTTCTTGCAGCCAAGCCCAATTGTCTTTGTGGTCGCCGAGATTGATGAAGAGCGCAATCTGGTCTTTCTCGATCATCGGCACGGCATGTTCAATGATGGCTTTGAAAAGTTCACGCTGCGCACCTGCGCCGCCCATGGTGACGAGGAAGCGGCGGGGTTCTTTTGCCTTCATGCGGGTGACGCGGTCTGCGCAATCGACTTCAATGTTCTCGACGAGTTCATGATCTACGTGATGACCGGTGAAGAAGAGCGCGTCCTGCGGAACAGGCTTGAGGACTTTGCCCTTGTCGTCAAATCCGCGCATGGCACGGAAGCCGTAATAGCCTGACGGAGATTGAACAGCGTGCTTGGCACCTTCGGTGAGTTGGAAAGCCATCGGCCAGTTATCGAACATCATATCCACTACGTTGGTCATGCCGCCCGCGACAGCGCCCATTGCCGTCCACATGTGTGAGGTGAGCGTGGGCATATCCGATGGAAGAGCGCCGTAAAGATTATTGAACAATTCGCTCATCTTGTAATCTTTGACTTCGGTCTTGAGGAAGCGCCACGGCCAGGTGCTGGTCATGTAATTGAAAAGCGCATCCAACCCAGGGAGAGTTGGTTCGCCCGTAGTGAGAGATTCCCACACGTATTTATCAAACCACGGATAACGCTGTGAGATGCGCGAATATTTGCTGTAGTTGGTATTGCACCAGTTGATCACATCTGTGCTGATGCCGGGGATGCCGAGCAGGTCAAGCCAGTAGGGAGTGAAGCCCATTGCCTTTGCCGCAGAGACGCCCGCCATGGCGATGCGGTAGTGACCGAATCCCATGCGGATGGTGCTGACGATGACGCCATTCGTTTTGTCGAGCGGCTTTCCATTTCCATTGCGGACGATGTTCTTCAGCCCAAAAATTTCCGAGCCATAAGGATGGTCTTCGACAGTAAGGTTGAATTTTTCATTGGGGTCGTAATTAAATTTCTTCGCCAGCATGGCCTTCCACTGATCCGCTGCGCGGGTTTGGCGTTCTGTGATGGGGTTGCCGTATACCTCGTATCGGCCATCTTTCTTCTGTAACATGATGCACGTTCTCCTTGAGAATAAAATGATTGCATGAGATAACCGTGGACAATGGACAGCAGACTACGGTCTATTGTCCATTGTCCACGGTCAATTATCCAAATGACAGGCTTTATGAACCTGGATTTTACTATCCTTTGACACCACTGCTGGCTACGCTCTCGACAAAGAAGCGTTGACCAAGGATGAAGACGATCAGCGGCGGGACGATGGCAATTGCCGCGCCTGCCAGAATGAGATTCGGCGTATCGGACGCACGTCCGCGCAGAACGTTGAGCGCAAGGGTGAGCACATGATTCTTCTCGTTACCCACGTTGATGATAACCAGCGGCCAAAAGAAGGAATTCCATGCATATAAAAATGTGAAGGTTGCTTGCGTGGCTAAAGCTGGCACACTTGCAGGGATAAGAATGTTGGTCAATATTTGGAGGCGTGAAGCGCCATCCAACAATGCAGCTTCTTCAATTTCCTTGGGGAAGGTGATGAAGTGCTGGCGCATGAGGAACGTGCCATACGCAGAGAATATCCACGGGATGATGAGGGCGGCGAGGCGGTTCGTCCAGCCGATGAGTACCATCAATTGATACAACGGCACGATGAGCATGACAAACGGAATCATGATCGTGCCAAGATAAAAGACGAAGACCGTATCACGTCCGGGAAATCGCAGGCGGGCAAAGGCGTATCCACCTACTACAGAGGTGAGCAACTGACCCACCACCACAAGGATGGTAACGAGCGCAGTATTGGAAAGCGCGCGGGCCATGTTGTTCAGTTCAATGACCTCGGTGTAGTTCTCGGGATGTCCGCCAAAAGTTTCCACCGGTTCACTCAGGCGGACATTTTGAAAGACCTTGTTCTCTGGGTTCTGCGGGTCAACGAACTCGCCCACCGTGGTCTGGCTGATCAAGATCATTGGGATGATCTGACCGTCCACCTCAACATCGAAGAGCTTTTCCTGCTTTCCGTTCACTTCCACTTTTTGCTGGTTCATCGCTCCGCCAGTCGGTTTCACCTCTGTGAGATACCGCTCGACGGTGGAAGTCAAATTATCTACGGGGGCATATGTCCCGACTTTGATATTGCTTTTTGCAAGTGCATACTCTTTTTGCGTTCCATCCACATCCACAAAATAGAGTGGAAGCGGTTCATCGTAGCCATCCACCACAATGGTTGCCGGGTTACGCGGCAACATGCGCGGCGGATAACGGAACGTATCCGCGGGAATCTTGAAAGACGTGGCGAGCATGTATGCAAACGGGAAGATCATCACCACTGCAAAAAAGGTAAGGACAAAGTAAACAAAGAATTTATTCAGGAACTGTAGAAAACGATAGGATTGAATTTTCATGTCTGCTCCTGTTTAGCCTTCGTAAATGCTGGATTGGCGCTGGCGTTGGAACTGAACCAATGTAATGCCGAAGATGACGATGAACAAGACCCACGCGATCGCGGATGCGTATCCCTGTTGGAAATTCTGGAATCCGCTTCGATATAGATACAGCACCAAGGTGATCGTGGAGTTGTTCGGTCCCTCGGCAGGATTCATCAAAATGAAGACCTGTTCAAAGACCTGCATGGCTTGAATGGTGGTGGTGGACACAACATAAAAAGTTGTTGGGGCGAGCATGGGGAGCGTGATGCTCCAGAACTTGTCCCATGCGCCTGCGCCGTCCACGGTGGCGGCTTCATAGAGTTCGCCGGGGATATTTTGCAAGCCAGCGAGGAAGAGCACAGTGTTGAATCCCATGGTTTGCCAGGCGGCAATGATAATAATGGAGAGCAGCGCTGTCTTTTCATCTGAGACCCATTGGATCTTCGGGTCAACGACGGCGAGGTTGAAGAGGTTATTCCAGAACTCAATTCCCACCGTGATGAAATAATTGATGTATCCCACCGTGGCGTTGTACAACCACTGCCAAACGAGGGAAATACCCACAACCGCGGCAATACTCGGCATGAAATAAATGGCGCGATAAAACTTCATACCGGGCAGCTTGCTGTTCAGGATGTTCGACAATACCAAAGCGGGGATCACACTCAAAGGAACAGCGAACAGCACAAAGACAAGAGTGTTGCGAAGCGCGAGCCAGAAGAATTTATCAGCGGCGGCAAATAAGATCCCACCGTCCCCGATCAAAAAGCGGCCTACTTCATCATAGACTTTAATATCCACAACTTCGCGGGCAAATTGATCGGGAGAGGAAAGCCACGCAAAACGGACATTGAGGATCTTTGCATAGTTTTCAAAGCCGATCCAGTTGGGGGTGTTGAAGGCATCTGAATCTGTGAAGGAAAAATAGAAGGAAAGAATGAGCGGACCTGCAAAGAAGATGAGGAAACCCAACAGGTTTGGCGAAAGAAAAAGCCAACCATTGATGACCTGCTCATGGTCGGTCTTTGCATGAAGCGCCTGAGACACATTGTCCCGCATCATCGACCAGATGGACAAGCCAAAAATAACGGCACCGATCACAGATGCAATCCCCATCGGTTGGGCGAGCTTGCCAAGGAAATAAACAATGCCGTTGATGACATCCACTTGCAGCAGGAAGATCGCGAAGCCTGCTACCATCACCCAGCGGCCCACAACTTTCAGACTATTCTCAGATGTCTGTTTTTTCTGTGGAAGGTATTCATCCATGATGCTCAGGAAATAGCCGATAGCGGTGATACCCAAATATGGGAGTCCCTTGGGGAATGTTTCGCCGAAGGCATCGATACCGATGAATACTTCACCTGTGTTCAGCATAAGAACCGCACAGACCACAAACGCAAGATAATCCAACACGAGCGAGATCATCCTTCCGCTGTGATTGCGGCGTGAGATTTGAACGACGCCAATCGCGCTAAAAATGGAAGCTGCAGCCAACGCAATGGAAATCAATATCTTTTGCCAAAGAGCAGTCTCCGTCTCCCCCACCCAAGTATAGACTGCGCCTGCGGCGGCCAGCAAGGCAAATAAAATACGCCAGAAAAAATGGATGCGTAAAACAAGATTCGTCTTTGGATCTACTTGTGAATGATCTGTCATAGTTCACATCTCCACGGAACGGACCAGCACGGATGGGTCATACAAAAAAATCACGAAGTCACAAATGGTTTTGTAGCTTGGGGATTTCTTTCTATTTCGCAAAAAAGAGTGGCAGGCAAAAAACATTGCCTGCCACTTTGTTCATCTTACAAATTACGGGTTGAAGACCTTGTTGGCTTCGTCGCAGATGGTTGCGCCGAAATCTTCAACAGTGGTAGCACCAGTCAAAACACCCTGGATGGCGGGGCCCATGATCTTGTCATATTCAGGCCAGGAACCAGCCCACAACGGACCTTCAGCAGTGGGAGCGGCATCAGGAGAAATGCCATTCAAGAAAGCCTGATTGTTGGCAGGAGGCGTGAAGGTGAGGAAAGCATCGAGAGCTTCCTGGCTTACGCGGCTGGGGATGTTGGCGCCGAGAGCAGAGATCTTGCCCTGGGTCTGAGCGGTGGTAAGAGCTTGAACGAGAGCCCATGCTTCTTCGGGATGTTCAGTGTTGGCGTTGATTACATACGCGCCCCAGAACAACCAGTTACCAGGAGTGCCATTGGGGCCAGCGGGAAGTTCAACAACATCCCAGTTGAAGTCCACAGTGCGGACGCCGGGGGTAGCCCAACGGCCATTCTGGAACATGGCAACTTTGCCAGCGCGGAAGGTCGGTTCGGGATCTTCACCGTAAGGAGTGGCGACATCAAAGTCCTGATAGAGAGAGCGTTGGAAATCGAGACCAGCGAGGGACTCTTCGGTGTTGAGGGCGCAGGCAG
>CAZHOX010000222.1:0-4949 GCA_964534345.1 uncultured Anaerolinea sp.
ATTTATCTTTCCGCCATGCTGATTCACGATCTGCATCACAGAAGAAAGGCCAAGCCCCGTCCCGCCACTGCCGCCTTTGGTGGTGAAGAACGAAACCCAAATCTTTTCCTGAATTTCTTTCGGAATTCCAGGCCCGTTATCCTTCACCGTCACCAAAACAAAATCGGGGTTGTCATCGCGGCGGCCATTCACAAAAATCTTCGGCGCAGGGGTTGTCCCCATCGCCTCCCACGCATTCTTGATCAAATTATTAAAGACCTGCTCCACCTGTCTTGCATCCACATGGGCAGCGGGCATATCGTCGGCCCAAGCCAACTCCACCACGCCTTCGGGGAGACCCATATTTTCAACAGTGTTTGCGATCATCTCATTCAACGAAACCGCTGCATCATTACGTTGCCGCGCCGGTCCGATCAAACCTTCCTTGATGTTCAAAATCGTCACAGCACTATTCTCGGCAATATCCAAATCTTCCATCATGGATTCGACGCTTACCAACGCCTGTAACCGATTCGCCTTCATGACAGACATCTCAGCGAGGACTTTGTTCAAGTCAATGCCCAGCGCGTCCGCCTCTTCCTTGACCGTTTGAACTGCTGCCCGCAAAGAATCATTTTCCAACGCTGATTCATCCACCTGCACGATCAGCGCCAGCATGTAGCGCATATCCTCGCGCACCCGTTTGACACTTCCCGGGATCGGCGCCGCCTTATTCCCCACCCAATGGATGGCTTCGCCTGTGGCTGTTGCAATCGCCTCAAATGTTTTTGTGCGCAACAACTCTGCATTGGCATCTTCCAGTTTGTGCATCAACTGCGCATTGTTGATGGCAATCGCAACCTGCTCTGCCATCGCCTGTAAAGAAGTGATGTCATCTTCAGAAAATGCATTCAACTGATCGCTCTGCACAGTCAAAGCGCCAAGCGCCACTGAGTTCACCACCAAAGGCAGCGCCATCTCAGAACGGGTATTCGGCAAAAATGGATTCTTGAAACGTGATTCCTCGCCCGCGGCATCCAACGCGATCTTGGCATTTTGGCCGATGATAGATGACCCGATCATCGACTTTTCATCCACGGGCAGGCGGTACTTTTGCTCCATCATCTTGCGGCCTGCAGCGGCAAACCCAGCACGGAAAACCGCCCATTTGCCATCCTCTGAAACAAGGAAAATTCCTGAGTAATAAAAATGATACTCACTGCAAATGATATTGACCGTATGCTTCAACAGCACATCCATATCCAAAATGGAAGTGACCATTTGGCCTACGCGGGCGGCTGTTTCCAATAATCTGTGTCTGCGGTCAAGCAGGGCAAACATACGCTCGTTTTGCTGGAGCAAATGCTTGTTCTTTTCCAGTGCGCTGCTCAACTGGCGGATGTTACCTTCCAGCCGCTCCACCAATTCCTGCTGATATTCTTGTAAATGCTTTTCGGCTTGTTCCAGCTTTTCAACCTTGCCATGCAAGTACGCATCCACAAGATCTTCAAAATCATCGTCAATCGGCTTGGAGATAAAGCCAACCGCCCCAGCCGCCAATGCACGCTCTCGCGCGCCAGGCGATGTATCTGCCGAGACAATGACGATGGGTGTATTGGGTAGCATCTTCTTCAAGCGGGTTGCGGCTTCGCTGCCCGTCATATGCGGAAGGTTATGGTCAAGAAGAATGAGGCTTGGGTTTGTTTCTTCCGCCAGCGGCAACCCATCCAATGGGTCGGCTGCTTCAAGCACTACATACTTCTTTGAAAGCAAACGCCGTACAAGCGCGCGGGATTCGTCGCTATCTTCGATGTAGAGTATCTGCGGGAGTATGCGTGGGTTCGGTGTGCTCATGGTAGCTCAGAAAGTACGGACAGCCTATGAAGTACTTATCTGCTCGGTTGTCTGTGGTCGGCGATGCGATGCGCTTCGAGGCGCTTTTGGACGATCTTTGCCACTGCCTCAGCAGTGATCGGAGACTCGCTCATGACACGGACAAAGTCTTCACGCGGCAAGGCCAACACTTCCACGGGTTTGCTTCCGGCGCGCACATTGGCAATCGATTTGCCTCCTTTTAGCAACTCCATCTCGCCAAAAAATTCGCCGTCACTCAAACGCGAAACAACATTGTCCTGCTTCTTCTTATCCTGCAAAATCACTTCCACCTCACCAGCGCGAATCATGAAGAAATATTCCACATGCTCATCACGGGAGATAATGGTCTCACGAGGTTGATAGGTTCGCTCTTCCACAAGTTTGGTGAATTCAAGCATATGGCGGTGACGCAACTGTGGCAGGGAGCGGGCAATCGTCTCGTTGATCAACTCTCCGTCAGAAAGGATGATGTTGCGGTCTGTACGTGAGGTGAGAGAAGGATCATGCGTGACCATGACAATGGTCTTGCCCTGTTCCACAAAATGCTGAAATAAGCCAATGATCGTATCGGAAGATTTTGTATCGAGGTTGCCTGTCGGTTCATCGGCGACAAGCAAGGGAGGGTCACAAGCCATGGCACGGGCAATGGCCGCTAATTGCTGCTGACCCGTGGAAACAAGGATCGGCAGTTTATTGGCAAATTTCTCCAGCCCCACCAGTTTCAATAATTCCATTGCGCGTTTGGGACGTTCGTCGAAGTCATACATGTCCACATAATCCATCGGGAGCATGACATTTTCGAGAAGGGTAAGCATTGGCAGCAACTGGAAAAATTGGAAAACGATTCCCAAATTCTTACCGCGCCATTTGGAGCGCTGGCTTTCGGTGACGCCTGTGTAAATATCGGTGCCGTTGACAACGACCAACCCATCGCTGGGATGGTCGATGCCTGTAACCATGTTCAACAAGGTGGATTTTCCGCTGCCCGATTTGCCAACGATGGAAACGAACTCGCCGCGTTTGATGGTCAAATCCACGCCTTTGAGAACGGTGAACTCCCCCGCCGCATTGGAGAATCGCTTGACGACGCCGTGTAGTTGGATCATGGCGTCAGAGGAGGTTGATGGTATTCGGACGGAATCAACTGTCCGTTTGGAAAGAGGCGATGATCTCATTTTCTGCGCCTTCGCATGGTTTTGTCAAAATTTAATTCGGTTGGGTCAGCTTCTTTCATCAATTCCCCATCTGCAATTTTTAGGGTGCGGGAAAAGCGGCTTGCCAACCCTGAATCATGCGTGACCATGATGATGGTCTTGCCTTGCTCGGAAACGAGATGCTCGAAGACATCGAAGATGTGGTCAGCGGTGATGGAATCGAGGCTGCCTGTGGGTTCATCCGCCACGAGAATGGACGGGTCGTTGGCGAGGGCGCGCGCAATGGCAACGCGCTGCTGCTGCCCACCGGAGATGAAAGAGGGCAATTTGTGTGCGTGCTCTTCCAACTCCACCAGTTGCAGCAGTTGCATGGCGCGCTCTTTCGATTCGCGCGGTTTGTAATTATCGGCGAGATCCATCGGGAGCGTAATATTTTCAATAAGCGTGAGCATGGGCAAAAGCTGAAAGGATTGATACACCACACCCATATTCTGCCCGCGCCAAAGTGCGCGCTGATCTTCGCTCATGGCATGGACTGAAGTGGGTTTGCCGCCATTGTTTACAATGACTTCGCCGCTAGAGAGGTCATCCACGCCGTTGATCATGTTCAACAAGGTGGATTTTCCCGCGCCAGACTTGCCGACAATGCCAACAAACTCGCCTGAATTGATCTTGAGGTCAACATTCTTTAAAGCAATGAAATCCCCTGCCGCCGTAGAATAGGTCTTTGATACGTTCTTTAATTCAATTAGTGATGTTTCCATAATATTTGGCTTGATTTTACCGCCATTGTGCAATTCGTAGCAAAAGGCCGGCTTGCAAACGGTTTTCAGTCGTTCTGCAAACAGGAAATCAGGCTCACAACACCCTCCATTGGCTCTTCTCTTGTGATCGCCAGCACTGGAACAATCCCAACCGAATACACCTGGCGGATATTTCCCGCCACCCAATGCTTCGGGAGAATTCCAACGGAATTGGATTGGGAGTTGAGCAAGTCGGACATTTCCTGCGGGCTGGCAGCCATCCGCGCAAAGGAAGTGACGCTTCTTCCTTTCATCACGAGCTGGTCAAACAAAATTTGCACATCCGCCTCTGACGCATATCCCCACACCTGCACAGATGAGTCTCCCTGCCCTGCAAACAAAGCCTGTGCCTCTTCAAGAGATAAATTCTGCACTGGGCTTTCTCGATGCGTGACAATGAGAAGTTCTTCTTCGGCTATTTGATACGCTGGGGAAAGCAACGTCTCTGGTTCGCCGAGACGCAGGGTAATTTCGGGAGAATCGGCGCTGACCTTCAAAGTGATAGAAAGATCATTTGCGCAAGTGAAGAGGTCACTCATCCACGGCTGTGTGGCTGAGGTGGCGTACACAGGGATAACTTCTGTTTGGGAAGGTGGTTGTGTAGCGGGGGCGCAGGAGGAGATGAGGAAAAAAGAAAGAAGAAAGGGGAGGAGTATATCGTTGTGAGGGCGGCGCACTTTCACCCGAAGTAATCTCCAATTACGCAAAAGATTGCTTCGTCGGGCGAGCGCCCATCTCACAACGACATCACCTATTTTCATTTTCACCAATTCTTCAGCAACACCACGAGGAGATTCTTTTTCTGCTCAAGGCTGTCTGCAAAAATAAATTCGCGCTCCGAGTGGTAGCCTTCGCCGATGGCGCCCATCCCGTCCAATACGGGGATGCCGAAGGGAGCAACAAAGTTCCCGTCTGATGCGCCGCCGGTGCCGCCTGCTTTTAATTCCATGCCAATGGTGGCAGCGATGGCTTTTGCTTTTTCGAAGGTCTTGCTCATCGTTTCGTCGAATGGCATGGGTGGACGATTCAACTCTCCCGAAATTTGAAGCGAGGTTCCATCCAACACAGGTTTGAGCTTGTTCATTTCCGCTTCGATGCGTTCCCATTCGCCGGGCTGCATGATGCGTACATCCACTTC
>CAZHOX010000223.1:0-4921 GCA_964534345.1 uncultured Anaerolinea sp.
GCGATCCACGAACCATCCGGCGACCAGAAGGGCGGGTCAATGTACGGGAACTGCGCGAGCGACGTCCATGTTTTTGCGGCGGCATCGAAGAGCCATAATTTCGTAGGCGTGCCGTTCGGCTGATCTGAGTACGAGAACGCGGCGAATTTTCCATCCGGCGACCAGCTCAAAGCATTGATGGTGAAATTGAATTGGAACGGAACAGGGATCACTTCCAACGGCGGGCAATTGACATCGAAGACGCAGGTGCCGGATACTTTCACCAATTGAATGGATTGGCCTTGCTGGCGCGGCTGATAAAAGAAATACAACTCGCCCGCCTCTTCCTCACTCTGTGGGCTGGATTCTGTTACGAAAGGAATCGTCCCCAGCTGATCCACCGGCGTAGCCACAGCCGCCTGATATTCCGAAGGCAATGTGAAAACAGTGGCATCCAAAATCGGGTCAAACAAAATGCTGTTGACAACGCGTTCCATCTCCAACACGCCGCTCCCATCTTTTGAGAATTGCTGCAACTTCAAGAGAATTCCGATCTTGGTATCGACCCACAACTTGAGAGCAGGCAATGCGCTTTCAGCGTATGTCCAATTCACTACAAGAGTCTCACGCCCCGCAATGGATTCGATCACCACAGGAGTAAATATCCCTTTGGCCTGAGAAAAATCTGAAGCAAAAGCGAGGTTGGCAAGCGGGGTGCCGATCTGTCCCCAAATGGGGTTGGGGTACGCCTCCCCTTCCACAAGCGGAGGGACGTATTGTCCTACGCGTGCAGAGTCGGGGTATGCAAACATCTGAATTTGATTCGTCACTACGTTCACATCGTAAACATTCACCCCGTCACTGACTTTGATGTTTCGATTGGAGTTATTCGTTACGCCGTTCAACTCCACTTTGAACTTGCTATCCAGCGGAGCAAGCCACACCTTTTCCTGAGCGGTTTGTGTGGAGCCATCTGGTAGGTACCAGGTGACAGTCCCATCCATTTGGAGGGTGTTCCAACGAAGGGCGCTCTCTAACAGGGCGCGTTGAATCTGCTCGGATGTAGAATCCATTGTCAGGTTTGCAGGAGCAGGCGTCTGATTAAAGAAAGAGGCGGGGTTTTGGGTCGAAGAACAGGCACTTAGCAAAATCAGAATTAGGGCAAGGATTATTTGTCGCTTCATAAAATCTCCTACTCATCGGACGATGGCTTAATGCAAAAGTTCCCGTTGCCTTGCGACAACGGGAACTTTTTTTGTTTGGGCAAATTACGGGGTGGCCGTTGCCGTGGGTGTTGAAGTTGGAGTTGGGGTTTCAGACGGTGCCGCTACGGTGTTCGTCACCGTTGGGGATGCTGGTGCGGTCGTTACTGTAACTGTAGGTGTGGCGCTTGGTGCAGCAGCAGGTGCAGAGGATGCGTTGTAGATGATAGGTGCCACCCACAATGCACGGTCGCCTGCGGGAGAGCCGGCAGAAAGCACGCTGAGAATGAATTTCACATCCTGACCGACAAGGGCGCTGAGGTCAACATCGGCAGTATAAACGCCGCCTTCGTATTTTTCTACGAATGCCCAGAAGGTTTGAATGGAGGAACTTCCGGCAACTGAGTAATCAAGACGGAAAACTACATAGCAGGAGGAGGCGCCATTTTCGCAGTTCACAACGGTGCGGAATTTGTCACCAGCTTTTACTTTGTAGATCGGGTAAATCCCTTGAATGTAGCCGTTGTTCACGTTCTGCGGGAAGGTGACCAAACCCGGGCGAGCGTCGTTGGTGCCGTTTTCCATTTTGGATGGAGTGGTGATCAGGACAAAGCCCTTTGCATCGCCATCGGTGCCGGGGCATGGCAGTTCGCCCGCTCCGCTGTACCATTTGGCTGCACAGACGTTGGCAACAAAGTCATAGCTTGTGCCAGCGCCCGGAGTTGCAGGGGTAACAGGTGTAGCTGGAGTACCGGCTGTGGCTGTCTTTGTGGCGGTTCCGGGGACAATCCCTGTGCCAGAGACTTTGATCTCAACCCAGAAGGATTTGGTTCCAGCAGAACCAATGCCGAACGGAACGCCGGTATTGTTCTTGAGTTTCCAATATCCGCGATAAGTTCCGGCGGTGGTGGGTGAAGTCAATTGGATGGTGATATCCACTGTTTGGCCGGGGGCTACGGTGGTGGGGATGAGCGCGGAATCGGGGCCGCTCATCTTTTCGCCGGAGTCAAAGATCAGGCTGTAATTTGTCCATGTGCAGGTGCCAATGTTCTTCAAGCGCCAGGTTTTGGTGAAACCAATGCCGGGGGCCAGGGAAGTGCCATCAGGTATAGTTACATCAGAAACAAACTGAGCGCGGTCACAAGCATTTGGAATGGAAGTGGCTGAGGAAGTTGCTGTTGCAGTGGGAGGCGTGCCAGTTACAGTTGGGGTAACAGGTGTGGACGTGGCTGGCGTGGTGCTGCCACCTGCGCGTGAAATGATGGGGTTGACCCACAACGAACGGTCGCCTGTTGGTGACCCATACGCAGAAGTAACGAGGATGAATTTCACATCCTGCCCAGCCAAGGAACTCAGGTTCAGGTTGACGTTGTACGTCCAGCCTTCATATTTTTCGCGGAAGGTCCAGAAGGTTTTAACAGCGCCAGTGCCGATCTGATAATCGAGGCGGTACGCAACATAACAAGTGGTGGCAGCATTTTCGCAGCCAATGGTGGCTTGGAAGCGGTCGCCACTCTGCACTTTGAATGCAGGGTAAATACCTTGAACAAAGCCATTGTTCACATTGTTGGGAGCAAGCAGCAAGCCAGCCTGAGCAGATTCAATTCCGCTTTCCAGTTTGGGCTTGTCCAACTTAATGGCAAAGCCATTTGCATTGCCATCGGTGCCGGGGAAGGTCAAAGCTCCTGCACCGCTAGACCATGTGGCTGATGCGGCATTCGCGGTAAAGTCATAACCGGTGCCGGCAGATGCCGTCACATTGATCTCCACCCAGAATGATTTGTTCGCAGTGGAACCAATGCCGAACACACCACCAGAAGCGCTCTTGAATTTGTAATAACCGAAGTAATGTCCGGCTGTGCTTGGCGCGGTCATATCCAGAGTGATATCCACGGTTTGGCCGGGGGCAACAGTTGTCGGCAGGGCAACAGAAGCGGGCGCACCCATCTTCTCGCCGCTGTCAAAGATCAATGACACATCGGTGTTGCTCCATGTGCAGGTGCCAATGTTCTTCAATCGCCAGGTCTTTTTGAAGGCAGTACCAGGCGCGTAGCTTGTGCCATCTGGAACAGTTACATCGGCAATGAATTGCGCCCAGTTACAAGTCGCTGCTTTTACTGGCTGCGCGGCTGCCGCAGGCAGAATAGACACCATCAAGGCGATCAGGAGCAGGGCGGTTCCTAGTTTGGTTACAAATTTCATTTCTTCCTCCATCAACTTAAGTACTAAATAATAACGTTGTAAAGTCTGATAAAGTTCCTTTTGACTATACGCCATCCCTAGTATAACTTTTCTTTAACAAATGTTCAATAAGAGAAAAGAACCATTTTTCGGGTCTTTTCCTTTTAATTACACATGAAATCGAATCATAAAAGCATTACACTATAATTGCAGACATGCCACGCACCATTCTTCATGTAGACCTCGATGCGTTTTATTGTTCAGTGGAAGAAACTCAAAACCCTGAACTCATCGGCAAGCCGTTTGCGGTTGGAGGAAAACCAAACGAACGCGGCGTGGTGGCATCGTGTTCGTATGCCGCTCGAGCGATGGGCGTACGCAGCGCCATGCCCATGTCTCGTGCTGTGCAATTATGTCGGGAACTTCTCATCGTTCCCGGGCGGCATAAGTTGTATGAAGAGTATTCCGAAAGCGTGATGGAGAAATTGCGGGATTTGACTCCTCTCGTGGAACAGATTTCCATCGACGAAGCCTTTCTCGACATCTCAGACATTCGCGAAGACCCTGTGCGCCTCGCTCTGGACCTGCAAGCTGATATCCGCGTCGATCTGCAGTTACCCAGCTCTGTCGGAATCGCATCCAATAAACTCGTGGCAAAGATCGCCACCGAGGTTGGGAAAAAATCCAGCAAGAGAAAGAATGAACCGCCATTTGGTTTTACCATTGTCCCTTTTGGAGAAGAATCAACATTCCTCGCTCCCCTGCCCGCGGATATGCTCTGGGGCGTGGGACCAAAAACATTTGCACGGTTAACCGAGCTTGGAATCTACACCATTGGTGATATTGCCAACTGGCCCGAAAAAGAACTCGTCAATCTCTTCGGCGAAAACGGACGGGATTTGTGGCATCATGCGCAGGGAATTGATAATCGTCCCATTGTGACCGAATACGAAACAAAATCTGTCAGTCAGGAAACCACCTACAATGTGGATGTGCGCGATGAACAGACGCTCGAAAATACATTGCGCGAACAATCCAGAGATGTAGCGCGGCAACTTCGCAAAAATGATCTTGCGGGCAAAACTGTCAAACTAAAAATCCGCTGGTCAGATTTCACCACGCTTTCAAGGCAAACGACCTTGCCCACTTCCACAGATAATGAAGAAGAGATATTCCATACAGCGGTCAAACTGATGAAGGCCGTTCGCAAGCCGAATCAGGCCGTTCGGTTGATCGGCGTCGGCATCAGCGGGATTGGTGCTCCAGTACGACAACTCAGCTTGTGGGACGAAGGAGGCGAAAAGTCGCGCAAGGTGCAGGAGGTTGTGGATCAACTTCAAGAAAAGTATGGGAAGGGTGCCATCCACAAAGGGGATGGATGATACTCACTTGCAAAAATAGAACGTGCGTGCTAATATGAAATGGGAGGCTCTTATGAAAATTCTAGACCTGAAGAAGCAATTCAAATCTCTATATCAACCGTCTGCAAAGAAGATCGAGACCATGCAAGTGCCGAACCTGCAATTTGCCATGATCGACGGCGCAATTGAAAAAGGCTC
>CAZHOX010000224.1:0-4867 GCA_964534345.1 uncultured Anaerolinea sp.
AAATCTCAGAGATTTCCACAAACTGCACATCGGGGTTTTTATCTGCAAAATATTTCAGAAAGAAGGGAGTGCTAAAGAGCGCAACCCAGCCCTCTCGTGAGTCCCGAGCGATGATCACTTCACTGCGGGTTGGTAATTCTTCGATCGCCTTGTCTGTTCCCTTGATCCAGCGCATCATCACATGCGGCAGACGTTCCAATTCAGTTGGGACGTTGTACTCCGCTTTCAAACGCGCCTGCACCACATCAAACTGCAATTGACCAACAACCGCCAAGATCGGCTCACGCTTGAAGGCATTGATGTTGTACATCACCTGCACAGCGCCTTCGCTTTCAAGTTGAGAAAGTCCCTTGGCAAATTGTTTCTGCTTGTTCAAATCTGTATTTCGCAACAGCGCAAAATGCTCAGGCTGAAAGCGCGGCAGAGACGCAAAACGGACAGGCGTTCCCTGACACAGCGAATCGCCAATCGCAAAGTCACCATTGTTTGGAATGCCCAGCACATCCCCTGCAAACGCCTCATCAATGATCTCGCGCTCATTCGCAAACGGCTTGTACGGACGCAGCAGCTTCATCATCTTCCCGCTCTGCGCGTGGACGAGGTCCATGCCGCGCTCAAAGCGGCCTGAACAAATCCGCAGGAAGGCCACGCTGTCACGATGTTTTGGATTCATGTTGGCTTGAATTTTGAAAACAAAGCCGGAAAACTCCGGGGTCTCAGGCTCAACAATTCCCGCATCGCTCAAATAAGGTTGGGGAACGGGCGCATACTTTACGAAGGCATCCAAGAACAAACGCACGCCAAAGTTCGTAACGGCGCTGCCAAAGAAAACGGGAGTCTGTTCTTCTTTCAACACTTTTTCATGGTCAAAAACAACGCCCACCTCATCCAATAAATGAATGCTTTCGGTCAATTCCTTGTGGCGGGTTTCATTCAATATGCCATTTTTTACCATATCTTCCAAAGGCATGAAGACTTCGGGAGCCATGCGCTCGTTGCGCTCGGTACGCTCAAAAAGATACACGCCTTTGGCTTCACGGTCATACACGCCCTGAAAATTGGGGCCATCTCCCACCGGCCAATTCATCGGGACCGGCTCCATGCCCAAGACCTTTTTGATCTCATCCAGCAGATCCAACGGGTCGCGGGCGGGACGATCCATTTTGTTGATGAAGGTGAAGATGGGAATTCCACGCTTACGGCAGACTTCGAATAATTTCAGGGTTTGCGGTTCTATGCCCTTCGCGCCGTCCATCACCATGACAGCGCAATCCACTGCGGACAAAGTCCGATACGTGTCTTCAGAAAAATCCTGATGGCCGGGCGTATCCAGTAGATTGATGATATGGTCGTGATACGGGAATTGCAAAATCGTAGATGTGATCGAAATCCCGCGCTCACGCTCCATTTCCATCCAGTCCGATGTGGTAGCACGTTGATTCTTGCGCGCACGGACATTGCCTGCCAATTCAATGGCATTTCCGTACAACAGCAGCTTTTCAGTTAAGGTAGTCTTACCTGCATCCGGGTGAGAGATAATGGCAAAGGTGCGACGAGCAGCGATCGCCTCGCGTAGTGGTGTTTTATGATTGGGATTAACGTTTGAAATTGCGTCTTGCATTTTTTCTCCAGAAGCCAACAAAGGCCGTACATTTTAACATGGTTTCCTGGAATAAAAAACAGTCCCCGCAAAATTTGCAGGGACTGTATGTTTACTGGGAATTTTTATTTTTTGGTGGTCTTGCGGACTGCCGGTTTTCTGGTCTTCTTTACCGGAGCTGCTTCCACCACAACCGGCTCAATCTCTTCGATTTCTTCGATAGCTTCAACTTCTTCATCTGCAATGTCGTTGAGGAAATTGTAGACCAAAATTGCCAGTGTTGCGCCGATCAATGGGCCAAAGATATAGATCACATAGGTATAAACGCTTGTGAGGCTTGGCCCCGCAAAAATCGCAATTCCCAAAGTACGAGCAGGATTCGCGGATGCACCGGTCAATGCAGCGCCGCCGAGAATAGTGATCGCATAGGTAATGCCGATCGCCCATCCGCCAAATTTTCCTTCACTCCCAGCAGCCGTTGCGCGCAAGATTGTATTAACAAGGAAGAAAGTCAATAACGCTTCAATGATCGTTGCAAAAATTGGCTGTGGCTCTGTCAGCAAGCCAGTTGTAGCGCCGCCTTCCAGCGTACCTCCCAGCTCAGTTGCGATGGTGTGCAGCAACCAGGCCGCCAATATCGCTCCCGCAAACTGGGCAATCCAATAAAAAATAGCCTGCCCCCATTTGACTGTGTTATTCAATGCATGTGCAAAGGTTACAGCCGGGTTTAAGTGTGCGCCGGAGATATGTCCATAGGTATATGAAAAAATTGCCAGAGTAAAGCCAAATGCGAGTGCAACAGCAACCACCCCCGCCCCTACCATGCCGGTGCCAGCACCAATTAACACCAGAGCAAATGTGCCGATAAATTCAGCGACGAACACTTTTGAATTGAACATTTCTTCTCCAATTGAATATTTTTTGAGCGTATCTGAAAACTAAACCTCAAAGTATTTTTATCCTTGAGTTGTGCCTTCATAGTGAAAATATTTCAGACACTTTCCTAGATAAAACCCCACTGATTTCAATACGCTACGAAGATTCACGATCCTGTCTTGTAAAAAAGCGGCTACCTGTTTTTACCAGATAGCCGCTTTTCATGAGTTAAGACAAACGATGTACCCGCAGTTTCATGCGGTTAGGCAAGGTCAAAGCGGTCAAGATTCATGACCTTGTTCCAGGCGGCTACAAAGTCTTGCACGAACTTTTCCTTGTTGTCATCCTGAGCATAGACTTCGGCAAGAGCGCGCAACTGCGAGTTGGAGCCAAACACCAGATCCACGCGGGTGCCACTCCACTTGACTTCACCCGTCTTGCGGTCGTGAGCGTTGAAGATATCGGCAGCTTCCGAAGTGGGATGCCAGACAACGCCCATATCCGTCAGGTTGACGAAGAAATCATTGGTCAGCTTGCCAGGCTGTTTGGTGAACATGCCATGCTGTGACCCGCCAACATTAGCGCCAAGCACACGCAAGCCGCCGACAAGCACGGTCATTTCGGGTGCGCTCAGGGTCAGCAACTGCGCCTTGTCCACGAGCATTTCTTCAGCCGAGACAGTGAAAGCAGTCTTCTGGTAATTGCGGAAGCCATCCGCTTCGGGTTCGAGCACGGCAAATGATTCCACGTCTGTCTGAGCTTGTGAAGCATCGGCACGCCCTGGCGTGAAGGGCACCTTCACTGCGTGGCCGGCTGCCTTGGCTGCGGCTTCAATTGCTGCACAGCCACCCAACACGATCAGGTCAGCCAGCGAAACCTTCTTGCCGTCAGACTGGGCGCTGTTGAATTCTTTGCGGATGCGCTCCAACGTCTTGAGTACCTTCGCCAATTGCGCAGGCTGGTTGACTTCCCAATCCTTTTGCGGAGAAAGGCGGATGCGCGCACCGTTGGCGCCGCCGCGTTTGTCTGACCCTCTAAAGGTGGAGGCGGATGCCCAGGCTGTAGAAACAAGCTCCGGCGTAGAAAGACCCGAAGCCAGAATATCCTTCTTTAATGTGGCAACATCCTTCGCACCGATCAACTTGTGGCTGACCGCCGGAATTGGATCCTGCCAGATCAAATCTTCCTTTGGAACTTCCGTTCCCAAGTAGCGGACTTTGGGTCCCATGTCGCGGTGGGTCAGTTTGAACCAGGCGCGGGCGAAGGCATCTGCAAAGGCTTTGGGATTCTGGTGGAAGCTGCGTGCAATGGGTTCATAGATCGGGTCGAAACGCAGCGAGAAGTCTGCGGTGGTCATCATTGGTGCGTGCTTCTTTGACG
Organism: uncultured Anaerolinea sp.; assembly: GCA_964534345.1. Classification (GTDB taxonomy): domain Bacteria; phylum Chloroflexota; class Anaerolineae; order Anaerolineales; family Villigracilaceae; genus Villigracilis. The sequence goes on from CAZHOX010000224.1 coordinate 3,857, forward strand.
GGTCATGTGCATCGGGAATCATGTGTTCGGGCTTGCAATTTTTCGCCTGCCACTGTTGAGCGCCAGCCGGACTTTTGACCAGTTCCCACTCGTACCCGAAGAGCATGTCGAAATAGCCCATGTCCCATTGGGTGGGATTCGGTTTCCACGCACCTTCGATTCCGCTGGTGGTGGTGTGGACGCCCACGCCGCTGCCGAGGCTGTTCTTCCAGCCCAGCCCCATTTCTTCCAGCGGAGCGGCTTCGGGTTCAGGGCCGACCAGTTTCGGGTCGCCTGCGCCATGTGCCTTACCGAAGGTGTGTCCACCGGCTACAAGGGCAACCGTTTCTTCATCGTTCATCGCCATGCGGGCAAAGGTTTCGCGCACATCGCGGCCCGAAGCCACCGGGTCAGGGTTGCCGTTGGGGCCTTCGGGGTTGACATAGATCAAGCCCATCTGCACGGCGGCCAGTGGATTCTCCAGATCACGTTCGCCGCTGTAACGCTTGTCGCCAAGCCATGTTTCCTCGTTGCCCCAGTAGATATCTTCTTCGGGCTGCCAAATGTCGGCGCGTCCCCCGCCAAAGCCGAAGGTCTTGAAACCCATCGACTCAAGAGCCACGTTACCAGCCAGAATCATCAGGTCGGCCCAAGAGAGTTTATTGCCATATTTCTGTTTGATGGGCCAGAGCAGACGGCGTGCTTTGTCGAGGCTGACATTATCAGGCCAGCTATTGACCGGCGCAAAACGCTGATTGCCGGTGCCGCCACCGCCGCGTCCATCGGCAGTGCGGTAGGTTCCGGCACTGTGCCATGCCATGCGGATCATCAATCCGCCATAGTGACCCCAGTCCGCGGGCCACCATTCCTGCGAATCGGTCATCAGCTGGGCAAGGTCTTTCTTAACCGCCGCCAGATTGAGCTTCTTGAATTCTTTTGCATAATCAAAATCCGAACCCATTGGGTTGGAAGCCGGTGCGTGCTGGTGCAGGATGTTCAGGTTCAGTTGATTGGGCCACCAATCGCGGTTGG
>CAZHOX010000225.1:0-4843 GCA_964534345.1 uncultured Anaerolinea sp.
GAAACCATCGAACAGGGAATCAAGTTTGGCGAATAACGATAAAAAAGAGGTGCCCAATTTGCGGCAGCTCTTTTTTCTTTATAACAAGTTGCGATATACTGACCACATAGATGACCATGAAAAAAGAAAAACCACATCATATCGGTACGCTCTCGCCAGAAATGGCGTTGCTCGGATTACTTTATAAAGAAGCAGGGCACGGCTACGATCTGCATCGCACCGTGAATGCAGACCTGGGCCAGGTCTGGCATTTGAGTCAGAGTCAGGCATATTCCATTTTGAAACGGCTCGAAACGCAGGGTGATATTTCAGCGCAGGAAATTTCACAGGAAAAACTTCCCAGCCGTCAGTTATTGCAAATGACCGAGCAGGGCCGCGAAAAATTTCTGGGCTGGTTGAACGCTCCCAGCGGCGGCAGCACCCGCGCTATCCGCATGGAATTCATCACCCGCTTGTATTTTCTAAAAATGTACTTCCCCAAAAAAATCGCGAAGGCGTTCGAGCAGCAGCGCACCGAAGCACAGACACATATTCAGAGGCTTGAAACATCTCTTGCAGAATTGGCGGGCGAACAGATCTACAACCGCATGAGTCTTCAAATGCGCTTGAAACAGTTGAAGTTCGTTCTCGAATGGTTGGAAGAAAGCCAGAAATACTTCTTGTAAATTCCATCGTTTTTGGGATATACTCACTGAGTGAGTATAAAACGCAATTTCAAATGAGAATCCCATGAAACGATACCTGACCCTGACTCTTTTGCTCGCCAGCTTTTTGACAGCCTGCGGCGCCTCATCCACACCGACGCCTGCTCCCGCTACCGAAGCGCCGACTCTTGCGCCGACAGAAGTTCTGCCAACCGCCACGCCCGAACCTGAACCTCAAACCCTGATAGTCTTCGCCGCTGCCTCCCTCACAGACGCCTTCACCGAAATTGGCGCCGCCTTTGATGCCGCCAACCCCGGCGTGACCACCACCTTCAATTTTACCGGCTCCCAAGCCTTGCGGACTCAAATCGAAGAAGGCGCACCTGCAGATGTATTCGCCTCTGCCAGCGGCAAGGAAATGGAAACACTTGTAACAGGCAGTTTTGTTGGGGCAGATGTATCTCAAGTATTCCTGACAAATAAGCTGGTCGTCATTCTGCCAGAGAACAACCCTGCCACGCTCGAAAAACTGGAAGACCTCGCCAACCCTGGAATCAAGATTGTCCTGGCAGCCGAAGAAGTCCCCGTCGGCAAATATGCCCGTCAGGCGCTGGACTTGATGGACGCTTCGTTTGGCACGGGATTCAAAGATAAGGTTTTGGCGAACGTCGTCTCCAATGAAGATAATGTCAAGCAGGTGGTTGCCAAAGTTCAGCTTGGCGAAGCGGATGCAGGGATCGTCTATGTGTCAGACGTGGTTGCCGCGCCTGAATTGAAATCCATTGAAATCCCCACAGACTTGAACGTCATTGCCAAATATCCCATTGCGCCGCTGGTCAAATCGGAAAACGCCGACCTCGCCGCGAAGTTCATTGAATATGTACTTTCCGTTGAAGGGCAGGCTGTACTTGCAAAATGGGGATTTGCACCAGTTAAATAAGATTGAGTAAAATGAAGGCGCGGGATACAATCCCGCGCCTTTTTTATCCCATGAATAAATTTCAAAAATCCCTTGAGCGTTTTTTTGGCGAATATTCAAAATGGATATTCATCATCCCCAGCCTTATTCTGCTGGCTTTTTTTGCGCTTCCGCTTTTGGCAATTGTTTTACGTTCTGCAAATTTGAATTTTTTTGATAACGCATTTTCCCAACAGGCTTTCAAGGCACTCAAGTTAAGCCTGGTAACCAGTTCAATTGCCACGATCTTCGCGGCTGTCTTCGGCACACCTCTGGCGTATATGCTGGCGCGCTGGAAGTTTCGATATAAATCATGGCTCGAATTGATCCTTGACCTACCCATTGTGCTTCCGCCTTCGGTGGCGGGTGTGGCACTGCTTATCACCTTTGGGAGGAATGGCTTGCTCGGCCCGGCATTGGGTGCGTTTGGAATCACGCTGCCATTCACCACCGCGGCAGTGGTCATGGCGCAGATGTTTGTGGCTGCACCGTTGTTCATCCGTTCGGCGCGGATTGGCTTTGCACATGTGGACAAACAGCTTGAAGAGTCTGCACATGTAGAGGGGGCGAATCAATGGCAGTTATTTTATGAAGTGATGGTTCCAATTTCGATGCGTGCCCTTGCCAGCGGAGCCATTCTCACCTGGACTCGTGCACTCGGCGAATTCGGCGCAACGATTCTTTTCGCAGGGAATCTCGAAGGTGTAACGCAGACCATGCCCATGGCAATTTACCTTGGCTTTGAGCGAAATATTGGCACAGCGCTGGCTTTGTCTGTGGTGTTGATTTTTGTTTCGGTAGCCCTTCTCGCGATTACAAAAAAATTAGAAGAACAGGATGAATAATCATTTATAATCTGCCCGATTGTTATCAAGTCCAAAGGAGAAGCTCATGGAGCGAGAAACATTAGCCTTTATCAATCCCGCCACCTCTGTTCAATTTGGGGAAGTGGAAATGACCTCTGCGGAGGGAGTCAGAAAAGCTGTGGACGAGATGCGTGCTTCTTTTCCTGCTTGGAGTCAAAAATCTGTCAAAGACCGTATTCGTATCCTGCAAAAATTTCAACAGGTCTTGATCGAAGACCGCGAGGAGATTTCCAGTGTCTTGAATCAAGACTGTGGGAAAAGCCGCCAGGATGGATTGATCGAGTTATTTGTTTCGGTGGATATGCTCTCGCAGTATCGCGGGAATGCAGAGCGCTGGCTAAAGCCCAAACGGGTTTCTTCCGGTTTATATCTGTTTAAACGTTGCTATGTAGAATATCGCCCGCATGGCGTGGTGGCAATTATTTCCCCATGGAATTACCCACTGACCCTGTCTCTGCCGCCGGTGCTTGCTGCTTTGCTGGCGGGAAATACCGTTGTGCTAAAACCATCTGAAGTGACCGCGGCAACCGGCGTGCTGATTGAAAAATTATTTGCAAAAGTTCCCGAGCTGGCGCCGTTTGTGCGTGTAGTGCATGGAGATGGAAAAGTCGGCGCTGCGTTGGTCAATGCGCATCCCGATTATATTTTTATGACCGGCTCCACTGCCACAGGCAAAAAGATCATGCAGTCTGCTGCAGAGAATTTAACGCCGGTGGCGCTGGAATTGGGCGGCAAAGATGCAATGATCGTGCTGGAAGATGCCGATCTGGATGCCGCTGCGCGATGGGGGGCATGGGGCGCATTCTTCAACACCGGTCAGACCTGTATGTCGGTCGAGCGTGTGTATGTGGTTGAATCCAAATATGATGAATTTGTGCGGCTGGCGGTTCAACAAGCCAGTGAATTAAAAAGTGGGTATTCCAGCGAATTGAACAGTCCCTTTTTTATGGGGCCGATCACTGACCCGCGCCAGGTGAAAGTGATAGAAGACCATTTACAGGATGCGCTTGAAAAAGGTGCGCGCATTTTGACTGGCAAAAAAGAGCAGGGCATGTTCTACACCCCGATCGTGCTTGTCGATGTAAATCATTCGATGAAGGTCATGCGCGAGGAAACCTTTGGTCCTTTGATGCCAATTATGAAAGTGCGCGATGAAGAAGAGGCGCTTCGACTCGCAAATGATAACGCCTACGGACTCGGCGGCTCGGTCTGGAGTGCGGATACCCGCCGTGCCAAGCAGGTTGCTGACCGCGTGGAGGCATCTTCTGTCATCATCAATGACAGTATTGCGCAATTTGGCGTTCCCATGCTGCCTTTTGGCGGAGTCAAAAATTCAGGCTTTGGCAGAACACATGGCGAGGAAGGGCTAATTCAATTCACGCGCCCATATAGTTATGCCGTCGGTGGTGCGCCAATCTCTTGGGATATTGCCACCATTTTGCGTATACCCGGAAACTACGAACTCGCCACAGCCATTATGGGCGTCGTCTATGGAGTGACTCTGCGCCAAAAATGGGAGACGCTTTTGCAATTCTTTAATCGAAAAAAATCCCAAACGCGTGCGAGCCAACCAGATACGAATACAATACAAACATCGAAAGAGTAAGCAAAAAAACATCCCGAATTTTTTTTGGGATGTTTTTTTGCTTCAATATTTCAGCGAGGAAGAGAGGCGCATGGCGCGTCCGATATCTTTCTGGCCGCGTGGTCCACTTCGGCAGCAGACAAAGCCGCTCTCAACCCTACCATCACTGTGGTGGATTATTTTTTTATAAGACGGCTTCTGCTTTTTTTATTCGTTCGATCCCAGTGTAGACATTAAAGTGATCTCCGCGTAAAAATCCGATCAGGGTGATGCCGAACCGTTCGGCTACTTCCACTGCCAGGCTGCTTGGTGCGGATACGGCGCAAAAGACCGAGATGCCCGCTGAAAAACTTTTTTGCAGTAGTTCGTAGCTGGCACGCCCACTGACCATTAACACTTTGTTGTGAAATGGCAGTTGATCATTGAGTAAACCCCAGCCGATCAATTTGTCCAAAGCGTTGTGACGCCCCACATCTTCGCGTATGGCGAGCAGGTTTCCTTCTGCGTTGAACAATGCTGCGGCATGGAGTCCGCCTGTGGTTTCAAATAAATCTTGCGCTGCGCGAAGTTTTTCTGGCAGGGAGGTGATGAGATCGGGCGTAATGGCGGGGCCGCTAGGGAGGGCTGGCAGGTTGCGTTTTTCAATATCCTCCAGCATGGTGCTGCCGCATACGCCGCAGGCGCTGTTGGTGAAGAAATGTCGTTCGAGCTGATGAAGCTCGGGCATGGAATCAGCTTTCAGTTGAATCCGAAGCGAGTTGTATTCCTGTTGATTCCCATCCACGCAATA
>CAZHOX010000226.1:0-4824 GCA_964534345.1 uncultured Anaerolinea sp.
GCCAGCCAGTGTTCCACCATGTAATCGGAACCGGTCACTGCGCCCATACTTGCCTTGGCGTGCGCTTCGCTTCCCGCCTCAAGATATGGACGCCGTGCATCATCCGTAGGTAGGATTTCTTTCAGATGCTTCCACACGAATGCGCGATACACATTCAATCCATGCAGGTGCGCCAGTTGCCCATCGGATGCATCCGACACAAAGGCGGGTTCAAAAAGAGATTTGGGATTGCCCGATGAAAGCCACGGCAGGAACGCATCCAGCCAGCCAAGAAATTCTTCCCGCTCAAGGACGAGGCTCATCAAGTCCACTTCTGTCAAAGCAGGCGAAAGGAAATCAGTTCCGCTTGGCTCATAATGGGCAGGGTAGTCACGGTCTCTGCCATACCATTGGATCGCCGCCTTGGTGATGGCAGTCAACAGGCGCGAGTCACCTTGTGTTGCCAGGTACCTTGCCCACGGCACCGAACGCGCCAGACCGAAGGCGCTATTGCTGTGCATCCCCACACGGATGGGATATGTCGCTTTTGGCAGCCAGGATAGAAATGACTCGGTGATCACATCCGCCATTGGACGCGCCGCCTCAAGCCACCGTTTGGCTGATTCATCCTCCCAAAGAGTCAACTCGTGGACAAAGGTCAACGCCCAGCCCCAACCGTATGGCCGCTCGAAGCGCGGGTGAGAACGCAGATACGCGGTTTCCTGTTCCAAAGCCTCAGTCGTGAGATGTGAGTTGAGCACGGTCATTGCTTTGGTCGTGTCAAAAGCATTTGGAGTCAGGCGCAATAGACGGATCAATACCCAGTGCAGCTCAACACTTGAATGCCAATCGAAGCAGCCGTAAAAAGCGGGGTGCGCCTCGTGCGGTCTCGGACGGTCTTCCGGCCCTGTCATCATGTGCTGCATCTGGTTCGGGTATTCCTGCTGAATGGAACCGATGATCGACTCTGCATAGGCTGAAGCTACTTGCTCAAGAGAGGTCTTTGTGTTTTGAAAATTTGTCATAAGAATATTTTACTCTCAATGGTTGGTAGGTCTTAATTATTTCTGCGTTTTTTCTTTGAGTCTTTGTGGTGAAAAGGATTTTTGTAGGCTGCCAAATAATCGAATAAAATACAGACTATGTCTGCACCTCGAAAACTTCTCACCAATTTTGACAAAGCCCTCATCATCGGCATCATCCTCGGTGTGCTGGGGATCTGTGTTCTGACGATTGCCTTCTACTTTATTTGGATCAACCCGCCACGACAAAATGCAGAACCAACTCCGTTTGGTGGGGCTACGGCTACGTTGAATATCTCCGCGCCGGACCTGGCATCCACGATGGCGGCAGGGAATGTCACAGCGACGCCCACGGTTGGGGTTTCCACACCAACTCCCAGTTTTAGTGCAGATGCGCCGCTCAATGGCCGAATCGTCTTCACTTGTTTCATCCAGCAAATTGATCAAATCTGCATCATGAATGCGGATGGGACAAATCGCAGGCAGGTCACAGAATCAGATGCAACATCTTTTTATGCATCTCTCTCGCCAGATGGAGAGATGATTTATTACTCCTCACGCGAAAGCGGACAATTTCAGATTTATGCCATTCGCCCAAATGGGAAGGATTTCAAGCGCCTCACACGCGTATCGGGCAGTTTCTATGCTCCCGAGCTTTCTCCAAGCGGACAGTGGATCGTCATGACGAAAGACGGCGAAGGTATTTGGCTGATGAAGCCGGATGGCTCGAATCTGCATGCTCTCACCGATGCCAATGACATTGACCCAACATGGTCTGCCGATGGTTCGATGATTGCCTTTGCTTCGTCGCGCTCTGGTTCACGCCAATTATTCGTGATGAATGCCGACGGTTCGAATATCCGTCAGGTGACGAATTTGGAAAATATGGGCGGGCGCAGTTCATGGTCACCGGACGGAACGAAGCTAACCTTTTATGCAGGGCTCGAAGCGAACCGCAATATTTACGTCATCAATGTGGATGGGACGAATCTGGTGCAGCTCACGAATGGCGGAGATAACCTTGGCCCAAGCTGGTCTTCGGATGGGAATTGGATCACGTTCACTTCCTACCGAGATGGTAACAACGAAATTTACGTCATGCATCCTGATGGGACAGGCGTGAAGAATTTGACGAATAATTCAGGTTCTGATTGGCAGCCGAGGTGGGGGAGATAGGGAAATAGTGAATGGTGATTAGTAAATAGTAGTGCGGACATCTTTATGATGTCCGCACTTTTTTGAAAAACGAAAATTCATTTAATCTGCAGCAAAAAGATTTTATCCCTTCCACGGTCTCAGTCGTGGAATCCAACGCGGGACGTTTGCTTTGTATTCCACGTAATTTTCCCCGAAGCGTTTTTCCAAACCCGGCTCTTCCGAAAAAATAAAATAAACATGATTGATGGCAACAAAGGTCACAGCCCACAGGCCGATGATCCATGAACCCCAGAAGATGGCCTGCCCGATCAACATCATTGCCACGCTGGTGATCATCGGGTTGCGGACGTGACGGTACGGGCCGTAGACGATCAACTTTTTGGTCGGGTCCCACGGAGCGAGAGTCCCTTGGCCGATGAGGGCAAAGATGTTCACGCATAACACGAACAGCATGAGGCCGATCCATACGAACAGGCCGCCAGCGATCATGCCCGTCCACGTTGTGGAAGTCATCCCGACCCAGCGGGTGTCGTAATTTACAAATGAATTGAAAATCCACATGGGGATGACGATCACCACCATAAAGGGCAGCGCGATAATGGCAAGGATATGTCTGAGAGGTTTGAGCATGACTTATTTTTTTTCGCGCGCTTTCAAATTCCGCCCGCCGACCCATGCCCCAACGATGGTACAGAGGATGGAGACGAGGAAACTGAGCAGAACAGCGGTTTCAAACCAACCTTGAGTCAACACTTTGAGAAGGAGGATATCAAGCGCGGCAACGCTTGCACGAAACGAGGCAGGGATAAAGATGCCCAACATGCCGCCAAAGAACGCGCCAAACAACATCCCTGTATAAGCGCCGATGCTTACTCCGCCAGTGCTGCCAGCCGTCCGCACGACCAGAGCGCCAGTGATCGCACCTGCGAAAACACCGATGACTCCGCCTGCACTGGCGCAGAACTGAATGCCATTCCAACTCACGCTCAATGCGCCTGTGATCGCCCCGATCAATACGCCAAATCCCAAGCCGAGGCCTGCTCCAAAGATGCTGCTTTTTAAATATAGTTTATTGTTTTCAGTCATTCTTGTTATTTCCATTCGTGTAAGGTTTTATATATTTTACTTGGTTGACTATCATCCTGTCTTTCCTTTGTAAATCAGATAAAATCAGGCCACACCAAAATATTGGAGCAAACATGGTAAACCCTGAAAATGATGATATGGATGAACAGGAATTTTTTACTGGCGAAATAAATACAGATGCAATAGAAGCCTCAGTAAAGTCCATGCTGAGCGCATTCGGCGAAGACCCCAACCGCGAAGGCTTGCAGAATACACCCAAACGCGTTGCCCGCATGTACCCTGAACTATTGAGCGGTTATCGTACGGATGTGGAGAAACTCGTCAACAACGCCATTTTCAACGTGACCTATGATGACATGGTGATCGTACGCGACATTGAATATTTCAGCTTATGTGAGCATCACATGCTGCCGTTCATGGGACGCGCCCACGTAGCCTACATCCCCAACGGACAGGTGATCGGCCTCTCCAAAATTCCCCGCATTGTGGATATGTACGCCCGTCGCCTGCAAGTGCAAGAGCGCATGACCCGCCAGATCGCGGAGTTTCTGCATGACTTGCTCAAACCGCAAGGCGTGGCTGTGGTGGTCGAAGGCTTGCATCTCTGTGCCATGATGCGCGGCGTGAAAAAACACGATGCCCGCATGACCACATCCTCTATGCTGGGTAGCTTCCGCAAGAGCATCAACACCCGTCAGGAATTTTTGGACCATCTCAATCGCGGCGCGGAGCCATTGCGGATATAGCGACATCCGCCCGCTTCTCGATCCACACGGACACCTGCTCGGCAAAACGAGATAATGTTTCCCCACTGACAGGGTGTACGAAATCGGGAATCAACTCTGCGAGCGGCACAGTTACAAAAGCGTAATTCCAAAACTCTGTGTTGAGCGGCTTGTTATCGAATAGAACGATGTCAATGTCGATTGGGCGGGGAGCATTTTTCTCCTCACCACGCACTCGTCCCAGCTTGGCTTCGATGGGGCGGATGATATTTTCTTTTAGCTCAATAGGTTGAAACGGAGTGAGAAACAAAACACAGGCGTTCAAAAAGTTTGGCCCGTCAAAACCAACCGACTCGGTTTCCCACACGCTGGAAATAAATACAACTTCCCCCACCTCTCGCAGCAATTCAATTGCCTTCGGGAGGTGGTTTTCTGCGTTGATGTTCGAGCCGAGGCTGAGGTAAGCGTGATGCAGGTCAGTCATCTCGTTTGCGTTCAATTTCCACACCGACCGATTTTGCAAACCGAACCGCGCCGGGTTTTTCCACGCGCACGATCACTTTCTTCACCAGTGGCAGGTCGAGGCAAATTTTCGCAAGGTCATTTGCCAGCGCTTCCACCGTTAGCCGTTCGGCAGTTTCGGCGTGAGCTTGTAGCATCTTCGCCATCGCGCTGTAATCCACACAGTCGCTGATGTCGTCCGTTTCGCCCGCGCGGGTGGTATCTGAAAACACCGTCACGTTGATCAAAATATCCTGCGGCGTTACACGCTCCCAATCTCGAATTCCGATAATGCCGCGCACGAGCAGGTCTTTGATGAAGGTTTTGTCCATTGGGTTCTCCATTTCGTCATT
>CAZHOX010000227.1:0-4803 GCA_964534345.1 uncultured Anaerolinea sp.
TCACATCAGGAAGGAGCATGTCCATCGGCTGACCGAGCATGACGGCTTCGGCTTCGATACCGCCCACGCCCCAACCCACGACGCCGAGACCATTGATCATGGTAGTGTGTGAGTCGGTGCCGACGAGAGTATCGGGGAAGGCAATGACATCCTTGCCATCCACCTTGGTCATCACGACTTCGGCAAGATTCTCAAGATTGACCTGATGCACGATGCCAGTCATGGGAGGCACAACGCGGAAATTGCTGAATGCCTTTTGTCCCCATTTCAAAAATTCATAGCGTTCGCGGTTGCGCTGGAATTCAACTTCGGTGTTGCGGTTGAGCGCTTCAGCGGTGGCGAAGAAATCCACCTGAACTGAATGGTCGATGACGAGGTCAACCGGCACGAGCGGGTTGATCTTCTTCGGGTCGCCGCCCAAGCGGGCAACGGCAGCACGCATGGCAGCCAAGTCCACCACTGCGGGTACGCCGGTGAAATCCTGCATGACAACGCGGCCGGGCAAAAATGGAATGCCGGGGCGGGCGCCTTTCGGAGTCCACGAGGCGATATTCTTCACATCATCCTGTGTGATCTCCTTGTCATTGCATTGGCGGAGAGCGGCTTCAAGCACGATGCGAATGGAATATGGCAGCTTGTTGAGCTTGGTGAGGCCTGCCTTCTCCAACGCGTCGAGCCGATAGTAGACGTATTCCTTCTTTCCCACTTTCAATACGTCGCGGGACTTAAATAGATCTTGCATAGGATACTCCTTTGGTGATGAGGATTTCTGCAGCAATGAATTCATTGCTGCTCACTCACACCACAGTACGAAGAACACAAAGGAGCGCCTTTGATATCCTTGCTGCGCCCTGATGATCTATCAGGGATGCTTTGTGGTGGGGTTAACAATTGGATTTTAAGGGCAGTCTAAAGACCGCTTGTCTTACTTAAATACAAGGGCAGGGATAAGCCCAGCCCCTCCATTTTCTACAGCTTCAATTCCTTCTTAAGAGACGCAATCAACTTCTCTTTTTCTACATCCGGCAAAAATGCAGCCCCTGCCGCAACAAGCACCGAATTTTTCAACGTGTCCATCGGAACACGCAGGTCTTCAGAAATATGCTGGTACTCGTGCGCCAGCGTAATTCGGGAAACGCTTGGGTCATCTGTGTTGACTGTGGCTTTCAAGCCCGCCTGGAACATGCGCGGCAAAGGGTGTTCCGGCAATGACTTGACCACACCCGATTGATAATTGCTGGTCACGCAAACTTCAAAGATCGTTTCGCGTTCCTTTGCAAGTGCAGTCACGCTTTCATCTTCCAACACGCGCACCCCATGCCCGATCCGCTCTGCGCCTAAATTCTCAATCGCATCGCGGACGTTTTCCGCCGGTCCCCACTCGCCGGCATGGATGGTCACATGCAAACCAGCCTGCTTCGCTTCCTTGAAAATTCCATGGAACGGGTCAGACTTAAACTCAGCTTCGTTGCCTGCCAGATCCATCCCCGTCAAACCATTCTTGATATGCTCCGCAGCCAGCCACGCCACCTGCTCGGCAAGTTCAGGGCTTTCATGGCGGTTTACCGACGCGATCAAGCCAACTTTTATTTTGTATTTTTTCGCTGCTTCCTGCGAACTGGCTACGACCCAATCCATCACATCATGCAGCGGAAATCCTTCTGCTCGGCTCAAGGCCACAGGCGTAAAACGCAATTCCAGATAGCGGCAATTATCTTTCGCCGCATCCTCAACCGCCTCACGAGTAACACGGTCGATCACATCTGGTGATTTATAAAACAAACGCAGGGTTTTGAACTTATCGAGAAAATTCGTAAACGTCATCGGGTCCTGGTCTTGAACCTGCACCAGCCCGCTTAAGTTGAACATACTTACAGGCACCGTCACCCCATGTTGACGGGCAATATCAAGCATTGTCGTCAAACGCAGAGACCCTTCCAAATGGCGGTGTAAATCAACCTTTGGAAGAGCAAAATACCGATTCAGGGGAGCGGTTTCGTCTGTGAACAACTCTGCCTTCTGCCTCTAAAGTTAGTGACGTTTTCTCTTCTTCTTATTACCGCCAATTTGCACTGAGGTGTCACTTGGAGTGCTTGCCACTTCTGTAGTTTCGATCGGCGTGATCTCCACTCTTCGCGGTCTTGATGCAAACGCGCGGCCGATCACCAAACTGCGAACATCCTCAAGCAATTGAGCAAACATTTCAGATGCACGGCCTTTATATTGTACCAGTGGGTCACGTTGGGCGTAAGCCTCAAGGCCGATTGAAATCCTTAAGGCTTCCACTTTTGTGAGATATTCCACCCACAACTCGCTGAAGGCGCTCAACAACAAACGGCGATGACTTTCATTCATCATATATCGTCCAAGCGACTCGGTCAAAGCAGCTCGCTCGGACTCACTGAGAGTTGATACTGTTTCGTTCAGCCTCTCCTCCCCGAAAGCGATTCGCGCCGCTGGGCCAAAGTCCGCCAGCCTGGCAGCATTCTGGCTGATGTGTTTAAACTCAGTGTCGCCCCAAACTTCGCACAAAGCCAACTCCGCAGCCTCAAGATGGCTCATCACATCTTCAACAACCGTCTCTGCCTGGTTGTTTTCCAGCAGTTGAGCCGCGTAAAAGATATATGTAAAGCGATTGAACATTTGCTTGACTTGCTTATGCGTTTTCTGGTCAAAGGCGGTACGGGTGCCCTGTGAGAGGGTCAACAACAAACGCAGCTTGCCAGTATCATCAGCGGCAGGTTCACGCTGTAACAAAGAGTCGATATCATGTGCGATCTGAGCGTTGAGTCTTTCCCGCTTTTTCTCAAATGCTTCACGGGCTGTGTTCAACAAAATATCAGCCAGTTCGTCCCATTCCGAAGGCAGCGGGCTCGGCCATTGGATCTGTTCTCCGATGCGGTTTTGTATCGCGCCGATCACACGAGTTGCGCTGATGATCGTCAATTGGTTGGAGACTAATTCCTGAATATCATCCTTTGCATCTTCAGGGTCATCCGCCAGAGTCTTTTGCATTTCATTGCCGAACTTCAACGGCAAACGAACCAGCGCATTCACCTCTTCCTGAATTTTCTGCGGACGAGGTGCTTCCTCTACATCACGCAAACCCTGGAAGTAGGCATCCAGCGCATCCTCTCGTTCGCTGATCTGCTGAGTGAGGGTTTCTTCGGTCTTGTCTATCAATGTCTCAATCGCGTGCATGGCATGGGCATATTCGGCTTCAATGGACTTGGAGATCAAATCCAATGTTGAAGCGCGGACATCTGAGCCGATCGTATCCAGCAAAAGTTTGAAGCCATACGAGGGGAATAGCCCCGTCTTTGATTCGAAGGCAGGTTGAACTTGATCCAGCCAGGCGATCAACTTCCACGGGCCTTCTTCATCGGTCAGGCCAATATCCACGCGTTTGGTCACTTCGGCTTCGAGCATTTCAGCTATGTCTTCGCTCAAATCCTCTTTGAGGAAGATGCGGTCTCGCTGGCTATAGATCTGCCCGCGTTGTTTGTTGAGCACATCATCGTATTCCAGCAAATGCTTGCGGACGTCAAAGTTTGCGCCTTCCACACGGGTCTGTGACCCTTCAATAATATTGCTGACAACGCGCACTTCCAAAGGAAGTGTGTCATCCACCTTGAGGCGTTCCATCAGTCCACTCACCTGATCGCCGCCGAACAGACGCATCAGATCATCTTGCAGCGAAAGATAAAAGCGCGAGGAACCAGGATCCCCCTGACGCGCAGCACGACCGCGCAACTGGTTATCGATACGGCGCGCTTCATGACGTTCCGAACCGATTACGTGCAAGCCGCCAAGCTGCTTCACGCTTTCCATCTCTTCAAAATATTGCAAGAAGAGTTTTACTTCTGCATCGTAAATTCCATAATTGGATGGATCTGTCTTTTGTAAGATCTCGCGGCGTTCTTGCAGGGTCATATCGAATGGGTCTTTGATGCCCGCTTTGCCCAACACACGGTTGACCGCTGAGATCACTTCTTCTGCGATCTCACCACCGAGTTTAATATCCACACCGCGGCCAGCCATGTTCGTGGCAATGGTCACCGCGCCAAAAGCTCCCGCCCCTGCAATGATCTGTGATTCTTCGGTATGCTTGCGGGCATTCAACACCTGATGAGGTACGCCGCCTTGTAGTACCGACTTTAGTCGGTTCTTCGCAGATTCAGGCAAGCGCAAAATATCAAGTACCGTAGTTAGATTTTTATCATCGTCCAAACTGATATTGCTCATGCCATGCGGTTTGATGAAACTGCGCAATGCGTCAGGGGTGATCTTATCTATCGGCTCATTGAACGGCACAAGGTCCGCAATGAGGCGGCCATCTTCTTCAAGTTTATTCGCGCGCAAATAATGATCACGTACGAGAGCATATTGCATCAACCGGCGGACAGGTTCCGCCTTGAGCCGATTTGAAACGCGTTCAGAAGATTCAACCGATGTGGTTCCTACCAGCAACGGACGTCCCAGCGCGTGGTAGCGGATGATCTCAGTCACCATCGCACGGAGTTTCGCTTCCACCGTTCGATAGATGACATCGGGGTAATCTTTTCTGCGATAGAAGAGCGGCTCGGTCTCGCCTGCCTTCGCAAAGAATGAATACCCATACCCTTCTTCATCTTTTGCTTTGATCTCTGTCAGCGGTGCGCCTTTGCCAAAGGATTGATACTCAAGGTTCGGCGGAATCGGTGAAACTTCAAGTTTGTAGATCTTGTTGAACTCTTCGGCTTCGGTTAACGCAGTACCGGTCATGCCCGCAAGTTTTTGATACATGCGGAAATAATTTTGCAA
>CAZHOX010000228.1:0-4735 GCA_964534345.1 uncultured Anaerolinea sp.
TCAACCCCACCAACAGCAAAACGATTCCAATCATTTGTATCAAGTGAAAGACTCCATTGTTATCAAAATACCAAACGATGGATTTCCCTGCCTTACCAAGTGCCTGCACAACAGCCGCCAGAATAGTAATAAATACTCCGGCGAGCATCCAACCTGCGCCGGGCAATGAGCCTTTGAAAAAAAGAAAAACATACACCCCAAGCGAGAACAACATCGCCACAGCCTCGTAGGCAATGAAGGTCATAAAACTGCCTGGGCGTAGGACCGTGATCACGAAAAACAGCAGACCAACTATCAGCGCGGCAGGAAGCGCAGTTCTTGCCATCGCATCTCCGCTCAGGTCGATCAACGCGCCTACCACGAACAAACTCAGCACCCATCCCAAAGATAAATTGATCGGCATCCACAAGCGCTCGTTCGTTTTTTGTGTCATCTCAAAGCTATGCGCGAGCGCCGCCACAAACGCAGAAAAAGCCAGCAGCGCAAATGCCCATCCCCATACGGTAGATTTGAATCCTGAAAATTGCAAAACCTGAAACGCTGCATGGCTCGAAAGAATCCCAAGCGCCACATCGGTCAACGCAGTCATCTGCTCAAAACGTGATGGATGAATCTTCATTCCAACTCCTCGTGACGTTATAATTAACTCGATGCTTAAACCCACTGACTTGATTCTAGTTGCCCTGCTGCCCACCCCAAGGGATTTGGAAATTGCGCGGTTGTTGGGATGGTATCGCATTCCGCTTCGCACTGCGCCGAAAGTTGTTGCCGTGGACTATCTGGCTTTTTACCAGCCCTCGGCATTTGGCGAGCGCAGTGGACAAATTGAATTCATTGCCGAAGTACGCGGCCACGAACTAACCACGCGCGGCGAACTGCTTAAGGATGAGGCAGATCATCCGCGTGCAAAAGAAGAGTATTACAAAATTCAACTCGGCGGGCTGGAGAAATTACGCGAGCCGATCAAAACAGACAAATGGAAGCGAATTACTTTTCTTTATTCCACAGGCGAATATTTGATCAACGCAAAGTTGATGAATGACTTGGTTGTGCAAAATGAAGAGCGGGAAATCTTGTGGAAAAACCTACGCGAACGCGCCGAAAATGAACAGCTTTACAAAACAGACCTGCCCGAAACGGACATTCCGCCTGAGATTTTGATGGCACTTTTAGGGATTAAGGACTTACAGGGAGATTACGGTACCCCCTAACAGTCCTACAATTCCTTGATTCCGCCTTTACTAAGTGATAAACTTCTTACAAATGCCAGCTGATCTGCTTATTGTCACCCCATCTGCCAGTCTTGGTGAATCAGTCCGCCGTATTTTAGACGAGACCAAGCTGTACCGATGCCATATTGTCAACAACAAGGCTTCTGCCATAGTACGTGCAGATGAAATTGGCGTGCCACTTGCCATGTTGGATGCGGCCCTCGGCGAAGATTGGGTGCTTGAGATCGGCAATGCGTTGCGGACTGTACGTCCTGCAATTAACCTGATCATCCTGTGTGAGGAAAGCGGCCCCACACCCGCATTTGAAAACCTGCGCCCGTGGATCCTTGTCCGCAAGCCGTTTAAGATGTCAGGGTTTATGACTGCAATTAGTCAACCGCCACAGCCGGCCGATATGCCAGCGCCGGTTGCTTCAAAACCAAATGTTACCGCTCCCCTGCCCTGGCTTAATGACCAGGCAAAAGCAGCGCAACACCTTACCCGCCTCACACTAGAATCTTCTGCCCAGGCAGCTTTGATTACCCTAAAAAATGATCTGTGGGCTTATGCGGGTGGTCTTTCCCAAAACGCAGCCAGAGAAGTTGCTCAAACCGTTACCCGCAATTGGGATGGACAAAAAGGTTCCGACCTTCTCCGTTTCATCCGCCTTGAAAGCACAAAAGCCGAACACATGTTATACGCCACGCGCCTCACATCCGAGACCGTGCTAGCCTTCGTGTTCGATGCAGAAACCCCCTTTAGTACAATTCGCACACAAGCAAGCCAGCTCGTCAGCGACTTTGGAAACGACCGGCCCGAACCGCAAAAGCCAGCAAAAGCAGCCACTAAACAAGTTAATGATTTTCCTGAGGATTTGGAAGAGAACGAAGACCTGAAGATTGCTCCGATCTCCAACATCCTTAATGATATTCCCACACCAAACCCCACCCCCGCTTCTACACGAGACCTGGGAATGGCGCGGCCAAAAGAAAGATTTGACCCCAACCAGACACGCGTCTCGGAACCTCTTTCCAATGCATCGGTGTTTAACCGTGAGGCTTCTCCTTCCATTCAAATGGGCCATCGTATGATGGATCAGACTCAGGCTTCAAAAATGAGCGCGGAGCCGCAAACATCATTTGATGAAGTAGAAGTTACCGCTCCATCACGGGTTAAAACAACACGTCCTGAAACTCCAATTGCAAAACCTATCAGCGAAACAGATACAACCCGCGAAAGCCCAGCTACAGAAATAGCGCGAAAGCTGGTAGTGGAACCCACCACAGCGGGCTTGTATCACCTGACATATGCCTGCCTGCTTGTGCCAAGATTTTCCTCCCACTACATCACAGGTGATCTTGCCGATCATCTTGGTGAATGGCTGCCCAATATTTGCATCGCCTTTGGCTGGCGATTGGAATATTTAGCGGTGCGCCCTGAATACTTGCAATGGGTGGTGAATGTTCAACCAAACACATCTCCAGGGTATCTCATGCGCATCATGCGCCAGCAGACTTCAGAAAAGATATTCGCCGATTTTCCTCGTATGAAGAAAGAAAATCCCTCGGGTGATTTCTGGGCGCCTGGTTATCTCATTATGGGCGGCACACAGCCTCACCCACCGCAACTGGTTCGGGACTATATCCGTCAGACCCGCCAGCGACAGGGACAGGAAGCCGCTCCACCTCCGCCGCGTGGACGTCAATAAAAAATTAAGCGCAGAGTATAATAACTCTGCGCTTCTTGTTTTTAAAAACTATACTTCTCTGGAATCAAACCCATGCCCCCTACCCTTTACCTAATTGACGGACACGCTCTTGCATATCGTATGTACTTCGCCCTCACGGCAGGCGGAGGCAGCCAACGCTGGATGACCTCCACAGGTGAACCCACTGCGGGAGTGTACGGCTTTGCACGCGAACTTGTCCGCGTGCTGGAGCAGGAAAAGCCTGAATACCTTGCAGTAGCATTTGATGTGGGAAAGACCTTCCGCGATAAGATATTCCCCGAATACAAAGGCACCCGCGAAAAAATGCCCGATGACCTGCGTCCGCAGTTGGATCGCATCCGCGAGATGGTGGATGCCTTCAACATTCCGCGCCTCGAAATGGAAGGCTACGAAGCGGACGATGTTCTTGGGAGTGTTGCCAAAATAGCGATGGAACAAGGCTTGGGCGTAAAAATAATCACAGGCGACAGAGACCTGCTCCAGCTTGTGAATGAGCGAACGGCCGTTTATCTCGCAGGTGACGATGCAACTTACATCTCCGATGCGGATGTCATCAAAAAGCTGGGCGTGCGCGCCGATCAGGTTGTGGATTACAAAGCCATCGTTGGCGACACATCCGATAATATCCCAGGCGTAAAAGGCGTGGGTGAAAAGACTGCTATCTCTTTGCTTGAAAAATTTGGCACGCTGGATGCGATCTACGAAAATCTCGACAAGGTGGAAAATCGTTGGAAAGGCAAATTTGAAACGAGCAAGGAAACGGCATACATGAGCCGCGACCTCGCGCGCATTGAAGTCAACCTCAAAATAAAGCTTGACCTTGAACACGCAGCCGTCAAACCATTTGACCCGGCCAAGCTTGAAGCCTTCTTCAAAGAAATGGAATTCAAGACTCTGCTGAGCAAAGTGCCTAGCATCAGCGGCAATATGCCTGCCACAGAAGTGATCGCCAAGCCAAAGAAAGGCAAGGCGGGCGAGCAAATGTCCATGTTCCAGAATCAGCCGCAGATCGTGACCTTCTCGCAGCCTTCCGCAATTGAAGTGATCGTTGTGGATACAAACGAAAAACTCGATGCGCTGACAAAAGAACTTGCCAAAGCAAAAGTCATTTCCTTCGACACAGAGACAACCTCCACCGAAGAAATGAAAGCGGAGATCGTTGGCATTTCGCTCTCGGTCAAAGATGGGCAGGGATATTACATCCCCGTTGGACATTCGATTGGCGAAAACCTGCCCATCGAAAAAGTGATCGAAGCGCTCACCCCGTCCATGACAAATGCGAAGATCGGTAAAGTGGCGCACAATGCGAAATATGATTACATCGTACTCGCACGGTATGGACTTGTCGTTTCGCCGCTGTCTTTCGACACGATGCTCGCTGAATTCATCGTTGACCCATCCTCACGCAACCTCGGCTTGAAAAACCTCGCGTCCTTCCGCCTCGGTGAAGAGATGACGCACATCGAAGAACTTATCGGCAAAGGCAAAAAGCAGATCAGCATGGCAGATGTTGCAGTTGAACCCGCCGCCGCGTATGCCGCCGCCGATGCAGAAAACACCCTGCGCCTCCTACCCATTCTCGAAAAAGAATTGGAACGCGTGAACGGCAGAAAAATTTTAGATGAGATAGACATGCCGCTCACCCCCGTGCTTGCGGATATGGAAATGGCAGGCGCGTTAATCGACATAAAATTCTTCACAGAAATGTCGAAGGAATTGGAAAAACGCCTGACAGAAATTGAAAAGGAAATTTACGGGCACGCAGGCAAGACGTTTAACATCAATTCGCCGCAAC
>CAZHOX010000229.1:0-4709 GCA_964534345.1 uncultured Anaerolinea sp.
CAATGCAGGGTTGCACCATGTCCATGGCGGCGCTCATCGCGAGGGCATCTTCGATAGAGCCAAGCATGGCCGATTTGCCCATCGTCTCTGGGCGGATGGTGACCATGTCGCCGTTCTTTTTCAATTCGTCCACGCAGCCTTTCAAGCGCGGGATGGCGATCTTCAACACGTCGGCAGGGTCGTTGCCAAAATAAGAGCCAGGATGAAAAACAATGTCCGTTGCGCCAGCGAGGTAGCCGTAATGAGCCGCATCCATTAAGCGCTTACGGGATTTAGGCCATTCTTCGGCTGTGGCATTCAGGTTGATAAAGTATGGTGCATGAACGCTCAACGAAACAGACTGCGCTTCACTTGCCGCTTTTATCAATGCACAAGTCGCTTCGGTTACGCGGACAGATTGAACCCAGCCCAATTCCAACGCATCCAAACCGATGGATTTGCTGAATTCAATCGCTCCCACTGAGCCACCCGGCTTCTTGGGTGTGCCTGATGGTGAACCGACGGTACCAAATTTGAAAGATAAAGACATGGGACTCCTGTGGGTGTAGTGGTAAAAATGAGAAATAATAGGTAAAGGGGATTAGGGATTAGGGATTAGGGTGGTGAGTTTTTGTAAGAGTGGAGGGCCAAGGAGAAGTAGGCCAATGAGGATGGCAGCGAGAGCAGAGACAAGAACTGCGGCGGCGCCAACGTCTTTGCCGATCTTGGCGAGGGGATGATGGTCTGGGCTGGCGAGGTCTACCACGGCTTCGATGGAGGTGTTGAGAAATTCGGCAGTGAACACCAGCGCGGCTGTCAGGATGATGATAGCCCAGTCACGCGGGGGAATTTGCAGCCACAAACCCACGATAAAAACTGCAGTGGCAATGCCGCTATGTATCCACGCATTACGTTGGGTTCGCAGAACATAATGCCACCCATGAAATGCGTAGCGAAATGAATGGAGGCGGGACAAAAAAAAATCTTTCACTCTTTCTCCGCATCCTGAATCTTGACGTAGCCCAAGCCGAGTCTTTCCAAAACTTTTGCCTGCTCTGCCCACATGCGAGCTTTTTCTTCCGGCTCGGCATGGTCGTGCCCAAGCAAGTGCAAAACCCCGTGGACCACGAGCAATTGCACCTCTGCTTCCACAGGGTGACCACCAACTTGCGCCTGTTGCGCTGCACGGGGAATCGAGATGAGGATGTCACCTAAATAGGTTGCGCCCGTTTCAGGGTCTGATTCGTCCGCGGGGAAGGAGAGCACATCGGTGGGAGCGTCCACTCCGAGGAAATCGCGATTCAGTTCGTGCAGTTGCGCGTCGTCTGTCAGGACGATGGTAATGTCTGCATCGGCAGAATCAGGCTCAAGTTCCAGAGTGAGGCGGGCGGCCCGTTCGAGCAGGGCTGATTCCAAAAAATCCTGTTGGTTATCTATGTTGATCATTTTCTTTTCTCGCAGTTAGCATGGTTGAATCCTGGTCGGGGACTTTGGCATTGGGATATTGAATGCGCGGATGATAGATTCCGCGCAGGGTGGTGACAAAGGATTCAGTGATGAGATTGAGGTCACGCAGGGTCAAAAGAGTGTCGTCAAGCTGGTTGAATTTTTGCACGGTGCTGATGACGCTTTGTACCAGCTTGCGCAGGTCATCGTCGGTAGCGGGACGTTCAGCGCGGGCGCGGGCTTCGGTGGCATCGGCCAGCATGAGCAAAGCAGATTCGCGTGAAGCGGGGCGCGGGCCAGGGTAGCGGAATTTTTCAATGTCCACTTTGGTCACATCATTGTTGGCGGCTTCCATGGCCTGATTGTATTGGTAGCGTGTGATGAGCGTGCCGTGATGTTCGAGGATGAAGTCATTCAGGCGGCGCGGGAGGCGGTGCTTTTTGGCAAGCTGCACGCCATCGGTTACGTGGCGGATGATGGTGGCAGCGACTTCTTCGGGGTTGGCATCCTGATGGGTGTTAACGCTGCCGGGGATCTGGTTCTCGATGAAGAAGGTGGGGTTAAGCGCCTTGCCAATATCATGAAATTGCGCGCCAACGCGGGTAAGGAGCGGGTCGGCACCGATCTTTTCGGCGGCTTGTTCAGCAAGGTTGGCAACTTGCAGGCTGTGTTGGTACGTGCCGGGTGCGCTGCGCAGGAAGAACTGTAACAGCGGAGAATCAGGCCGGGAAATATCGAGCAGTTGCAGGGCGGTGGTGAGACCGAGAAGCTGCGCAAACAGGTATTGAAGAGCAAGGGTGATACTTGCGGCGGCAAACCCTGAAAAGGCGACGATCCCTAAAAATTGAACAATGCCGAGCAGATCAGGCGGAAAGAATGGCAAACGATAGGCAACAAGGATCACCACGCCTGAAAGTGTGATTGCAATGCCAGCGCGGAGGAATCCCCAAAAGCGTCGGGCGGGGCCAAGGGCAAGCAGTCCAATGAGAGAGGAGAGCAGATAATACGGAGCAAGGTCAAAAGTATTCGAAAGGCCATAAGCCGCCAGCAGAGAAAGCGGAATGGACAAGACAAGCCCGACCTCAAGCCCAAATAATGTGGCAAGTAACAGACCTGCGGCTTGTATTGGGTAGCCATACGGAGCAAGTGTGCGATCTGTGAAAAGGCGCGCTCCGATCAAAAACAAAACAAAGATGAGCGCGATCACAAACAGGCTGCGGGGGTCGCTCATCACTGCCAGGCGTTTGCGGCGGTAAAAATAAAGGGGGACCAACACCGCAGAAAGCAGGATGATGGCGGCAGAGCCCAGCATATCCTCCCAACTTTGGCCGGGGCTGATCATACCAAGTTGTGCAAAAGCTTCCACATCTGCTGGGGTGATGATCTCACCAGCAGGGACAATGGTTTCTCCAATCTTATAAGTTTGCACAACAGGCTTGATGCCATCACGCGCAGCCTGCTTTGCGGCGATGGTTAATTCTTCGCTAAAAAAGCTGTTCGGAACGATAAATGCCGCCACCAATTCCGTGACGAGTGCAGATTGCTGTTCGTTCAACGTGAGACTGACCGATGAAGAGATACCCGCCTGTGTTGATTCCACCTTGTCTTCGTAGATCGCGCGGCGCATGATCTGCTCCAAAACATGCAGAGCTTCTGACTGCACGATCTCCCAACGGGAATCTGAAATACTGAGAACGTAGTCTATGGTCTCAAGCTGTAAACGAACATCACTCAAGGCAACCAGGTTGGACTTTCTTTCATCCTCTGTGAAGTCGATACTGCTGCGAACGGATGTGATGTACTGCATGGTGGTTCGCAAGCGTTCGATCTGCTGACGCGCAATGGCTGGGTCAGGAGAACTGTAAACAGGCTGCACTGAACTCTCGGCAGCCTTACGCGATTCCTCAGTACGGATCTCGCTTACATATTCAATATCTCTTGGGGACTGCAGGGTGATCTGTGCCACGTCCCCCACCGTCAGTGACTGACTGGTGGAGCGCAGGCTCACAGGCAGAGTCAGCGTAGCAAATGAGACAAGACTGACCGCTACGATCAGGCTGATCTGCAGAACGCGAATGCGGGGTGTTACGAAATTACGTGCTGACATAAAAATTAACCGCGAAGCAGGCAGGCATGATTAACATACCGACTTCTTCGCGGTAAAAATTACTTCGCGAGCAATTCTTTTACAGTGGAGCTGATCATATCGTTGGGTGCGCGCCCGGCTACTTTTGGCATGACGATCTTCATCACTTTGCCCATGTCGCTTGGTGCGGCAGCGCCTGTCTCTGTGATGGCAGCTTGTACGATAGCACGGAGTTCTTCTGCGGGCATGGCTTTCGGCAAGAAGGCTTCGAGCACGGTGATCTCAACTTCGTTTTCACCGATGAGATCGGAGCGGTTGGCTCTCTTTGCCTCTTCAATTGCCTCGCGGCGGTTCTTGATCTCCTTTTGGATCAACGCCACAACGGCAAGGTCGTCCACCGCGGTTCGCTTGTCTACTTCCACCTGTTTAATGGCGGCCAATACCATGCGCAATGTGCGCTTGCGGACTTCGTCTCCGCTTTTCATGGCATCTTTTACTGATTCATTAAGTTGAGTTTTTATATCCATATTTTGATTATACCTTTTATCATTTTTATTTACTTATCTACAAAGCGTGCGAACATATCTGGTGTGAGTAATTTTTGCAGAATGCCAAACTCATATTGTGTGCGCTTCACGGCGGCGGCGCGGGCATAGGCAAAGTTTGGTCCCTGCTGCGGAGAATCGAGATTCATTTTTCCGTGCGAGTTCTCTGGCAAAAGCTTCAATGAAAATTCACGCAGGAAGGGGACGAAATACAATGCGTCCATGGGGAGGTAGATCTTTCCAGAGTGAAGGCTCGGGCTGCGAAGAATGTCCTTTTGAACAGGATCAATTTCGAGCGGGGAAAGAGGCGTGCCTTCGTGTTGGCTCAACCAGATCGAGATGTAATTCGTATGAGAGTAAAAATCCTGCGCGGTGTGCAACAGTCTCCCGAATGCGATCCACGCCGTAAGGATGCCCTGCCCCATCAACGTGGCGAGGACATACCCGCGCTGTTCATTGATGTAGCGGTAGCCTTTTTCGATGGCGTTGTTATCAAAGTGGATTTCGTCATGGCCGATCTGGTTGCGGAGCGAATCCTGTTTGCGGTTGGCCGCAATGATGATCTCCAGCGCACGCGCGCTGAAATGTGGGGCAAGCGCCTCACGGGTCATTTCTTCGTGAATGGGTACAAGCATTTCACCGCTCTTTGCATA
>CAZHOX010000230.1:0-4691 GCA_964534345.1 uncultured Anaerolinea sp.
AAAAACATCCTCACTGCGGAGGATGTTTTGCATTAATATGTAAAATCCCTCCGCTGGTATTAACCAGATCAGGTGATGCGGGTCGAGCGTGGTACGCTCCTCTCAGCCTTTAGGACAGGCTCCCCGTTCGGTTGTGAAATGAGTATATGACTCAGGGGTGGGGATGTCAAGACAAAAATTCAGGGCAGTGAACTCTCACTGCCCTGCTAGCGGACTCTGCGTTTCCATTCTTCTTTTAGCTGAAGCTCTCGCGGGCTTGCGCCAGAATCGAGCGCAAGGAAATCTGTGAGCAGGCGGTTGAACTGGGTGGCGTTATCCACCATGGGGAAATGCCCCGCACCTTCAAGGTTGATCTGGTGCATGTGCAGCGGCAAGCCATCCGTCTTTTCCTGTGCAGGGAGTGGCAGAGCGGGGTTGCTGGTGCCGTACACAAAAAGGGATGGTACACCAAGGTTGCGAACTTCATCAAAAAGATGATTGGACTGGAACCCTGTCATCGAAGCAGAAACAGCTGCCGGGTCGACCTTTGAAGCGTCTGACAGGGCCGCAAGTGCATCAGGCGTGCGCGATGTCAACCACTCGACAAGTTCAGTCGCGGGAGCGGTCCGCATACGCGAATTGAGCGCATCATACTCAAGCGGACAGTTGATCGCCATGACCCGATCCACGCTCTTTGGCTGTTGCTTGACAAAGGTAAGCGCCACCAGCGCGCCAAGGTCATGGCCGACAAGCGCAACCTTGCCAATACCCATTTCAATGAGGAAGCGGTTGATGAGGTCGGCCTGCTTATCAAGGGTGTAATTCAAAGGAGCGCGTGTGGTATCGCCAAAGCCGAAGAGGTCAATGGCGTAGGCGCGGAACGAGGTGGACGCGACTTGCATGGCGTTGATCCAATAACGCCATGAGCCTGCCCAGCCGTGCAAAAAGACAATGGGGCGGCCGCGTCCCAAAGCCTCATAATGCACCATCGAACCGTCAAGAATGATCGCGCTCATTTCAACTTATTTTCCAAATTTTCCTAAAATCACTTTTACACGCTCAGTCAATTGATCGGGAGCAAAGGGTTTGAGCATGTATTCCTCTGCGCCTGCATCCAGACCGGTTTGAATCTCGGAGTCCTGTCCTTTGGCCGAGAGAAAAACAACGGGAATATTTTTCAGCAAGGGGTCTGCCTTCATGGCGCGGCAGGCATCGTAGCCTGTCATACGCGGCATACGCACATCCATCAGAATAATATCTGGAATGTATTCCGATGCCTTGTGCAACGCCTCTTCTCCATTGGAGGTGGCAACGACTTCATGACCTGCGAAACGCAGGGTGAATGCCACCAGTTCTCGAATATCAGGTTCGTCTTCTGCTATCAAAATTCTTGCCATGCAAACTCCATTATTTACGAATGGGCAGGGTGAAGGAGAAGGTGCTTCCATCACCAGACACGCCCGTGCTTGTCATCCAAATACGGCCATTGTGCATTTCCACCAATTGGCGCACAATTGGCAACCCCAAGCCTGTTCCGGGTGTAGCAAGAACAAGCGGATTTTCACCGCGGAAGAAACGGTCAAATACACGACCCTGATCTTCAGGCGAAATTCCAACGCCATTATCCTGAACATCCACCTGCACTTCACCATTTTCCTGATGAATATTCACACGGATGGTTCCGTTCTGTGGCGTGTAATTAAAAGCATTATTTACAAGGTTGCCCAATATTTGCCGCACACGGTCGCCATCGCCAAGAACAGGAGGCAGATCCTTTGGTGCTTCCAAAGAAAGTGCCATTGGCTTATCTTCGTTCTGGGAGCGATTCAACACTTCTGCCACAACATCTTCGGCAATACTGTGCAAATCTACAGACTGCGGGTTTAGAGTAATGCGCCCTGCTTCGATACGGGAAATATCCAGCAGGTCACTGACGAGAGTGTTTAGCCGTTCAATGTTATTGCGTACCACTTCAAGGAAGTGCATCTGGTTTTCGTTCAATGCACCTGCGGCACCCATTGTCAAAATATCCACATAGCCCTTGATGGCCGTCATGGGCGTTCGAAGTTCATGGCTCACTGTAGCCACAAATTCAGATTTCAAGCGGTCTACTTCCACTTCATGTGTGATATCACGAATGATAGACACGGTACCGAGGAAATCATTTTGCAAAATGACCGGCGCAAGATGGACGAGAGCAATACGTTCATTCTCCAACTCCACCTGCTCGGCATACGAATCACCAGCCTGGTACAAAGAGGGGTCCTCAGACCAGCGGCGGATGGTTTCAGCCCAGGCTGTGGCTGCCTTTCCAAACAAGCCGCCAATCTTATCAAGCGCATTCCCCAACAAGCGGGCATCGGGCACTCCGAGAATTCCCTGTGTAGATGAGTTGACGAAGGTAATTCGGTTATCTGAGCCTGTAACAAGAACACCGTCTGCCACAGCTTCAAGGATGGCTTGTGAACGGCTTGCGTCTTCCTGCTCCTTGCGCAGCATCACGCCAAGGCGCTCTGCTTGATCACGGATGAGTTCATACAGATGGGCATTGTTGATTGCCACCGCCACCTGCCCCGCAATGGCTTTGACAAGGTTGAGCATTTCAGCGCTGAAGAAGTTGGGAGCACGCTGGAAGACCATCAACACGCCAATGACATCTTCTCCCACCATCATGGGAACTGTAATGGCGCTGCGGTGATCTTGCCCCGCAACCGTGCTGCGTACCCAACGTGGGTCCTGATGCAGGTCATTGACAAGAACCGCTTCACGGCGCTGAACCACCCACCCCGCAAGGCCTTCGCCGATCTTCAAAGTGAAACCGCGTCCGCCAGGGGCATTACGATCAGAAAGATATCCATAGCCTGCTCGATAATGAAGAAGGTTATCCTCTGCGTGTACCAACAAGATGGTACCCTGTTCCGCGCCGATCGCGTCATTCAGCAATGACAATGTACGGTTGAGAGCACGGTCAAGGTCAAGGCTGGAAGAAACCTCAGTCAAAATACGCAGCAGGGTTTCAGTATTTTGTTGCTCACGCTGCAACTGGGCAGTACGTTCTACAACACGCTTTTCAAGAGTAGAAGCCAAGTTCTGTGTCTCGGCAAAAAGACGTCCGTTTTGGATGGCGACAATAGCCTGATTCGCAAGCGTGCCTAGAATCTGAGCATCCTCTGCTGTATATATGCCCGGCTGATAACTTTGAGTGGAAAGCATACCGCGCGCCTTGTTTCCCACCATCATGGGAACCGCCACCATAGACTCAGTTGCTTCTCCATCTCCGGCCTGCAAAGTATCTAACTTCCCGGCTTGTTCACTGTTTGATACAAGGATTGGCTTCGCGTTCTTAATGACCTCGCTACTTACGCCTTTGCCAAACGGAATTGGAGCGCTTTCATAGCGCTTGCCGAGATCGTACAAATAAACAGGGTCGATCTCATTCTTTTCTTCATCATAGAGAGTGATCACAAAAGAGTCCATCGGCACAAGCCGCTCGGCCGCTTTATGAACCGAGATGTAGATCTCATTCGGGTCGAGGCTGGCACTGATATGAGAACTGGCTTCATTCAGGATCGCAAAGCGTTCAGCCGTGCGGACAGAGGATTGATACAAACGGGCGTTCTCCAACGCGATGGTCGCCTGGTTGGTAATCGTACGCGCCACTTCAAGCTCATTCGCCCCAAAGCGGGCAGAGTCCATCATTTGAGCAAAGATCAGTGCCGTAAGGGTTTGCCCGCTGGCGAGAGGCAGAATCAGCAAAGCAGTTGTATTCTCACCCAGCATTTCCATAAGTTCGGCAAGATCCGGCTCATTACTAACATTGTCTGTATTAAAGATACCGAGAGATTCGCGCAACCGGTTGAAGATAGGAGCATCTGGCAATTGTTTGGGGAGTTTGAAACGCACTCTCGGGGTGGTAATTTTCCAGAAAGCTTTACCCCGCTCAAAGGTCACAACAGAGACGCGGCGCACGCCCAATCCTTTGAGCAATTCATCTGCTGTCAAATTCAAGATCTGGTCGGTATCCAAAGATCCGGTCAAAGCAGATGTAAAGCGATTAAGCGTAGTAAGGCGCTGTGAACGTTGGTCTAATTCTGTGGCACGGCTAACGCTATCCTCATACAAGCGGGCATTATCCAAAGAAACAGCAGACTGGCTTGCAAATGTAAGGCCGACCTGCATTTGCTCACGAGTATAAAAATTTGCCTGCCATTTTTCCACTGCAAGCGCGCCTATTAATTCCCCTTTGGAAACCAATGGAATACCAAGCCATGAAAGACGCGGAGCTTCCACTGGTAAAAACCGCGAATCTTCGCGTATATCCTTAACGAGAATTGGCAGGGCGGTTTGCGCCATTTCTTTAAAAAGAACGCTGTCTGAGACAGACACAGACAAACCAAGGCGCTGCTCGGCATCTGAAAAACCGCGTGCAGAAGAAACTGTCAGGCGGTCTTTATCTCGCAGCCATAAGGTGGCTGTGTCATAAGGGATAATGGAGCTTAATTGATCAAGCAAAGAATTGACCAGCTGGTCACTGCTCAAGCTGGAGGTAAGAGAGGCGGCTGCATTATTCAATGCTTGTAATTGCCCGGCGCGTTCTGTGGTTGTTTGCACCAGGCGCAGGTTATCCAATGACAATGCGATCTGTTGGGCAAGTGAAAGCAAAAGAGCTTCATCATCCGGGTGGAATGCAGAAGATGTATTGAAATTATCCA
>CAZHOX010000231.1:0-4684 GCA_964534345.1 uncultured Anaerolinea sp.
GGTGTTTACTTGTAAATATCTTCTTCGTCTTCCACGGCTGGCGGAGGGGAGTTTAGGTCGTATGCCCAAACTCCGCTTTCCTGCAAAGCGGATGCCACATCGTATGGTGTGGGGACGAAATCATATTCCTGCGTTTGAACAAAGTCAACGATCAGCTTGTGGGAGGGTTTTTCCAATTTGAAACTTTTCTGAACATGGTTCAGAAAATATTTTGCGCTTTCTTTTGAGATCTGAAATTGTTCAGCAATGATTTCGAAAGGCTTGACCTTATCCATCTCAAATTACTTCAAGCCAGCTAGGCAACGCTTTGCCAGCGTGGCAGCGACATCCATTCGATATTCTGCGGATGCCCATTCGTCATTGGCTTCGTGGTAGGCATTCTGTGCAGCGGTATCGAGACCATCCGCTTCGGTGCCATCCATTGCAAGCATGGGACTTTTGCCATAGCCGCCGAGAGTCAGACGGGTGCGGCCCGAGTTCCATTGGGCAATCGCAGCGCAGACAATGGGTTTATCTGCCGGGGTGCGGGAGACGAATTCAAATGCGGTCTTGGTGTTGAGGGGAATGGTGATCGAGGTGATGAGTCCTTGAGGGTGGGTTAGGAGAAGATCGCTCAGACCATGGACCGTGGACGGCTGACCGTCTGTGGTCAACGGTCTACGGTCTACTTTTGCATCCATCGCCAGCAGCATTGTTGCAAACGGGGAACGGCCATCGGCGGAGACGAGAGTCCCTGCTACGGTGGCGGTGTTGCGGATGTTGAGCGGGGCTTCCAGTTTGATGGCGGTTTTCAAGGATTCAGGGCAATCTTTGGATTCAAGCAGAGATTGCAGGGTGTAGGTTGCGCCGATCTCAAGGTCATTGCCTTTGACGCGGAGCGCATCCAAGCCGAGGCGTTGTAAATCCACAACGGAGACGGGATCAGTTGTCGGTTGGGAGAGAAGCGTGCCGCCGCCAAGGGGCAGGGTGTTTGGTTGAGTCAGAAGCGCAAGGGCTTCATCCAATGTTTGAGGTCTGTGATAGGCAGTTATCATTTTGAATTCTCCGTTCTGATTATACAAGGTTATGGGGCCGGAAGGGTCATCTTGAAGCGGACTGCGGCAATGCGTAAAACAAAGATGATGGTGGCTGCAATTGCAGAGGCGAGAAAAGAATCGATATTGAGCCAGTGGAGAAAAATAAAAATCCATGTGCCAATGAAAGAACAGGTGGCGTAGAGTTCTGTGTTTTGGCGGAAGACGCTGGGGATGCGATTGCAAAAAAGGTCACGCAGCACACCGCCGAAAATGCCAGTGACTACGCCCATAAGCACGGCAACAATGGACGAGAGTTCAAGCTGCAATGCGTAGGTTGCGCCAAGAATGCTAAAGAGGCCAAGACCAACTGCATCAGCAGGTGCGAGAAATTTATTCGAAATGGTATCCAGCCGATAAAACGAAAGCGCGGCAACCACAAAAACGATGATGATCAGCCACGGCGCTGTGACCCAAAAAACGGGCGTGCGCCCAAGCAAGAGATCGCGCACAGTGCCACCGCCAAAGGCAGTGACAAAAGCCGTGGTCGTTGCGCCGACAATATCCATGTTGTATTTGCGTGCTTCGAGCGCACCGGAAATAGCTGAGGCAGTGACGGCGATGTACGTGAGAATGAGAAGCAGGTTATCCATTGCGCTGGATTAATCTGGGTAAACCTTCCAGCCGAGTTCTTCAAGTTTTGAAATATCGATCTGATCTTTGGGAACGTCAATGTGTATGCCCGTACCTTCAGCCAGCAGTTCGTCCGTCTCGGCATCGTAAATCCCTGCCCATGCTTCGGCGATCTTGCCTTTGCTTTTGCCAGCCTTGCCGATGATCTTCAACATTTTTCCGATGGGTACATTCTTGCGGTATTTCACTTCGAGCTTGCCCGTGAACATAAAACGCGGATTGTCCTCGCCGCCCATGAATGCGCGCCCGCTGACCTCGTCAATGATGGCGGCTACAATACCGCCATGCAATACGCCTGGGTATCCTTCAAAATGATCGGGAGCAATGTATTGCGTTTCGACAACGCCGGGTTCAGTTTCATAAAAATGCAAATGCAAACCAACTGGATTTTCCAACCCGCAAATAAAGCAGTGACGTGAGTTCGGTTGTTTTATTTTTGTCATGATGCGGATTATACTCTGGACATGACTCCTCCCAAAATCTTCATCTCCCGCCTCATTCCTAACCGAGGGTTGGACCTCGTCAAAGAGCATTATCAACCCGACACATGGTCCCACGAAATGCCGCCGACCCGTGACCAACTGCTTGAAAAAGTCCGTGGTGTGGATGGTCTGCTCTGCACCCTCACCGAAAAAGTAGACGCCGAACTCATGGACGCTGCTGGCTCACAGCTTAAGATCATCAGCAGCATGTCTGTGGGCGTGGATCATATTGACATCGCCGCCGCTACTGCCCGTGGAATTCCCATCGGCAACACACCTGGTGTGCTGACAGATGCCACCGCCGACATGGCTTTTGCCTTGCTGCTTTCCGCTGCCCGCCGTGTGATGGAAGGCGAAAAATACATCCGCGCTGGCAAATGGAAGACATGGCATCCGCAGCTTTTGCTTGGCGCAGATTTGGTCGGTGCTACGTTGGGGATTGTCGGCTTTGGAAGAATCGGTCAGGCGGTTGCAAAGCGCGCACAGGGTTTTGACATGCGCGTTATTTTTTACGACCCAACCGCGTACCCCGTTTACGGCGCACAATCTGTGGATTTGGATACACTTTTGCGGGAATCAGATTTTGTCTCTTTGCATGTTCCGCTGACCCAGAACACGAAGCGCATGGTCAATGCGGAGTTTCTCTCGAAGATGAAACCAAATGCAATCCTGGTCAACACGGCACGCGGTGGAGTTGTGGATCAAACCGCTTTGTTTAACGCGCTGAAATCAAATCAAATCTTCGCGGCGGCTTTGGATGTGACCGACCCCGAACCTTTGCCGATGGACAGTCCCTTGCTGACGCTTGAAAACTGTCTCATCGTTCCTCACCTCGGAAGCGCCAGCCAACGCACGCGGGATTTAATGTCCCTGCTTGCAGCAGAGAATTTGATCGCAGGGTTAAAGGGCGAACGCTTGCCGAATTGTGTGAATCCTGAAGTGTATAAGTAAGCCGAGATATTTAAGTACAATTCACCACAGATAAACACAGATGAAAGGGATATTTTTATCAAAGAATCGGTGTTTATCTGTTTTTATCCGTGGTTGAAGAGGTTTAATGTTTTTTGTGCCTTGTTATTAAATTACTTACCATGTGTAACTGCGTGAGATTATTTCTCTCCCCAATGAATTGCAATCGTCCCAAACATAAATCTTTTGAACCCAACATCTTTGAAGCCCGCCGCGGTCATGCGCGAGGCAAGCTGCTCGGCAGTGAGGAATCCTTCGGTAGTGTCGGGTAAATAATTGTAGGCATCGCGTTCGCCAGAAAGCAATCCGCCGACGGTGGGGATGATGACATGCATGTGAATCCAAATGAAAGGGGAGAGGATATTTTTCTTCGGGCGTGTGGTATCGAGAATGACGATTCGTCCGCCAGCTTTGAGCGCGCGGTATTGTTCCTTCAACGCTTGCTGAATGTCGATCACATTGCGCATCAAAAAGCCTGAAACGACTGCATCAAATATTTCGCTTTTGAATGGCAGGTGTAGCGCATCTGCGGCTGACCATTCCAGATTTCCGCTTTTGTTTCCAACGCGCATCATCTCAATTGTAAAATCTGCGGCAGTCACTTTGGCCTTCGGCTCCTGCGTCAGTGCCTCGCGTGCCAAATCACCGGTACCAGTTCCCAGGTCCAGCAAAGAGGCGTTGGGCGTTAATCGCGCGCGGCGGATCACATCCTTTCGCCAGCGGATGTCTTGTCCGCCAGTCATGAGTCTGTTCATCAGATCATAGCGATGCGCGATCTTTGTAAACATGGATTGCACATATCGTGCGCGTTCCTGTCCTGTCAATTGTGTCATGAGCTCTCCTAAAATTTCGGGCAATTATACACAGTGTAAACGCATGTTATACTGCGGCTTCTATGGATACTAAACCGTCTCTTTTTCAAATCTGGTGGCTGGCCATTCGTCCCCGAACATTACCTGCCGCTGCATCCGGCGTGGTGATGGGCAGTGCGCTGGCATGGCATGATGGCTCGTTTCAACTTGGGCCTGCCTTCGCGGCGTTGCTGGTTGCACTGCTTTTGCAAATTGGCAGCAACGTGGCGAATGATGTTTTTGATTTCGAGCGCGGCGCGGATACATCCGAGCGACAAGGTCCATTGCGGGTGACTCAAGCAGGATTGCTGACGCCTGCTCAAGTTAAACGTGGGATGTATATCATTTTTGGATTGGCGGCGCTGTGCGGTTTGTATCTCGCCTCGCTTCGCGGCTGGACCGTGATCCTGATCGGCGTCGCAGCCATTATCTCCGCTGTGGCATATACGGGCGGGCCATTTCCGCTTGGCTATTACGGACTTGGCGATGTGTTCGTCTTTATCTTCTTCGGCCTCGCTGCCGTAGCTGGGACGTATTATGTGCAAGTCGGCACGGTTAGCACTGCGGCGTGGTGGATGTCTGTGCCTGTTGGTTTAATTATCACAGCAATTTTGGTCGTCAATAATTTGCGTGACTTGGAAAATGACCGCAAAGCCGGCAAGCACACTCTCGCCGT
>CAZHOX010000232.1:0-4649 GCA_964534345.1 uncultured Anaerolinea sp.
AAACAAAAAATCCCTCAACAAGTGAAGGACTTTTGTGAGCGCGGAGGGGATCGAACCCTCAACAAACGGCTTAAAAGGCCGCTGCTCTGCCATTGAGCTACGCGCCCATTCTCAAAGCGGATTGCATTCTATCACGGCAAAGTACTGCCGTCAACGTAATTAATTGAAATGACATCCCATCTACCTAACTGGAGGTACAAATGACCGAAGTAAAATATGTAACAGAATCAGACTTTCAAGACGAGGTGATCAGCGCAAACGTACCCGTCCTTGTGGATTTCACAGCAACCTGGTGCCAACCCTGCAAAATGATCGACCCCATCGTCAAACAGCTTGCAGGTGAATGGGACGGCAAAGTCAAAGTCGTCAAACTGGATGCAGACCAAAACCCCAACATCATGATGCAATATGGTGTCATGGGCATCCCCACCCTTATGCTCTTCAAAGGCGGCCAGATCAAAGAACGCCTAACCGGCTTCCAACCAAAAGATAAGCTGGCAGCCAAAATTACCCCACACGTGTAATTTACTCTTCGTCGTATAATAGAGCCGAGCACATCGGCTCTATTTTTTATTAAGGACAGTTCCGTGTCAGAACAAGAGTACCTACAGGCGGGCCTCTCAGCAATACGATCAGGCGACTCCAAAAAAGCCGCCTCCATTCTTGCACAACTCATCAAAGAGTATCCGAAATCAGAGCGGGGATGGTACCTGCTGGGAATGTGTGTCCCCACCGCGGAACAACGCCAATATTGCTATCGACAAGTCCTGCAAATCAACCCCAATAATCCTGACGCGAAAAAACAACTTTCGCTTCTCTCCGCGCCGACATCTGCTCCTGCTCCTGCTCCCCAGGCATATACTCCGCTGCCGCCACGCAATGAACCAGTGTCCACCCCAAGACCGGCAACCGAACAAACACTTCACTCTGCCCCACCATTTATCGCCTATGATGCTGAGCAAGAAGCTAAAGAAAACGACGCGCTGGAACAAAAAAAAGCTACCAAGCAAGCCCTTGCAAACAAAAAGAAAAAAGACAGACAGATCCTAATAGCCTCCTCAGTCGCCGGAGTATTGGTTTTAATATGCGCATCCATTGCTGCAATTGCAATGCTCAATGGATCTATCATGCAACCTGCATCGCAGCCACCAGCGCCAGTTTCACAAACTCAAAATCCGGCTTCACCCACACCGCCCTTGCCGTCCACGGCAACCAATACGGTGCTGCCGCCCACCCAACTCCCAACCGTATTACCAACCGTTGCCTATACACCTCTTTATGAAGAGGCACCATGTCAATTTGAGACACCCAGCCAGGTACGCGTGACCTGCGGTTATGCAATTGTCCCTGAAAACCGTACATCAAACTCAACTGACACAATCAAGTTGGCCGTGGCAATTTTCCATAGCACAAGCAGCAACCCTGCACCTGATCCAGTTGTTTTCTTGCAGGGAGGCCCCGGCGGCCAGGCAGTTAAATTAAGCGCAGACGCATTTGAGTATCTGGTGAAACCTTTCATCTCTGAACGTGATTACATCACCTTCGACCAACGAGGCACAGGACTCTCAGACCCTGCCTTGAAATGTGACGAGTTAGATAAGACCTATCGCCAAGATATTTATGGGATGCTTGAAACCGAATCGCGGGAGTACGTTTATCAGAACGCCCTGCTCTCCTGTAACGGGCTTTTGCAAGCAAATGGTATAGACCTAAGCGCCTATTCAACCGTTGAATCTGCCGCAGACCTGCGAGATATCGTCAAACTGCTGGGATATGAGAAGGTGAATTTATATGGCGCATCCTACGGAACCCGCCTCGGGTTGGTGACCATGCGCAATCACCCAGAAATCGTGAGGTCTGCCATTTTGGATTCAGTTGTGCCTGTGGAATCCAATGTAATAAATGAATATCCAAATTCAGTTGACTCTGCTCTATCAAGGCTGTTTACCTCCTGCGCAACTGACCCAGATTGCAACCGGGCATACCCAAACCTTGAAAATGTTTTCTGGGAATTGGTAAAAGAGCTAGATGCGAACCCAGTCACCTTATCAACCTCTGCCTACCCAATGGGCACCGTCACCGAAACAGTGGATGGTTTCTATTTAATGACTGTAATCCTGGGGTTGGAAAAAGTCTCCTATCTTATTAATACAGCTCCTCAAACCATTTATCGCGTAAATGCCGAAGATTACTCCACGCTAACTGCCGCGCAATATTCCCTGCCCTATGCGCTTGAAGGGATTAACCCTGGCTTGTATATTTCCATGATGTGCCGCGAACACGTTCTCGCTACAACTCAGGAAGAGCTTCAGACAACAACCTCAAAAGTCAATGTTGCAGATGTGATGTGGCGTCCATTTTATGGGGATTTTGGCGAAATGTTCGATGCTTGCAAATCCTGGGGAACCGTTGGCCCAGACCTCGGCGAGAAGGATGCGGTCATTAGCGATATCCCAAGCCTGGTCATCGAAGGTGCATACGACCCAGCCACACCTCCTTTCTATGGCAAACAAGTGGCGGAAAACCTGTCAAATAGTTTTTATTTTGAATTTCCAAATATGGGGCATGTTCCCACAAGCGG
This sequence comes from uncultured Anaerolinea sp., assembly GCA_964534345.1. GTDB lineage: Bacteria > Chloroflexota > Anaerolineae > Anaerolineales > Villigracilaceae > Villigracilis. Next base: position 2,582 of record CAZHOX010000232.1, read on the forward strand.
TGATGCCAGCGGATGCGCCATGCAGGTAGCGTTGGATTTTATTGAGAACCCTGCGGTTGAACCAGATCGAACATGCCTGGACAAAATGAAGGATGTTAAATTCCTGGTCCCATATACCGGCGATCCAGCCCTTAAATTAACGAAAGAAAAGAGCTTCGGAGTCACCCTCGATATGCCATCAGAGTGGTATTACGATAACGGCTTTTTCGTGCGCTATTCCTCTCCGTTTGACGTGACCCAGGTAGGCGCATTTCGTGCTTTCATCAGCATACAGGACTTGAAAGATTATTTTTCCTCAAGCGCATACGGGTACAGAGGTTTGGATGGCGCCCCCATAGAATCTGGTGTGCGTGAAGCAAACGGGCTAACCTGGAAATTATATTATTCCACATCCAATGGACACCCCGTGGATGTAGCCGCAACTGAAACTGGGGCTACATCCATGATCGTCGTCATGTTCAGCCATCAGGACGAACATGATGCCCTCTACCGTACCCTTTTTCTGCCAATGGTGGATTCAGCACGGTAAAAAAGAGGCGTTTTCGTTGACGATTCGCCTGCCTTCGTGGTATTATTCGCCCCGCTAAAAAACCGGCCAAAGGCTGGGTTTGTTTTGTCTAAAACAAGAGGAGCATACTCATAAGCGCTAACGAATTTCGAGTGAATGAAGGCATCCGCGTTGCGGAAGTTCGCCTAATTGGTCCAGATGGCGGCAATGTCGGTGTTGTGCCGATTCGCCAGGCCTTGCAAATTGCCCGTGATGCTGAGATGGATTTGGTCGAAGTCTCGCCCGGCGCTACCCCACCCGTTTGTCGTGTGATGGATTTTGGTAAGTTCATCTACGAAAAAACGAAGAAGGAACGCGAAGCTAAAAAAGCCCAGACCAAGATCGAAGTTAAAGAAATTCGCTTGCGCCCAAAGACGAACGAAGCGCATCGCGGTTTCAAAGTGGATGATGCCCGCCGCTGGCTGAACCAGGGTCACAAAGTTCGTGTGACGGTCAAGTTCCGTGGCCGCGAAATGGATTATCCCGAGATCGCGCTGGAAGACCTGAAAGAAATTGCACAGGATCTTTCTGATGTAGCTACGATCGAAGTCCCGCCGCAAATGGAAGGCCGCACAATGCTCGTGGTTCTTGCTCCTGCCAAGGCTGGGGCAAAAAAGAAAGAGAAAACTGAGCAGGCTGAAGTTAAGAACGAAGCGTAAGCCTGAGAGTTAGCAAGTCCCAAAAGATGTTGATCGTCCGCGGGAGGGTATAACATCCCGCGGTTAATTTTGTCTGAAAGGAGAACACCAGCAATGCCTCGCAAAGCAAAACCTGGAAAGAAATACAAGCTGAAGACCCACAAAGCGACATCCAAAAGATTTCGCATGACGGGTTCCGGCGTACTCGTGCGAACAAAAGGTGGCAAAAGCCATTTGCGCCGCCGCACTTCTGACCGCACAAAGGCGTTATTGAGCGAGATGGTTCCAGTATTGGGCCGCAAGTTCGTGAAACGCATCAAGCGCCTTGCACCGAACATGAAATAGGTCTTTTGACCCAACGTTGTAGTAATTTTTTATTTGCGGCTTTCGGGTGTTCGCAACTGGTGAAACCCACCGACGCCCGCGAGTTTGCAGGAGGTAAAGTAACATGCGCGTAAAAGGAGGCCCGCAAGGGCATCTACGTCACAAGAAAGTTTTGAAGATCACCAAGGGCCAGCGCGGCTCAAAGAGCACTTTGTTCAAACGAGCGAACGAAGCCATGCTCAAGAGCTTGTGGTATGCCACTCGTGATCGCCGCGTGCGCAAACGCGATCTGCGCAAGTTGTGGATCGCCCGTATCAACGCCGCGGCCCGCTTGAACGGCACGACATACAGCAAGCTGGTGTCTGCGCTCAAGAAAGCGAATATCGAGCTCAATCGCAAGATGCTGGCTGATATCGCAGTACGCAATCCGCAGGCTTTCGCCGCGGTTGTGGCAAAAACAAAGTAAATCGAATTTGGTCGGGATAAAATCCCGACCAAATTTTTTAAGGGGGTAAAATAGAAAAATGAATTCTGTGTTGGTGGAAAGAATTTTATCGAC
>CAZHOX010000233.1:0-4598 GCA_964534345.1 uncultured Anaerolinea sp.
CCCAACGCCTGCACACAATCTGTCAGCACCAAGGCTCCATGTTTTCTGGCGATCTTCGTCACAGCCTTGATATCTTGAATTACTCCGGTTTCATTGTTGGCTAAAATGCAGCAAACCAGAAAGGTATCTTCATCTATCAGTTTTTCCAATTCAGTGAGTTGCACGCGCCCTTTGTCGTCCACTGGGCAATATTCGACGACCACTCCCTGAGTTTCTAAATAAGCCAAGGTATTCATCACAGAAGGATGCTCAATGGGCGTGGAAATGATTTTCTTCTTTTGCGGGTAAAAGTGCTCAGTAACTGACTTGAGTACAGCATTATTTGATTCGGTCGCACAAGCGGTGAAAATGACCTCGGATGCGTTCGCATGAATGGCATTTGCCACATTCTGCCGTGCATCTTCCAATAGCCCTGCTGATTTCCTGCCAATGCCATAAAACGATGAGGGATTTCCGTAATGGAGTTTCAATGCCCGATCCATTTTGTTCCGCACACGGTCACTGACAGGTGTCGTTGCATTATGGTCAAGATAGACCTGCCGGTTAAAGCGGATGAGATGTTTCGCAAATTCAAAATATTTGATTTCCATTGGATCTCCTGTGCAAAAATGCCGTAGGTTGTACTTCCAGTATACGTTGTTCTGAAGGAATTGTTGCCAACGGCCTATGCGTTTATTTCACCTTGAGGACGATCTTCCCCTGCGCATGACCTGTTCCTAAATGACGCATCGCTTCTGTAGTTTGCGTCAGTGGATATATCTTTTCCACGACAGGTTTTATTTTTCCGGCTTCGATCATTTCCCGCAGAATGGACAGGTCTTCACGGTTAAATTGGGCGATAAAGAAAATAACCTTTTGGCTTGCTCCGAGCGTTGCCAATTTGATTTTTATAATATGGCCCAGTGGACCAATGGCAGAATTACCCTTTTGCGCGCCAACGATGATGAAATTCGCAGTGGGTGTCAGCACGCGCTTGTATTCCTTCCATGTGCGGTTTCCTGCAATATCAAACAGTAGGTCATAGAGTTGACCGTTTTGGGTGAAATCCTCCTTTGTGTAGTCAATGATATGGTCAGCCCCAAGCGAACGGATCATCTCAACATTTTTGGTACTGGTCACACCGGTCACTTCTGCGCCAAAGGCTTTGGCGATTTGCACGGCAAAAGTTCCTACGCCGCCTGCCGCGCCATTGATGAGGACTTTCTGCCCGGCTTCAATTTTTCCGTGGTTGCGTAGTCCTTGCAGGGCAGTGATCGCCGCTGTGGGGATTGCCGCTGCCTGTTCAAAAGAGATGTTGGCAGGTTTGCGTGTCACCGCATTGACCACGTTTACATATTCGGCAAACGCGCCATTGCGCCCACCATAAACCTCATCACCAGGGTTGAGGTGAGTGACTTTGCTGCCTACCGCTTCCACCACACCGGCAAAGTCTGCTCCAAGGCGGGGATCTTTCGGCTTGAACAGACCATTTGGCCCGCGAGCAATTAACAACCCTGTCATGCCATACCACTCAGCAGGGTTGACCGAAGACGCATGAACACGAACCAGCACGCCATCTTCGGTGACTGTGGGCTTTTCAACATCTTCAATCGTCAGCACATCTGGCGAACCATAGGAACGACACATCACAGCTTTCATGAATTTTCTCTCCTCGAATAAATTTACATAAATGTACAAGCCAATTGTGGAGGAAATATGGACGACCCCGCCAGAGATTGTGGAGACTGTTAGAGAATTGTTAATGGACGACAGACAACGGTCTGCGGTCTATTGTCCACCGTCTATCGTCCAACTTGCAACTTTTCACCTCTGAAAGCATCTGATAAAATGCGGGTCAGTAATAATGACCCCCAAAGAGTAGTCATAACTACGATTGAAAATAGATCACAGGCGGAATGCCTAAGGAAAATACAACCATGTCCAACGAGAAAAACGTAAAAGTATTAATTTTGGGGTCGGGGCCAGCGGGGTTGGCGGCGGCTTTGTATGCTGCACGCGCCGAGCTGGAACCGATCGTTTTAACAGGTATGCAATTGGGTGGTCAGGCCGCCTTGACCCACTTGATCGAAAATTACCCGGGCTTTCCTGAGGGCGTGGGCGGCGCACAGTTGGGTGAGTTGTTCCAAAAGCAAGCCGAACATTTCGGCGCAAAAGTTGAATTTGACCTCGCCAATGAAATTGACTTTTCCCAACGTCCATTTTCAGTGAAGACCGACAGCGGCGAATACAAAGCCGAAACCCTCATCCTCTCCACTGGCGCAACCCCGCTTCATTTGGAAATCCCAGGCGAAACCGAATTGACAGGCCGCGGCGTTTCCTACTGTGCCACTTGTGACGGCTGGTTCTTCAAAGACAAAAAAGTTGTGGTCGTGGGCGGCGGCGACAGCGCGTTTGAAGAAGCTCTCTTCATCACCCGCTATGCTTCCTCCGTTACCCTCATTCACCGCCGCGAAGAATTCCGCGCAGGCGCCATCTTGCAGAAACGCGCTAAAGAACATCCCAAGATGAATTTCATCTTGAACACTGTTGTTACCGAAGTCGTTGGCACAGATAAACTCACCGCCTTGAAATTGAAGAACATACAAACTGGCGAAGAGTCCACGCTGGAAACAGATGGCTTGTTCATTTTCATCGGCCATGCTCCCAACTCTCAGCTTTTCAAAGGCCAAGTGGAAATGAGCGACCTTGGCTATGTCATCGTCAACGACAAAATGGAAACCAATATCGAAGGCGTGTACGCAGCCGGTGAGATCGCCGACCCGCACTTCCGCCAGGTCATCACATCTGCCGGGATGGGCGCAGCCGCGGCGATTCAAGCGACGCGATATCTCGAAGAGAAAGAGAATGTCCCCGAAGGGGGAGCAGTTCACAGTTAAGAATGAAGCGACAAAGTCCTCGCTTCGTACTTAAGGGACGGCTGATCCCGTCCAAGATTCAGAATCCAATCGAATAAAATTTTTCACCAAAAAGGACTCGCAGAACGCCGAGTCCTTTTTGGTGAAAGAAAACATGTGACATTTTGTACTTTTGGCCTGTATTACTTTCGGATAAAATGAGTGAAAAATAACGGCTTTTTGCCGTAAAACCAATGGAGGAACAATGAAGAAAATCTCAATCATCGGCGCTGGTATGACGGGCTCGACTGCCGCTCACTGGATCGCCGAACGTGAACTTGCCGACGTTGTTTTGTTGGATGTGGTGGAGGGAATGCCGCAGGGGAAAAGCCTGGACCTTGCGCAAGCCATGCCCATCATTGGCAAGGACTCGGAAATCGTCGGTACGAATGATTATGCTGCGACCAAAGGCTCAGACATTATCATCATCACCGCTGGTTTACCCCGCAAGCCTGGCATGAGCCGCGATGACCTGCTCAAGACCAATGCGGAGATCGTTGGCAAAGCTGCCACTGAAACCCTGAAATATTCTCCTGATGCGTTTTACATCATCTTGACCAACCCGCTCGACACAATGGCCTACCTGGCAATGAAGAAGACCGGTCTGCCTCGCGAACGTGTGATCGGCCAGGCTGGTATTTTGGACTCTGCTCGTATGCGCGCTTTCGTTGCGATGGAAACCGGCGTGAGTGTTGAAAATATTCAATGCTACGTGCTCGGCGGACACGGCGATGAAATGGTTCCCTTGACTCGTCATTCCAATGTGGCTGGTATTCCTTTGAAGGAATATTTGCCCGCTGACAAATTGGAAGCCATTGTCAACCGCACACGCAAGGGCGGCGGTGAGATCGTCAATTTGCTCAAGACCGGCTCCGCTTACTATGCTCCATCCATGGCTTGTGTGCAGATGGCCGATGCAATTTTGAAAGACAAGAAGTTGATCGTGCCTTGCGCCACTTATATGAACGGCGAATATGGCCTGAACGATATGTACTTCGGCGTGCCCGTGATGCTCGGTGCTGGCGGCATGGAAAAAATCATCGAATACAAGTTCGATGCTGAAGAAAAAGCCATGTTTGAAAAGTCTGCTGCCTCTGTGAAGGAAACTCACGAGGCGTTGAAGAATTTGGTAACGTTATAAATTAGTTGAAAGTTGCAGGTTGCTGTTTTAAGGTGAGTCACATGCAGCTTGTAACTTGTAACTCAAAAGGAGCCTCTCATGATCTTGCATGAAAAAATCTCTGCTCAATTACCTGCGTGGCGCGAACGTATTAAGTCCCTTTCCAAGGAACATGCTGAAGTAAAAGTTGCTGAAGTTAATGTAGGACAGATCGTCGGCGGGATGCGCGACATTAAATCTCTGCTTTCTGATATTTCCTTTGTTGACCCCGCACATGGAATTATCTTCCGCGGTTTGTCCATCCCTGAATTGTTGAAGGCTCTTCCCAAGGGACGCGGCAACAAGATGCCCTTGGTGGGCGGCTTGTATTACCTGCTCATGATCGGCGAAGTGCCGACCAAGGAACAAGCGCTGGAAGTGGAAGCCGAATGGGCCAAGCGCGCCACCGTTCCTGATTATGTGTACAAGATGCTCAAGACCATGCCGAAAGAGACTCACCCCATGACTCTCTTGTCTCAGGCTGTGCTTGCGCTGCAAAACGGCTCAGTCTTCGCGAGCAAATATCACAGCATGAAGAAGGATGT
>CAZHOX010000234.1:0-4474 GCA_964534345.1 uncultured Anaerolinea sp.
TCTTCCGTTGCAGAAATAATGAAGGACATATCCGGGTCGCCCGTCTGGCGCAGCGGGGTCGGCACACAAATGCTGACCGCGTCCATTTCCTTCAAAACTGCGAAATCTGTTGTGGCAGTGAACATGCCGTCGTTGACAAGTTTCGCTACATCTTCAGTTTTCACATCAGGGATATATGACTTCCCCGCCAACAGTGCATCAATCTTACGTTTATCAGGGTCCACACCCGTGACATGGAACCCAGCTTCACCAAACACAACCGCCAAAGGCAGCCCCACGTATCCCAACCCAAGAATGGCAACTTTTGCATTCTTTTCTTTTAATTTTTTTACGAGAGTTTCTTTTGTAGACATTTATGTTTTCCATTTCTTCTTTATTTTCCGGCTACGCACCAGTTCCGTTCAATCCGCGTACCCGTTCAAATTCAATTTCTTAAAACAAACTCAATTGCTGCGGTTTATCATCCTGCTCAAGAACCGCTTCTTTTTTCTTTACAGCTACGATCTTTCTACCCAACGCAGCGCGAGCTTCATTTAGTTGGTCTGGCAGTTTCGCAAAATCCGCAAGAATGGACGGCTTCAATGGCGGCTGGTGAAGCGCTGCCGCAGGATGAAACATGGGAATGACATATCGCTCACCCACTTTCTGCATTTGCCCATGAATTGCACTGATCTTCGCACCAGTAATGAACTTGTTCATCGAAAAACGACCCAGCGTCACAATAATACTCGGATTAATAGCCTTGATCTGCGCTTCGAGATGAATATCGCAAGCTGCCAACTCCTCAGGCAATGGGTCACGATTCCCCGGCGGGCGGCACTTGACCACATTGGCAATAAACACATCTGCACGGGTTACATCAGCCTGAGCGAGCAGCTGATCTAAAAATTTACCCGCCGCTCCCACGAACGGACGTCCCTGTTCGTTCTCATGAAAGCCCGGCCCTTCGCCAATAAACATGATCTCTGCGGTTGCTGGCCCATCCCCCGGCACAGATTTTTTGCGGCCTTCATGCAAGGCGCAATTTGTGCAAACCGATACGTCTTTCGCGATCTGGGCAAGGGTCTCTTCGGCTGTCACTTTATCCTCCAGGTAAACGATCGAGAGACATCAAAATAGCGTCCTCGCCATTATCCTTGTAATATCCTTTACGGCGGCCATCTTCCACAAAGCCAAAACTGCGATACATCGTCTGCGCGATCTCGTTGCTTTCACGCACTTCCAAAAACGATTTCACCGCACCCTCTTCCTTTGCGGCTCGTAATGAGTACAAAAGAATTTCCCTGCCGATTCCCTGACCGCGAAATTCAGGGTGTGTGGCAATGGTCGCAACGTGGAGTTCATCCACAATAAACCACCCCACCAGCATGGCAATCACCCGCCCATCCAGATCCGCGACCCAGCAGCGCGAGGCTTCATTATCTGTCAATTCAAACCGAAAGGAACGTGCGGGCCAGGGCAAACTGAATGAAACTTGATCGATCGCAACGACCTGGTCCAGATCATCCAGGGTCATTTTGCGAATCACCATACCTGACAGGTCTCCAGAGTTGAGAGGCGAACGATCATCCATGCGGCAAAGACCTTTTAGGTCTAACTAATCGGCGTCCCGGCTACATGCAAATAGATCGGAGCAAGCGCAGCCGCATCATCCACCTCATCATTTTGCCAGCGCACCCACGCCAACTCTGCAAGCACAGATGGCCGGCGCACACAAAGCACAGGCGAAGCCAACTGCACGCTTTTTTTCTTCGAGAACTTCTTTCGATCTTCAGCGGATAACTCACCCGCAACAAGGGTTGGACTCTCGATCTCGTTCAACAACTCATCCACCGTCCCGCTTCGGACTCCGCCCTCAGCCTGCCACGTTTTCTTATCGCTTTTATACACGCTGAAAGCGATTCGCGTCCGCCCGGCTTGCAGCAACGCCACCAGCGGATGTTTCGACACAGGCTGCGCCGCCGCGATGACATCCAAGGTTGGGATGCCCATGATCGGCAAACGGCGCGCAAGCGCGATTCCCTTCACCAAAGACAACCCCACTCTCAAACTTGTGAATGAACCCGGGCCGATCGCAACTGCCAAAGCGGTGACCATGTCCATAGAAACCGCCGACCGATTCAAAAGTCCAGAAAGAGCCGGAGCTAATTCAGTGGTGTGATGCTGACGAGTGGACCATGTCATCTCGCCGAGCACTTGAGTCCCATCATATAAAGCCATCCCCACCTGCGCGGTGGATGTATCGATCGCAAGAAGCATGTTACACCCCTCCAAACATGGATTGGCGAATGCCATCCAGCAGATCGTCATAGCGTTTACCGCGCGCGTGAAAATTCATCTGCCGGTGTTCGTCGGCAATGTGATCAAGTTGGATCCATAAATTTTCTGCGGGGATTAAATTGCCAAGGCGCTCCGGCCACTCGATGAGCAGCGCACCTTCTGAGAGCATGTCATCAAGATCAAGCTCCTCGCCCTCAGGCACAGATTCGAGGCGATAGGTATCGAGGTGAAAGAGCTTGCCACCATCCGCACGGCGATATTGATTAACGAGAATAAAGGTTGGGCTTGAAACTGTGTCGATGGAACCCCAGCCTTGTGCAAGGCCCTGCACGAAAGTGGTCTTTCCCGCGCCAAGCTCGCCTTGCAGGCAAATGACATCCCCTGTTTTTAACGAACCACCAAGACGCATACCTATACGGCGCGTCTGTTCCGGGCTGCGGCTGAAGAACTCCAGCATGTGTGCATCTAAAATGGGCATCGCGAAAGAATTATACACCGCCCTTATTCATAAACTATTGAGATTCTCTATAAAAACTTTTGCCACGGATTTCGCGAAAATTAGCGAAATCTGTGGCTGTGATTTCTTTTGCTAAAAACAATAGAACCAAAATTATTTCTTCTTCTTTTTTCCGGGCATCATCTTCCCAATCTCGGTACGGATGATACGGTTGATGCGTGTTGGAATTGCATTGATATTTTTCGGCATCATCCGCTGGAAGAGACTCCCGCGCCAGTTTTGCAGAATAGCTTCCATATAAAGTTTTTCCAACGCCTTCACTTGCCCTTCAATGGAATACTTTTCGCTCAATTCTGTGGAATGTTTTCCAAAGCGTTCCAGCTTTTCACAATCGCCAAGCAGATCTGCAACTGTATCGGCATACTTCTGAAGATCCAGCGGAACGGTGTACCCATTCAAATCATTTTCGATCATGCCTTCAAAGGCTTCATCTGCCACTGCCACCAACGGCAGCCCGGATGCAATCGCTTCGATGACTGAAATAGGATGCACCTCCGTTGTGGATGCAGACAGGAACAAAGTTGCATCATGCAAAATATTGGGAAGCTCTGCTCGATTTACCATGCCCAAAAAGTGGATGCGGTCTTTTGCACTCGTGCCGCGCACTTTTTCTTCCAATCCCTTGCGCGAACTTCCATCACCAGCAAAGACCAAATGAGCATCGGGTACTTTTTTCGATATCAGTTCAAACGCATCCACAATAAATTCAAGACGTTTCTCCGGATCCATGCGCCCCACGGTGAGAAGGATCGGCGCATCGGACTTAATCCCAAGCCTGTTTCGCAAACTACCGGGATTCTTCGCCGCCTTGAAACTGCTCAACTCGATCCCATTCGGGATGACATTGATCGGGCGGGTCACTTTTTGTGCCAACAGCAAGCGCTGGAATTTCGGCGAAGGCACAACGATCTGGTCGCCAAGATTGGTAGATGCAGAGCTGAACCAACTCGCCGCATATTTGATGACCCGCGTCCCGCCGATGAATTTGATGTAATGAGTGTAATCCGTAATGGACGTGTGATACGTGTAGATCAACGGCAGGCGTTTGGTGGACGCCGTGAGATACGCCAACAACCCCACGCTGGCAGGGCTATGTGCGTGCAGCACATCGAAGTGCTTGCGAGTCAATGACCATGTGGAGCGCGGCGAGCCCAGCACCGCCACATAGATGGGCGGATTGTTCAAATACTTGAGCGAAGGCAGGCGCATCACATTTGGCTGGTCATCTTTGTAGCCGGGGAAGCGCGGCGCAAAAATGGTGACTTGATGTCCGCGGTTCTTGAGTCCCTCCGAGATCAATTGCAGGGAAATGGAAACGCCGTTCACCTGCGGCGCATACGTGTCTGTGAACAAGCCAATACGAAGCGAGCCAATGGGAAGCTGCTGGTCTGTGTGCTGTGATTCCATGAAATCTCCTAGTAGACCCTAAAGGTCTTAAAGACCTTTAGGGTCTTTTGTATTTTCTTCTTCGTGCGGTGTCAAATTCACTTTCAATCGTTTCGCCAGTTCCCGCCTTGTCAGCATCACGCGATGTCCACACCCTTTGCATTCCAAACCAATATCTGCGCCGAGGCGAATCACTGTCCATTCATACGAGCCGCATGGATGCGGCTTGCGCAAACGCAAATGATCGTTCAACTGCAGGTCTGGAAGCATGGCAAGATTATACCGCCGCGA
>CAZHOX010000235.1:0-4453 GCA_964534345.1 uncultured Anaerolinea sp.
TTGCCGCCGACTTTCATGAGGGCGATGCCTTCGTCCCAGCCTTTGATGACTTGGCCGACGCCCAGTTGAAATTCGATGGGCTGTCCGCGTGAGATGGAGCTGTCAAAGACTTTGCCGTCCTGAAATTTGCCGGTGTAATGCACACTGACTTTCTTGCCAGCCACGGCTTGTGCGCCTGTGCCAGCTTCCACTTCAATGTATTCCAATCCGCTTGAGGTTTTCATGGTTTCTCCATTTTGAAATTTTCGTGCTATTGTACCTGTTTATCTGGAATCAAAAACAGTCGAGGCTAAGAATCTCGACTGTTTTTGCAGATTATTTTTTACGAATTATGGCGTTGGCGTTGCGGCGGGCGTTGTAGAAAGTGCGCCTGCTTCGGCGGCAGTTTGCGGCATTCCGTTCATCACCCAGCGGAAGAAGACATCCACGATGTTGGGCTTGAGAGCGCGGTTGGGCGGCATAACGCCGATGAGTTCCTCATCAGGCTTATCGGGATTCATGATCGCGTGTTCCTGAATGACTTGCAGGATGTAGCTGCCTTCGTCACCTGCGATGAGGTTCTTATCCACATTGTCACCTGTGGTGAGGATCTCTTCGTAGGAGGTCATCAGGAAATTGTTGTTTTCCTTGCCAGCACGGTGACATGAGACACAATAGCGTTTGACGATGGGTTGAATGTGAACATCATAGGATGGGACTTCACCCGTTGCAAGCGGAGGGAATAACGGCTTAAGCGCCTCAGCCGGGACCTCGAACCTGTCATCCCACATATAGCGCATGAACACCACGATGTAGTCGATCTCGCTTTTGGAGAGTTCGCCGCCATAGGTTTTGCCAAATGGGGTCATGCCTGAGCTTGGGCGTCCATAGGCGATGACTTCGTACATGGCTGAGTCTGTGATGGTGTAGAGCACGTCACGGCTGTTGATGGGAGTGATCTCTTCGCCTTCGAGTCCTTCCACGCCTTGAATGACTGCAACGGAACCATCTTCGCCATGACATTCGGTGCAGTGGATGGAGTACAACTCTTGGCCCGCGAGAATTTGATCTACCAGCGTGGTTGCGACTTCTGTCTCTTCGGCTTGTTTTTCAGGAGCAAGGGCGAGAACCGTCCCTGAGATAATGATCATTGCAAGGGCAGACAGGCTTGTCGTCCAGATCATGAGGCGGGTGTTGGATTTGAAAACAGCAAATAGGAGATAGGCAGCCAACGGGATGAAAATCCCAACAACGGTTTGCAAAGTCCCAAGTAATTTTGAGCCGTCTTCTGCGACGGTGGGAACCTCGGACATCAAGGTCAACATCACAATGCCGGTGACCATGATGGTCATGATCGAGATGGGAAGGACGCGTTTGCTGTAGTAGCGGTTCGGGCTTTTCTCGATGAAAGGCAGCAGGGTGAGCACGCCAATGGCAACGCTTGGGACAAGAACCGTTGCGAGCCATTCGATCTTACCGATGACCGGGAGTTGGCCGTACAGCGCGAGGAATTTGAAGAGGAAGAGGAAATACCATTCAGGGCGCGGGATGTAGGAGGTGTCGCTTGGGTCGGCCTTGGGTTCGGCGGGAATGCCAACAAAGGAGGCCAGCAAAATGAGGAGTAGGAAAATTCCCAATGCCATGACCAAGTCGCGGAAAATGGTGTCGGGCCAGAAGCGTTCGCCTTTATCCAGCTCGCGTTCGTAGCGTTTGTTGATCTGTTGTTTGGTTTCGTCGTTCATGGCTAATCTTCCTTTGTTGGGAAATGCGATTCGCCGTGTTTGATGATGAGGTAAAGATGAATGCCCATCAAGCCTGCGAGAACAGCGGGGATGATCCAAATGTGTGCAGCGAAGAAGCGTTGCAAGGTAAGGGCGCTGAGTTCAGGTCCGCCGCGCAGGGCTTTGAGGATGAACTCGCCGAGGAAGGGAACTGTACCAGCGATCTGTGTGCCGACGGTGGTTGCCCAGTAGGCTTTCTGATTCCACGGGAGCAGGTAGCCTGTGAAGCCCATGCCGAGGGTGGTGAGGAAAAGGCCGATGCCGATGAGCCATGTTAACTCACGCGGGAATTTGAAAGAGGCGGTGAAAAACACGCGCAGCATGTGAACGAAGACCAGTACCACCATGAGGGTTGCGCCCCAGTGATGAATGCCGCGGATCAACCAACCGAAAGCCACGCCTTCCATGATGTATTGAATGGAGTCGTAGGCATGGTCGGGAGAGGGCGTGTAATAAACGGTGAGGAAGATGCCTGTCAGTCCCTGCATAATGAAGAGGAACATGCTGGCAGAGCCAAGGGTGTTCCACCAGGATGTTTTTGGTTCGGGGCGGTCGAGCAGGTTAGTGTACATGTCGTTGAGGCCGAGGCGCTCATCGAGCCAGTTGTAGACGTTGTTCCACATGTTAGCCTTCCTTGAAGAAGATTTCGATGAGGCCATCATCGGTCATGCGGTGCTCTTCGTAGATGTCTAACGCGCGCGGGGGAGGACCGTCTAACACTTCGCCTTCGATGCCGAATTTGGCATCGTGGCAGGGGCAGATATATGCCGAGGCTTCTTCCGACCAATTTACAGTGCAGGAAAGATGCGTGCATTTGCTGTTGAGAATGAGAAGATCATCGGGAGAATCAGATTTGCGAATGGCATATCCGCCGAAGGAACTGGCTGTCCGCTCCCAGCCGTTGACCTGTACGCGGGTGAAAGAGAATGGGTAGGGCTTGCCTATTTCCATATCTTCAAATTTGCCGATGGGTATCCACGCTTCTTTGCCACCCTCTTGCAGTGCGGGGTCTATCAAATAAAAAACGGAAGGTAAACCGACGATAGCACCGATTAAACCTCCTACTATTCCCGTCGTTACTTTGATGAAATCGCGGCGGGAAAGTTCATGCGAACCAGACATGTGCGCCTCCTGAGGATTTTATTGCGCTTGCCGAATCGTGATCATGAATAAAGAAATTTCTTGTAAAACCAAGCGAAGTGAATTGGATTATAAGGGTCTTTGTCGCCTTTTTTGAAGGATGGCTGATAACAAAATAACTAGGATGATTGTCACCTTTATTGTTCAGGTTTTCACTTAATTTTGCGATTCCAAAGGTTCAAGAGTAAAATAGGCGAACTTATACTAAATTGGGCGAGATTTGCAGGTTGATCTTCCTAAAAATAAAACGGAGGCATAGATGGGCTTGAAACGAAATGTCAGCCTTTCTGCGGGGTTGCGCTATAAAGGACCAGCGGGGTATATAACTTATATTCTGCACCGCATTGGCGGACTAGGTATGGCGATTTTCATTACCACACATATTCTGGCGTCGTTTGTGGGCGGGAGGACCGGGGGGTTCTTCAATGGGATTTATGAGAACTGGGCCTTCCAGATCTTCATTTTCTTCTGTGTTCTCTTCCACGCGATCAACGGACTGCGAATTACCATTCTGGACTTATTCCCAAAATTACTTGATTACCAAAAGGAAGCCATTTGGATCGAATGGGCTGTGTTCATTCCTCTTTATGGTATTTCTGTTTTTGTGATCATGAACACGGCATTGTGAGGTTAAGATGACAACAAAAAGAACCCTCTCCATTAAACAGCGTGGATTGACGAACTTTGAAGCCATCATGTGGATATTCACGCGCCTCTCTGCTCTCGGGATGTATGCTCTGATTCTATTGGCAGTGATCGGCGCTTTGATCATGGGTGCGCGCAACCAGATGAACCTTGCGGATGTAATGCGTTGGGGCTTCATGCCTAATGTGACGCATGTGCAAAGCACCGATGTTCCCGACCTTGACCTGTGGGCTTCTCCATTCTGGAAGTTGACCGCCAGCGCCTTGCTTCTCATTGCTGTAGGACATGGCGTGCATGGGCTGGTCGTCATTGCTGATGATTACATTGCAGGCGAAGGCGGGCGCAAGATCGTGCGCTTCATCAGCATTGTGATGATCATCTCGATGATCATTATCGGCGTGTATCTTATTTGGACTTCGTAAATTCTTAAACACAAAGGACACAAAGAGCACGAAGGAAAATCAACTTAAACCTTTGTGTACTTAGTGCCCTTCGTGTTTATTGCTTTATATTCAGGAGTGATTCATGGCAAAAGTTCATCAATTTGATGTGGTCGTTGTCGGCGGCGGCGGTGCGGGACTCATGGCTGGGTTGTATGCATCCAAGACGGCAAAGACCGCAGTGATCAGCAAGATGTATCCCACGCGTTCCCACACGGGCGCTGCACAGGGCGGTATCTCTGCCGCGCTGGGCAACTACGAAGAAGACAAACCCGAATGGCACATGTA
Organism: uncultured Anaerolinea sp.; assembly: GCA_964534345.1. Lineage (GTDB taxonomy): Bacteria > Chloroflexota > Anaerolineae > Anaerolineales > Villigracilaceae > Villigracilis. The sequence continues at coordinate 4,274 of CAZHOX010000235.1, forward strand.
CGACACCGTCAAAGGGTCAGATTATTTGGGCGATCAGGATGCGATCGAGTTCATGACAAATGAAGCGATTGACGCGGTGCTCGAACTGGAACACATGGGGCTTCCGTTTGACCGCACTCCCGAAGGACGCATTTCACAACGTCCGTTCGGCGGGCACACCAACAATGAAACGGGCAAACC
>CAZHOX010000236.1:0-4430 GCA_964534345.1 uncultured Anaerolinea sp.
ATATTTTGCAGCCAGTTCCACCGCCGCTTGCAGATCGTCCTGCGTTTTTGGAATTGCCACCCCCAACGGCTCGATCTGGTACATCGATGCATCAGTGGAGTATAAAATCTTCGAAGCAGAATCAAGCCGAAGGTCGCCTGTGAAGCGCTTTTTCAATTCATGAAGAAAGTCAGGGGAAAGAGTCATACTTGGATTCTAACGCAAAGGTCCCCGATTGTAACAATCGGAGACCTTTGAAGCTGAAAATTATTTTTGAACTATGCGCGGTTTCGATACAAAGACTGGCTGGGCACAGATTCCATGGCGGCTTGGTTAAGCGGCTGGCCTAAAAATTCAACTAATGAAGGGACAACCATTTCGGGTGAATTCACCGCATCATTGTATTTAACGTAATGAACGCGCATGTTCGGCTGGCGGGGCAGCCAATACTTGATGGCTTTGAGGTGAGAACGGAATTGCGCATCCATCTCTTCATCGGAAATACTGGAGGTCTCATTGCGGCGCGCAAGCATTTTCTTTTGAGAAGCAAGCACTTCGTGGATCTCGCGATCCATAAAAACGATGTCGTATTCCAGATCACTGGGCAAAAACTCAAGCAGATAGGAAATCACCTTCACGGTTTTTCCCTGTGCATCGTAGATCCAATTGATCTCGCCGTCTTTGAGCTTCTTGCTCACTTCAACTTCAAAGTAACCATTGGGATTGTCTTCGTCCGCTTCGCGCTGACTGTCTGTGACGATGGGCAAGCCGCCTTCTGCGAGCATCTTCATCATCATGGATGTGCCAGAACGGGGCAAGCCCGAAACGATCACCACTTTCTTGCGCTTCTCTACCGGTTTGGGACGAGAAAAAAGACTCTTGAGCATTACAAATACCCCAGTCCCTTCAAGCGCTCTTCGATATTTCCCTGCCCCTGACGGTTCTGCTCTGAGGGCGGTTTGAGATGAGATTGATCGAGGTTCTTGTTGATCATCAGCAATGGCATGTCACGGAAGGATACTTCGGGGATGTTGGCAACATCGCGGTTGGCAAATAGAACGCCGGGGACGGCTTCCGGGTCAATGCAGTGGTCGGCGCCCCAGTGGTCGTGATTTTCTTCGATGGCTTGGGCGGGAGCTTTGCCTAGCCCTGTTTCGGCAGAGGCGCGGTAATTGGGAGCATAGCCAACCACCAGATCGGGGCCAAGGCGGAGGTATGGGCCGCTGTTAAAGGCTTCATGCTTGAGCAAAACGGATGAAACAACATTGGAGCCATCTGGTCCGCGCAAGGCTAAGAGCTTGGCTTTTATCTCTGCCAGCATGGGTTCGATCTGGTCAGGGTTGAGTGTCCCTTTCCCTTCACGACCTTTGACATTCAGATAGATGCTGTTCAAGCCAAGCGCATACGCAGAAGACTCATCCCATTGAACATTGGCGAGGCCGGCATTGGCATCGTCCGAAAACTTGAGGTAGTTATTTTCTGCAAGCCAGCGGTTGAGATGAACTTTATGCTGGAATAACTTAAACCCGTGGTCGGAAGCAACAACAAAACGAGACTTGTCCATGCCGAGAGATGCCATTTTGGCTTGAACATCTCCCACAAAGCCATCCAGCTTGCGATACCAATCATGCACAACATCTTCGCGGTCACGCAGGAACATGTGCTGCACGCGGTCGAGGCAGTCAAACACGCCGCCAAGCACACCTTCTTTCATGTGCGAAAGATGATAGTAATAGATTTTCTTGCGCGACTCAAAAATGGAATTGCAAAGGTCAAGGAACTGGTCGTCGGTGATGCAGCCTTCTTCGAGGGCGGTTGTATCCTGCGGCCAGCCCAACGTAAGGAAGGGACCTGCGTTACTCCATGTTTCCTTGAGGAATGATTTCGGTGCGCCATACGCCCAGGTGGAATGCAGCGGGTGTATCTGTAACGGCAAAAAGTAAATGCTTACTTTTCCACGGGTTTGTGTCAGAATGGCTTGAGTAATGGCTGTCACATTCATGAACAAACCGAGCTTGAACTTAACCTCAAAGATGGGGCTCCACTTTCCGAATGACAGAGGCAGTTCCAAAGTCCCGATGCGAAGCGTTGCTTGAGAGTCGTCAATAATATCGAGAGTGAAATCCAGTTTGGCAGGTTGAATCCCATCACGAGTCTTTGTGATCGGCCCTTCCAAAGCGCCAGCAAATTTCCCTTTCGATGTTTCGCGCAATGCAAGCACGCGGGTCTTATCCTTCTTTTCGGCAGGGTCAGAGGTTGCATACGAACCCACACCTAATTGTCCGCGCACATCTGGAGTGCCGAGGCCGGGGATGGTGGAAATGGGAAGCTCAAGGCGGGCAGGGAAAAGCGCTGGCCACCACAAAGCAATGGCAGGATAGCCCATATCCGCAGCTTCAGAGAAGAAGGTCTTTGCAGTGTAAGGCGGCACGAACTGCTCGCCAACCGCGCTGACTTTGGTGGGAAGAATCGAAACGTAGGGAATATATGTGGAAGGGTCGCGATGGACAAAGTCAAAGATGCCATGCGTGCCGGGGTCGGCTCCTGTGGCAATGCTCGTCCATGAAACTTCAGTTTGCGGAGGGGCACATACTTTTAAACGCGAATAACCTGACTTCCCAGCGAGCGAAGTCAGGTTAGGCATTTGGCCTTTTTCGGCCAGAGTTTCGTATGTGCCTGGGTCGAAGGAATCAAAACCAACAAGCAGGCTGCGCATCGTTATTTATTTTCTTCCTTGTTATCCTGATCTTCTTCTTTGCGCCTGCGCAGTTTGGCAATGCCAGCGCGAATCCTCGAGGAAAAAACTAGAAATACGCCTGAGAACATGGCAAAAACAACTGCCAAAACTTGAAACAACATACCACCGGTGTTGGGATCAATATACATGGTTTTACTTTACGCTCCTTTATTTATCGTTAAGATTATAACGAGTCTTGAATTGCCTGTCTACAAACTTAGGATTTCCTAATATTTATAGACAGGCTTGAGAAATTTCGCCTCTTACTTCGCCTTGGCCTGATTCGCCACCGCGGCAGCTTTCTTCGCTGCTTCTTCAGGGTCGCCGAGGTAGTAGTTCTTGATCGGCTTGAGGTCTGCATCCAATTCATAGACGAGAGGCAAGCCGGTCGGGATGTTCAATTCAGTGATGTCGGCTTCGGAGATGTTATCGAGATATTTCACCAAAGCACGGATGGAATTTCCATGCGCAACGACCAGCACGCGCTTGCCTGATTTAATTTCAGGAGCAAGGGTGGAATGCCAGAAAGGCAGAACACGATCCAGCGTAATCTTAAGCGACTCGGTGGCTGGCAGCTGTTCGGGAGTCAAAGAGGCGTAACGGCGGTCAAATTTCGGGTGGCGTTCATCGGTCAATTCCAAAGCAGGAGGGGGAACATCATACGAACGCCGCCAGACTTTCACTTGCTCTTCGCCAAACTTCGCGGCGGTTTCGGCTTTGTTCAATCCCTGCAATGAGCCGTAATGTCTTTCATTTAATTGCCAGGCGCGAATGACCGGCAGCCAGTTGCGATCCATTTCATCTTGAATGATGCCGAGTGTTTTGATGGCGCGCTTCAACACCGAGGTGTAGGCGATGTCAAAATCATAACCGCCTTCACGCAAGAGGCTGCCTGCTTCGGCGGCTTCGGCGCGGCCAAGATCGGTGAGGTCAACATCGGTCCAGCCGGTGAAACGGTTTTCGAGATTCCAAGTGCTTTGTCCATGACGGACGAGAACAAGTTTATACATGGTTTAATCCTTTTTATTGCTTGCGCAATTTAATTTTTATTTCCCGATTGCGCGGGAGATTTTTTGGGTAAAAGATTGCAACGACCTGAGATTATAGCCCAACTCCCTTGCTCATAGTAAAATTGGCAAATGCCCAACGATGATGTCACCCCAGTACGCCAACAATATTTGGATATCAAGCGCGAATATCCCGACACGATCGTCTTTTTTCGTCTCGGTGATTTTTACGAAACCTTTGACGAAGATGCCGAGATCACAGCCCGTGAACTCGACATCGTTTTAACATCACGTCCTGTTGGCGGCGGCACACGCGTTCCGCTTGCCGGCATCCCCTACCATGCCGTTGAAAATTATCTGGCGCGCCTGATCGAAAAAGGCTATCACGTTGCCATTTGCGAACAGGTTGGTGACCAACCCGCGAAGGGGATTTTCCCGCGCAAAGTAGTCCGCGTGGTGACTCCGGGGACTGTGACCGAACCAGGACTGCTACCCGGAGATGCGAACAACTACCTCGCCTCGATCTTTCTGGACCTGACAACTGCTTCTGTTTCCTACACAGATGTCACCACTGGAGAATTCGCCGTCACCGAACTTCCGCTCGAAGCCCTGCGCGCCGAGCTAACCAGATTACACCCCGCCGAGATCATTTACCCAGATAACCAAACTTTGCCAGACGGAATCACAGGTCACCTGACCGCATTGCC
>CAZHOX010000237.1:0-4417 GCA_964534345.1 uncultured Anaerolinea sp.
TTAAAAGAAAAACTCTCATCTCAAACAGAGACGAGAGCAAGCTCACGCGGTACCACTCTGATTTCCATCCGAAGACAGACACTCAATGGACGACAACCATCGCCCTGTTCTGATAACGAAGAACAAATTCGGATTCCCTACTCTCAAACAGGATTCTGCCTGATTTCAGTTCACAGCTTCGGGAGGATTTTCAATCACCTATGCGTATCCGCTTCACACCTAACCTCGGACTCGCTGACCGTTTCGACGAATTTACTCGTTCCCATCAACGCTTTTAATGATTGGATTATACACATGGAGAAAGCAATCGACAAGAGTAAAAAATAAATTTTGAGTGTATTCTCAAATGAGTGATTTCTTACTAATTTCTTGTTGACGTATTATTGTCCGACAGGTATAATCTTTCTTCGGCATTATTTCAAACAGCAGGAGAATATATTATGACTACACCCGACAGCGCGCCCGCCGTAGCGCTTGAACCAAAAACAAAACTCAGCGGCAAAATATTGAAGACAACTCTCGCGGGGGCACTTGTGGACATCGGACAGAGTTTACCTGGTGTCATACACATCTCACAACTCCAGACAGAAGCGGTAAACAAAGTCGAAGATGTTGTAAAGGAAGGCCAATCAGTAGATGTTTGGGTACGACGCGTCAAAAAAGATCGCATCGAACTCACCATGATTGAACCACTGGCATACGAGTGGAAAGAAATCCAGCCTGACTTGATCGTCAAAGGTAAAGTTGTCCGCCTCGAAACATACGGCGCTTTTGTAGATTTCGGCGCTGAGCGCCCTGGCCTCATCCACGTAAGTGAATTGACCCATGGTTACGTCAAGACCGCAAGTGAAGTTCTCAAAGAAGGCGAAGAGATCGAAGCCAAGGTCTTGGATGTGGATCGCCGCAAACGCCAGATCCGCTTAAGCATGAAAGCCCTGCAAGCTGAGGTTGTGGAAGAAGTCAAACCCGAACGCACAGATCGCGCAGGAAAAGGCAACAAACGCAAGGGCAAGAAGGAAGAAGAAACCTACGAAATGGAAGCAGAAGTTTCCAACGAGCCCCAGTTCACTGCAATGCAAATTGCATGGGCACAGGCGCTCGAAAAATCAAAAGGCAAAAAAGTTCGCCGCAAATCCTACAAATCAGCCTCTGAAGAACAGGAAAAAATGTTCAACAGCACATTGGAAAAGCGACTTCCAACTGGTGGCTAAACAAAAAGAGCAGGTTTTGAACCTGCTCTTTTGATTCTATTTACCCTTACTTTGCCGTACTTTTCAAATAGGCTTCCATAAAATCGTCGAGATCCCCGTCCAAAACAGCTTGCGAATTTCCAGATTGAAAATCGGTTCGATGATCTTTTACCATCTGATATGGATGTAGCACGTACGAGCGAATCTGACTGCCCCATTCTGCCTTGGTATATTCACCTCGTAAAACTGCGCGCTCTTCTTCCCTCTCTGCCTGGCGTATTTCCAGTAACCGCGCACGTAAAATGCGCATGGCAAATTCGCGATTCTGATTCTGCGAGCGCTCGTTTTGGCATGTCACAACAATGCCTGTTGGCAAATGTGTGAGGCGCACGGCGGTGGCATTCTTTTGCACATTTTGTCCACCAGCACCTGAAGAACGGAAAACATCCATTTTTACATCACTGGGATTAATCTCAATATCTGCTTCTTCCATGGAAACCTGTGGAAGCACCTCAAGCAATGCAAACGAAGTATGCCTGCGATGCGCCGCATCAAACGGGGAAAGACGCACCAATCGATGCACCCCTTTTTCTGAACGCAAATATCCAAAGGCATAGCGACCGCCTACAGCAATGGTCACACTTTTGATTCCTGCTTCTTCACCTGGGGTCGAGTCTAATATTTCAGCGGAAAAGCCATGATCTTCTGCCCAACGTAAATACATGCGCAGAAGCATATCTGCCCAATCCTGCGAATCTGTACCGCCTGCTCCTGCATGGATCGCAAGGATCGCATCATCATGGTCGAACGGCCCTGAAAGCATTGCGGCAAAGGAACGCTTCTCAATATCAGTTTCAACTTTATGAATCTCGCCTTCCAAATCCCCCCGCAACGAATCATCGTCAAGTTTCGCCAGATCGGTCAAATCGTGAATTTGTTGTTTTAAAGCATTCCATGATTCTACATCCGAGCGCAGGCTGGAGATGATCTTCATCGTCTTTTGTGCGTTCGTTGAATCGTTCCAAAAATCAGGGTGTTCGCTTTCTTTTTCGAGTTGGGATAATTGAATTTCTTTGCCTGTCAGGTCAAAGACGCACCATTAATTGTTGAGTCAGGTCATTCGCGGCCTGCAAGCGTTGAAGCAAATCCTGCATGATATCTCCTAATTGTTCGACAAAATCCCATCTACAAAAGCGTCGGGGTCAAATGGTGTCAAATCTTCGGGCTTTTCGCCCAAACCAGCAAACAGGATAGGCAATCCCAATTCGCTTTGAATTGCAAAAGCCATACCACCTCTGGCAGACGAATCCAACTTCGACAAAATTACACCTGTTACGTTTACCGCCTCTTTAAAAGAACGGGCTTGCTGCAAGGCATTCTGTCCTATGGTTGCATCCAACACAAGCCAAACTTCGTGAGGTGCGCCTGGCAAAGCCTTGCCAACAACGCGATTCACTTTTTTCAATTCTTCCATTAAGTTAAAACGAGTATGCAAACGTCCTGCGGTATCTATCATGACGATGTCCACGCCTCGGGCGACTCCTGCTTGAACGGCATTGAACGCCACTGCGCCAGGGTCGCTCTCCGAAGCACCGACGATCACTTCTACTTTTAGCCTGTCGCCCCAAACTTGAAGCTGATCCATCGCTGCAGCACGGAAGGTGTCGGCTGCGCCGAGCAATATTTGCTTTTTCTCACCCGTGAAACGCGAAGTGAGTTTTCCAATAGTGGTGGTTTTCCCTGAGCCATTCACTCCAACAACTAAAATGACTGTTGGCTTATTGGCGAAGTTCAAAGCAGGCGGTGTGATGAGGCGTGAACGTAGTTCCTGTTTCAGCGCAGTGGAAAGCTCATTGGCGCGTATCAGGCCTTCGGTCCGGGTGAGGCGTTTTAGTGATTCCAAAACAGCAGATGTGGTCTCGATTCCCATATCGGCTTGAACGAGAAGCGTTTCGAGGTCATCCCATGTTTCATTATTAATCTCGGAGGCTCCAAGTACAGATGCAATTTGCCCAAATGCAGCTTTGCTTGTGCGTGAGAGACCATCTTTCCAGCGTGAGAATAGGCTATTCATGAGCGGCGATTATATCAGGGATTCCATGTTATACTCCATCGGCTAAATGAAGGAAAACAATAAAAGCAAGTGAACACTATAAGGAAAAAATATGTCAGCAGAACCTATTCATATCACCGATGAGTCTTTTGAGAAAATTGTCATGCAATCCTCGTTGCCAGTTATCGTGGATTTTTGGGCACCGTGGTGTAATCCATGCAAGATGATTGCGCCAACCCTTGATAAACTTGCGCAAGAGAACGAGGGGAAGTTGATTGTTGCAAAAGTTAACACTGATGATCACAATGAGTGGATGCAAAAATTTGGCATCCAGGGTATACCAACTTTGTTATTTGTTTCAGGCGGTAAGGTTGTACACCGTCAGGTTGGTGCGCTTCCAGAACGTATGTTACGCGAGGTTGTAGCGCAATTTATGGATGTGATCGCTCAGAACTAACCCTTTCTCGGTTTATTTGGAGTTGGCTATGAAAAAATTATTCGCTCTGGTCATTATGTTTAGTTTTATGCTCAGTGCCTGTATGCCGGCTGCGGTACAAACACAAGCGGCTAACCCAACTCCTATTTCTGAAGAAGTGTTACAAGCAACAGCGGCTCTTTTTGTCCAGCAGACGCTGGCAGCATATCCGACTCAGACTGCTATTCCGAGTAACACCCCAGTTGTTAACACCCCAACCAATACCGCCACACTGGCAACACCAACAGAGACTCAGAATCCGGTATTGCTTACATTAACAGCAACTCTCGGCACTGGGACGGTGACCCCAGGGACAGAGGCAGCCAATATACTGCCTACCACGGGAACAGGGACACCACAGATCACTTCAGCCTCCAACACTCCCAACCCATTAACACCTACTGCTGTACCTCAACCTCAGTTCGTAGGAACTTTGCCGCCCAACTTGCCTTCTTCGCTTGTGATTTTAACCAACAAAGCTGATGTTGATGTCTATATATCCTTGCGATGTGAAACCTCAAAAGGTAATGTTACAATCCTTGAATACCCGGTCAAAAAATACGTTGATGTCGATGCTCCCGTAGGCAGCTATACCTATGTCGCTTGGGTTGGCGGTCGGCAGTTCACTGGCGCATTTTTACTTACCCAAGGTGATGTTTTGAAAATTAATTTTTTCAAAAACAGAATTACAATAAATTA
>CAZHOX010000238.1:0-4389 GCA_964534345.1 uncultured Anaerolinea sp.
TGGTCGCGGGTGATGCCTGCATTGTTGACCAGGATGCTCAGATCACCAAAGGTATCAACAGTAAATTTGACCAAAGCCTCAGCCTGTTTGAAATCAGAAACATCTGCTTGAGAGGCGGCGGCTTTGCCACCAGCTTCTTGAATTTTCTTGACAACTTCCTCAGCAGATTCGGGTGATTTGTTGTAATTTACCACCACTGCTGCGCCACGCGCGGCGAGTTCCAAGGCGATGGCGCGGCCAATTCCGCGCGAGCCACCAGTTACCAGTGCTACTTTGTTTTCTAAAGAGAAAATTGATGACATTAAGATGCTCCTATAATGAAATTATACCCGTTACGGTACCAACTGGAAGAACCCACTTCTTTAACTTTGGAAACGGTTTTATGAGGCAGGAAGATAAAAATCAAAACCGAAAAGGTGGCGAAATCCAAATTGTGAGTACAACCCAAACCCTGCTTGACTGGCAGTGAGAGCCATCATAGTATGACCTTGTGCAGCCGCATCGCGCATAATTTTAGAGAGGATGGCTTTCCCAAATCCTTTTCTATGCTGATCTGGCAAAGTAGCCATGACATACAGACCGGGAATTCCCTCCGCTTCGATGACCGCCCCAATCGAAACGGGAGACGCTTCATCCTCACCCGCCAGCAGGAGCTTTACATCTTTGGCATTCAGCCAATCTGACGCCATGTCTTCAAAATAGGAAATTGCCTGTCCCTCTGGGAAATTGAACGCCAGTCTGCGGATTCTGCTTGCAGCTTTTAGATCTTCGATAGACTCCGCTTGCCATACACAGATATTTTCAGGATATTTTGGCAGGTTGGTAACATCCACTTTCAACGAGGCGATCATGGCAGGCAGAGGTGGATCGTCATATTCCATGCCATGCTTTTCGAGGATTTGCCGAATATTTTTCGGCGACGGATTTGCATTCATCCACCAATACCAGGGGACGTTTCGATCTGCAAAGAAAGCCTTTACGGATTCGATCTCTCCGTCAATTTCTTCCTGTGCGATGTTTGCAGGGAAATTGCAACCAAGCGCCAAATTCAAGAGCGGGATGTTGAATCCCGTTGATGATGCTTTGATGCCTTTGCCTTCGAACTTTGCCGCCTGTGGGCTGCGCGATGAAAGCCAGCCTTGAACCGCCATAGTATGACGGCTCACGAGCTCGGTCAATTCAGTTCGCGGTTTGCCGAACTCGCTGAAAATTAATTCATCAGAGGCAAGGGGCTGCATGGACGGTTAAAGCTTTGGCTTGATCCCGAGTGCCATTGTCAGCCCGCCGCCCAATGCAATGATGGCTGCTGCCAAAAATGCATCCTGCCAGAAGCGGATGGGGAAAAGACGGATGAGAGTATCGGAATAATAGAAGAGCCAGGAATCACCAGTGAAGAACAGGCTGTGAAACCAAGCAAAGAACACCCAAAAGATATCTGGGTTGAGTAGGATGCCCGCGCCTGCAATAACGCCAAGAGTCACAGCGAGACCGATCATCCACCAGCCGCCGCGTCTCAGGGCATCCATATATTCGAACATCCACCCTCCGCGAGAAGCATTAACAGATAGAAAGAAGAGAAGCGATAGCGAAATATACAAGACCCATAGCGCGCCTTGCACCACGCCTTTAACATCTGCCATATGGCTGAGTTCACGTTCGTTATAAAGCGGGGTGCCATCTGGAAATTTCAGATCGCCAAGATAGGAAATATCTGCACTATTGACGAGATACTCAACAGCATAAGGAGCCCACTGCATACGGTCAGCTTTGGTGAAACCAAACTCATCTGCTGGAAAGTAGGGCATACTATATTCGATCGTGTAATAAACAGGTGTGAGTAAAATGCGCAATGCCAGCCCGATCAAGGCGATGGGGGTGAGGAGGGATACAAAGAATGCGAGGAGGTTTGGTAGGTTGAGTTTCATGTTGGTTTATTTACTGTAGAAATTCCAGGCCGCCTTGAATGACGAAGCTGACAACCATATCATTTACGATCCATTCAATGGGGGCGAGGTCGTCAGTAAAAACAGTAGTAGTTTCGTAACCGGGTTTCATGCTTGCATATGTGGTTGCCATGGTGGTGACGAGCAGCGGATGCAGACTCTTATCTTGTGAAAGCCTTGTCATATTTGCCGCAAAATTCTCAACGGTGGTTGGCTGTTTGGTGGCAAAGAGCATGGTGTTCAGCGTGCCTGGGATATCCATCACATGCACGGAGGGAAAGATCTGTGCCATTGTTGTTGCAAGCCCGTCGATAAGGCGGCGGTCGCCTGGGACTGAACCAACGTTGAGGGTCAGCACTCCACTGTCCGTTAAGTGAGAGGCGCAAATCTCAAAGAATTCGAGCGTGGTCATGTGCGGGGGAATGTATGGCGGGCGGTACGCGTCGATGGCGATAATGTCATATTTATTTTGACTGCGGTCGAGGTTGAGTCTGCCGTCTCCAAGGTGGATGGTGAGATTCGGCAGATTCATTCCAAAATATTTTTGGCCCACTTCCACGATCTTCCCATCAAGTTCAAAACCGTCAATGAGAATATCCTCACCGTAAATGGCTGTGGCTTGACGCGCGGCGGTACCTGCGGCGAGCCCGACAATTGCCATGCTGTGAATATCATCTGGTGAACGGTCTGCGTAAAAATATGGGCCTACAGAAAATTCCTCCCATGGGCCATTGTAAAACAAGGTATCGGGATGATAAATGGAATGGATGCCCTGTCCATCGTTCAAGCGCAAAAGCGTGTACCCGTTGACCTCCTGCACCTGAATGTAATTGTATGCAGACTCGGCTTCGTACACTTGGCCGGTATTATTTTTGAGCGCCTGCCCAGCAGAAAGAATTGCAATGAGCGCGAGTACGATGGGCATCCAAATAAGTTTGAGCATTTCGTTTCTGCTTGCAAATTTTCCCAAGCCTGCCAGCGCAACAAATAATAAAAATAAGCCGAAGACTAAAAACGTTTTTGTGGTGCCGATGGTTGGGATCAACACCAGTGTGGGGAGGAATGTTCCGATAAATGAACCGAGAGTGGAGATGGCGTAAATTTGTCCGGAGATTTGACCAGCCTTGGCGGGGTCATCTACGGAGAGGCGAATGGCAAATGGCGAGATCGCACCCAGCAAGGTGATGGGGACAATGAACAGAATTAACACAGCGACAAATGACCCAGCCATAATGCCAACGCTCAACGCTTCAAATGCGCTCGCTGCCGACCTGAGAACTGGTCCTGCGATATAGGGCACCAGCGCCACTGTGAACGCTCCCCACGCAAGGATGCGGTACATGGCTCCGGGAGTTGGGTTTGCGTCTGCCCATTTGCCGCCGAGGAAATATCCCAATGTGAGATAGATAAGGATCAGACCAATAATGCTCGCCCAAACAAGGTTGCTCGTGCCGAACACATTGCCGATGAGGCGGCCCGCGGTGAGTTCTGCGGCGAGGGTGGTCATACCAGAGATAAAGACTGTGAAGAGTAGGTAGCGTTTCATTGTTTGTCCATTGAATAAGATGGGCGGATTATACACGCAAGGGATTAGTGAATAGTGAACTAGTGAATAGGTTGTTTTGTTTGAAAAGGTCTCACGGCGATTGGTACCGTGAGACCTTCTTTCTATATTTCAATGCTGTTTAGTAATTCTTTCAGCGCCAGTAATTCTTCCTTTGAAAGGGTCACGCCCTTGCCCATTTTTTGGTGGTCGGCTGACCAGTCACGTAGATCATATTTTGGTTCACGGTCGTTCCAACTGATGAGGTTGAGTTCCTTCGCCCATCCACTGGCAGACTTGGATAACACGCCAATATTTTTAATGATCTCGTATTTGATTTCAGACATGGATTGGTTCTCCTGTATTTAATGATGCAGAGTTGTTAGCCGTGCGCCTACTCTTCTTTTGTATCTTGCGATTTAGAAATATCATCTGCTTTTGACCAAAACTGCTGCCAATTCTCGATCCATTTTTCTTCAGTCATTGAATTGTCATTTGCATCCGGGTTAATACGCTTGAGCATATTTTGAATCCAAGCCTTATAGGCTTGCAATGATTTGTCTTTTGGGCGCGAGAAGAATATCCTTTTCATGCCGTCTCTATTTATCCAATGCTAAGCGGAGGTTTTGTCCCGACGGGAATTGGGGAGATGTATTTTGCGGCGGCACGTTTTTGTTTAAATTCCTCGATCGCTTTTTCACGCACCTCTTTATTTTTCATAAACTCAAGCGCACTTAACGCCATCACTTTACCAGCGTACAACATGCCGCGTTGACCGATGCCCATTTTGCCCTGTGCCACGATCTGCCACGAATGACCGGGAGAACCTAATGCCCAGCAAGTAGTGAAAATCTGTCCCGTAGGAACAACCCAAGAGACGTCGCCCACATCTGTCGAACCGGG
>CAZHOX010000239.1:0-4376 GCA_964534345.1 uncultured Anaerolinea sp.
TGCGGCTTGATGAGGTGAACGCCTCTCGTTGCACGGCCAGATTGTTTGATTTCCTTCACCTTCAAACGCAGGGTTACACCATTGGAAGTCATAATCGTCAGGTCATCGGCTTTTTGAACGACACGTGCGGCCGCAATCTTGCCGATATCTTTCAGGGCTTTGGGGTCAATGGTAAAGTTGCCGCTGGTTGCGCGTCCTTTGGCTGAATAATCAGTTAGCGGAGTTTGCTTGCCAAAACCTTTGGTGGTGATGACCAGCAGTGCGCCATCCTTCTCAACCACATCCATGCTTGTGACGGCATCATCTTTCTTGAGTTTGATACCCTGCACGCCAGCAGCCTGTCGCCCCATAGCGCGGACTTTATCCTCGCCAAAGCGCAACGCTTGTCCGTTTTCTGTGACGATGATGATCTCATCTTTGCCTGAGGTTAGGCGCGCCCACCCCAACTGATCCCCTTCTTCCAAAGACATGGCAATCAAGCCTGATGGGCGAACAGAGGCGAACTCTTCCATGGAAACGCGCTTGATCTTGCCGCGTCCGGTCATCAACATGCAGAAACTATTGGAGGAAAATTCTCCAACAGCCATGGCCGCTGTTACTTTTTCGTTCGGTTCAAGGGAAAGGACATTGACCAACGGAATGCCCTTGGTGGCGCGGTCAGAATCGGGGATTTGATAGACCTTCTCAGAATACACTTTGCCTTTATCCGAGAAGAACAACATCGTGTTCAAGGTGCGCGCAGGGATGAGCATGACCACTTCGTCTTCATCCTTGGTCGTATGCCCCATCACACCGCGTCCGCCGCGGCTCTGTGAGCGGAAAGCGGATGCAGCTACGCGCTTGATATATCCGCGTTCGGTGAGGCTGATCAGCACAGATTCATCTGCCACAAGGTCTTCATCGTGAATATCTTCTTTTGCGTCGGCGGCAATACGCGTGCGGCGGTCATCGCCATATTTCTCGGTCAGTTCGATCATGTCCGACTTGATGAGTTCGAGAATCTTTTTGGGATGAGCAAGCAAGTCTTCAAGATATTCGATCGTAGCTTGAACCTGCTTGTGTTCTTCCTCGATCTTCCAGCGTTCCAAAGCGGCAAGGCGGCGCAGTTGCATATCCAAAATAGCTTGTGCCTGTAATTCACTTAGCTTGAAACGGGTCATCAAGTTGGTCTTGGCAACATCTGCATCTTCTGCTTCGCGGATGGTTTTGATCACTGCTTCAATATTATTCAGCGCGATCAGGTATCCGTCCAAAATATGCTGACGGGCGCGCGCCTTTGCTAGTTCAAAATTCGTACGGCGGACAATAACCGTCTGGCGATGCTCAATGAATATCTGCAGCATGCGCTTGAGCGGCAGGGTGCGCGGCTCTCCATCCACAAGCGAGAGCATTTGCACACCAAAGGTGGACTGCAACGCTGTGTATTTATAAAGTTGGTTCAAAACCTTTTTGGGCTGCGCGCCGCGCTTCAACTCAATGATGATGCTCATGCCACGCTGATCAGATTCGTCACGCAAGTCCGAAATCTGGTCGATCTTGTCATCACGAACCAGTTCGGCAATGCGCTCGATCAACGTGGCTTTATTGACCTGATACGGAATCTCCGTAATATTGATGTGATAACGCCCGGCCTTGGTTTCTTCGATATGAGCAACGCCGCGCATCACGATTCGACCTCGGCCTGTTCCATACGCCGAGTGAATTCCCTCTGTTCCGACGATCATTCCGCCGGTGGGGAAATCTGGCCCGAGTACAAATTTCATCAGGTCGTCAACGGTTACTTCGTCAATTTTTTCGTAGTTATCGATCAGGTAATTGATGGCGCCCGTCAGCTCGCGCAAATTTTGCGGCGGGATGTTGGTCGCCATCCCCACAGCGATACCCGATGCCCCATTGAGCAGCAGATTCGGCAACCGCGCAGGGAGAACGAGGGGTTCTTCCAAAGAATCGTCAAAGTTGGGACCAAAATCCACTGTATCTTTTTCAAGGTCGGCCAGCATTTCTTCGGCCATTTTTTGCAGGCGTGCCTCGGTATAACGCATGGCCGCAGGAGCGTCACCATCCACCGAACCGAAGTTACCCTGACCATCCACAAGCAAATATCGCAGAGAGAAATCCTGCGCCATACGCGCCATGGATTCATAGACAGCTGAGTCACCATGCGGGTGATATTTACCAAGCACCTCACCCACGATACGAGCAGACTTCTTATACGCAGAGTTGGAACGGACGCCCAACTCATGCATGGCATACAAAATACGCCTATGAACGGGTTTTAAGCCATCACGGGCGTCTGGGAGCGCACGTGCTACGATCACGCTCATTGCATAATCGAGATAGGCAGAGCGCATCTGGGCATCAATATCTACTGACTCGATATTTCCTGCAATCAAATTTTCTTCAGCCATAAAGCATCCTTAAATGTGGAAAAATTCGTCAAATTGGCATAAAAAGACACGAAGAGGGGAAAAACTTCGTGTCTGCATTAGATGAAAGAAACGCATATTTATATTGCAATTATACCACCCATGTCCATTTTCTGTGTTGCCGAAGAATTACACAATAAAAGAAAAGAGACCTGCTTGAACAGGTCTCTTTTTGTGCCGAAGGAGGGACTTGAACCCTCATGAACGTAAGTTCACTACGCCCTGAACGTAGCGCGTCTGCCAATTCCGCCACTTCGGCATGTCATTTGTTGGCGGGTTGTATTTTATCTCAAATAATCGGAATGTCAATAAGATGATTGAAAAACACACGACATACAATCATCGGCCATCATTTGTCAGACACATTCGGGAACAAAAACAAACGCTCCATCGTTATCTTTCCATCCCTTTCATAATTGTATTGTTGAACCATTACAGTACTGATAGGGGATGTATCTTTTTTTCTCGAAATTCGTTATATTATGCATCAAAGAAAGGAGTTGCAAACATGTTCATAATTGCAGTAGTGGTCGTTGTTCTATTGCTCGCCCTGGCTGGGTCAGACCTGTTCGTATCCCAATACAGCCCGGATGAACTCAGCAACATGGGAGTTCAAGAGAAATGATGGATGACCATCCCATCCCCTAGCCCGACGCACATCGAAAGACGCGTCGGGCTTTTCATTTTCTTGGGGATGGTTTAATTCAGGCGGGCAAGTACGTCACTGGATTCGAGCAGGAGATAATCTACCCCATCATATTTGAATTCGGTGCCGCTATATTTGGCAAAAAGGACTTTATCCTTTGGCTTGAGTTTAATGCTCTCATCGTCGCCGACTGCAACAATCTGTCCGGTTTGAGGTTTCTCTTTTGCAGTTTCAGGCAACAGCAAGCCTGAAGCGGTTTTATTTTCCTGCTCCAAAGGCTGGATAAGGACGCGAGTCCCAAGGGGTTGAATATTGATCTTAGCCATGTTATTTGATCCCCAACAATGTGTTGATCTGCGGACGATTGAAGCCAACCACGATCTTTCCGCCAATGTCGATCACGGGCACGCCCATTTGACCAGAGCGGCGCACCATATCACGCGCTGCAGCCTGATCGCGGCTCACATCAATATCAGTGAATTTGACTCCCTTCTCACGGAAATAGCTCTTTGCCAAATTGCAGAAGGAACAGGTAGGGGTGCTAAACACGACCACCTTGGGTTGAATTTTTTGATCTGTCATCTCGATACCTCCAAAATTTTGATATAACCATTGGATGTATTCTTGCAAAATAAGTTGCAAATGAAAATATTAATGTTGCGTATGAATTTTCAAATTGGCGTGTTTTCCTCCCTACCGCTCGGTAGGGAGGAAAAGTTTGAGATATAATACGGGTAGATTACTGAGGAATTCAGATGCGGCAATCTCCCATTCCAGCAAAATCGTGGATTATGCCGCCAGCAAGGATAAATTTATGGCAATCCAACCTCTCTTTACACAAGTTGAAAAGACAATTCAAACAAATGATGGAAATATTGTGCTTGAAAACCACACAGGGTTTCCATATAACGAGTCCAATCTATATCTCATTACTCCTGGTGGGAATGTCGTTTGGAAAGCTGAAAAACCCGACCTGCGGTCTCTGTATACACGCATAAAACTAAATGAAGATTTCACACTTTCCACCTTCACAACCGATGGCATGTTCTGTGAATTGGACTTAAGAACCGGCAAGATCATTAGCAAATCCAGTTTCAAATAATGATCCCCCTTCAACAACCACCCCTCGGATTTGTACTCGCCTTCCTTCTATTCAGCCTGATCTTCCTCTCAAATACCTTCAGGCTGTGGTTCAACACAGAAAAATATTATCAAGACCTACTCAACAGCCTTACCCGCTCTCCCATGCCATTCAAAGAGTTCTTCCTAAAACGATTGGAAAACCGCAAACGCTGGGAAGTGGA
>CAZHOX010000240.1:0-4352 GCA_964534345.1 uncultured Anaerolinea sp.
GGACGATCCGCAGGCGGAAATGATGATGCTCAGGGCGAGCATGAGTATGGTGAGTTTGGTACGCACAGGTTCCTCCGGAATTAATTACGTCATTGCGAGGGCGGAGCCCGAAGCAATCTCCTAATTCTCTGGGGATTGCTTCGCCGCAAGGAGCGCGGCTCGCAATGACGTTATAGTGAGGCGGATTATAGCATGGAGGGATTTTGAAACTTGGGAGTCTTTGAGACAGGCGCGGGGTTATAAATAACGTCGATGGACGACAGACCGCGGATAATGGTAGGGATCGTCTATCGTCAATTCACCTAGGAGTTTCACTTTGAACAACTATATCGCCCTCGCTATTACCTTCGCTATCGCGCTTGGATTTTTGCGCCTGATGGATTTCTTTGCCCATCGCGGCTGGATCGAAAGCAAACTCAGCCGAAAATTGATCCACATCGGCACGGGTCCGATCTTTGTGTTGTGCTGGTTCTTTTTCAATAACGACCCGTCTGCGCGCTGGCTGGCGGCGTTGGTTCCGCTGGCGATCACCATCCAATTTGCGCTGATCGGCTTGGGCGTCATCAAAGATAAAGCCTCGGTGGACGCCATGTCTCGTACGGGTGACCCGAAAGAGATTCTGCGCGGTCCGTTGTTTTACGGGATCATGTTCGTGGCGCTGACAATTGTCTATTGGAAGGATTCTCCCATCGGCATTGTGGCGCTGATGATGATGTGCGGCGGCGATGGGATTGCCGATATTTTTGGGCGGCGTATTGCGTCGCCGAAATTACCGTGGAGCGGGGACAAGTCTGTGGCGGGGACGGTCAGCGTGTTTGTGGGCGGGTTCGTGTTTTCTGCTGTGATGATCTACATTTATATTACAGCGGGTGTCTTCAGCGGACCAATCTCTAATTACCTATTGCCAATTGCCGCAATTGCCTTTGTCGGCGCGTTGGTTGAGTCGCTTCATTTTCGGGATATTGATAACATCAGCATGACACTGGCTTCGGCTTTGCTGGGTCACTGGTTCTTTTAGAAAGCGTCTGAAAAGTTTTTTTTGACTACAAATGAACCCAGATAAAAGGGATGGAAAACTCTTTCCCTGCTACATTTATCTAAAATCAGGGTTCATCTGTGATGATTAGAAAAAATGCGGTGCTTTTGCACCGCATTTTTATTTTTCAAACAGGTCTTTGAGCCCATCAGCAAGCAGTTGAGTGAAAACCGATTTTCCTTCTTCGGTCAGGTGGAGTGGGTCTCTGAGGAGATCATCTGTGATGCGTGGGTCGGAGCCGTAATCGAGCAGAAATGCGCCCTGCTCATTTAGATATTGGCGCAAAGAATTGAGATAATTTTCGTGTTCGGGCAGGTCTTCAAATTCTGATTCCACTTTGATGCGGACGAAGACGAGTTTGATGTTGTTCTCGTGCGCGATACGGATCATATCTGGAAGATAAGATTTATCTACCTGTGCGCCAAAATCCATTAATTCATCTGTATAAAGCAAAGACTCGGCTGCGCCGACTGCATCAACAAGGGCTTTGGGTTCAAGGTCTGCGCCTGCGAAGATTTCGCCGAGGGCAAAGTCTGTGCAGTTTTCGTCACAACCAAAGAGGGGCGGGGCAAGATATCGGATTTTTGCATCAATCCCGTTGCGCAGGTCGGAGCGGAAGACGTAGAGGGGGAGATATTTTTCCGCGGCGATCTCCAGCGGATTCATGTGGTTGATAAATGACTTTTCAATGAACACCGGCTCATTGCGCCCTGCGTATTCATCCACCAGTTTGAAGTAGCTGCCATGTACGCGATATTCGGGGGCGGTGAGGATCGTGTTCCGAAAAATTACCAGAACGTATTCCGGTTTGTAGGATGCTTCGGCGATGTTATTTTTTAGCATGAGATACCAAAATGCAGAAGCAGAGCCGGGGACGCCAATGTTATAAACGGATTTGCCCGTCTGCTCGGCAAGCGCATCTGTGTCTACGCCGAGGACGAGGGTGGAATCTCCGAGCAGGACGATCTGCGGCTGGTTCTCTTCGATGTAGGTCAGGTGATTGGTGCGGAGTTGTTTGTCCAGTGCGGGGCCGGGGTTGCGGGGGAATTCTGTCTCGTAGGTGCGCGGGAGGATGACCGAGGTGAGGATCATGATGATGGTTAGAATCAGACCGAATTTAAGAAAGAGGCGCATGGTCATCCTAGAACTGGAAGTAGATAAAATCTGAACTGGCTGAGTTGATGTAGAGAATCACAAGTGTCATTGCAATGGCGAGGAAGGATGCTTGCGCCCAGCCTTCGGGAGAGTAGCGGTCGATCAAATATTTGATGAGGAGGGGCACAGAATATGCGAGAGCCATTGTCAGTGCGATGAGGCCGAGGATGAATTCGTTATGCGTTGGCAGGAAGGGTGAATTGAAAACAACATTGATAAGCCAGCTCATGGAAGAAGCACGGAACATGGCCCAGCCGATGACGATGAAGCTGAACATCAGCAGCCATGCGAAAAATGATTTTATTTTTGAGTTGGGTTTCCAATCGCCGCGAATGCCAACGAGTTGATACATGGTGATGAGAAGGCCGTAATACAAACCCCAGATCACAAAGTTGAGACCAGCGCCATGCCACAGTCCACTGATGAACATGGTGACGAGAGGCGGAATGGACATTGCCAGATTTTCGTTGAGTTTGTAACGCATGAGCGCACGGCGCACGGGGAAGAAAACATAATCGCGCAGCCAGGTGGAAAGGGAAATGTGCCAGCGATTCCAAAAGTCTGTTGGGGTGAGGGAGAGGTATGGCTGGCGGAAATTTTCGGTTGTGTCGAAGCCAAGTAAAAATGAAACGCCGCGAGAGAGGTCGGTGTAGGCAGAAAAGTCCGCAAGGATTTGCAGGGTGTAGCCAAGCGCACCGCTTAATAATAAAAAGCCCGAAGGTTCAGCAAAACCGAAGATGCGGTTGACGATGACTTGAATGCTGTTGGCAATGACCAGTTTTTTGAAGAAGCCCATCACGAGCAGAGGCCATGCTTTGTAAAAATTTTCCATCTTCCAGATGCGCTGAGACTCAAGTTGAGGCAATAATTTTTGCGGACGTTCAATGGGGCCAGCCACGATCTGTGGAAAGAAGGAAACGTATAAGGCAAAGTCAATGAAGGTGTGCGTGGGCTTGAGCGTGCCTCGTGAGACATCGATCATGTAGCCCAATTTTTTGAGAGTGAAGAAGGAAAGTCCGGCGGGGAGCAGGATGGTGATGAGCAAAGCATCGGCATGGATGCCGAGGTTGTTCAGGAGGGAAACTACATCCCCTTTGAAGAAATTGAAATATTTGAAAAATGCGAGCACACCCAGATTGACGGCAAAGCTGAGTCCCATGAACAGGCGTTTTCGGTTTGGCATGGAAGCCATGCCGCGCGCGAGGAAGAAGTCCGCAATGGTGGATGCGCCCAACATGACGGCATACCACGCTTGCACCCAGCCATAAAAATAGTAACTCGCCGCCAGCAAAATCAAATTTTGCCAGCGGCGCTCGCGGATCATCCAATACAAAATGAAGACGATCAGAAAGAAAAGTAGAAAGTCGTAGCTTGTAAAAGCCATATTCTATTGTGCGATGTCGCTTTCTTCGCTTTTCAAGATCATCACTCGGTAGGCTTCGGCATATTCATACTCTTTATCTTTTGCCTCTTCCTTTGCCCAGTCGCGCATCCATTTGCCAACTTCATCCACGGGAATCTGGCTGGCGTGTTGTTGAAGGGCTTGAATTTTGATGTCGATGGTTTCAGAGATGTCGATCCACGTATCGGATTTATCCGTCCCGTGAACATACAACCGCTTCACTTCATGCGGCTCAAACCCCTCTGTGAGCAGGTCGGCAAAAATGAGCCTTGACCCCGCTGACGGAAAAACCGCTTCGCAGGCGGCCTGTGCAGCAGCGCGATGGTCTGGGTGATTGATGTATTCATTTCCATAGAACCATGCTTCGGGGTTGCCTGTCAGCACCACATCCGGCTTGTGCTTGCGGATGATGCGGGTGAGCTCTTTGCGCAAGGCGATGGTGGGTTCCAATTCACCATCTGGGTGGCGCATGAAAATGGTTTCTTTCACACCGATAATATTATTTGCGGCAGTTTGTTCGCCTTCACGGAGTTTTGCCAATTCAGGCTTGTACTCTGCTCCCTTGCTCGGATCGTTGGAGCCTGAATCTCCGCTTGTAATCACTACCGATATAATTTCGCATCCCGCTTTGGCCCATTTGGCAAGCGTTCCAGCAACACTAAATTCCTGATCGTCAGGATGCGCATGGATGCACAGCGCACGTTTTGGGAGATATTCTTTTTCGTTGGTCATGGGTGGGATTTTACCTGAAACTTAATC
>CAZHOX010000241.1:0-4345 GCA_964534345.1 uncultured Anaerolinea sp.
CCGTGGACGATGTAGCCGCCATCCACTTTTTTGGCGCGGGTTTCCATGCTGCCGGGGTCACTGCCGTGGTTGGGTTCGGTCAGCCCAAAACAGCCAACGAGTTCACCGCTGGCGAGCTTGGGGAGATATTTTTTCTTTTGATCTTCCGAGCCATACGCATTGATGGGATGCATCACCAGCGAACTTTGCACGCTCATCGCGCTGCGGTAGCCGCTGTCCACACGCTCCACTTCGCGGGCGACCAATCCATACGAGACATAGTTCAAGCCAGCGCCACCATATTCTTCAGGGATGGTGGAGCCGAGCAAGCCCATGCTGCCCATCTCGTTCATGATCTCGCGATGGAATATCTCATTTCGATTCGCTTCGAGAACGCGCGGCATGAGCTTGTCCTGGCAATATTTTCGCGCCGTGTCACGGATCATGCGCTCTTCATCTGTCAGTTGGTCGTTGAAAAGGAAGGGGTCTTCCCACTTGAAGGTTGATTTGGACATGGGTTCCTCGTTTTAGCCAATAGCTGTTAGCAGTTAGCGATTAGCTTTTAGGGTTGTGTGCAATTCAAGGTGATTGTATCAAAATGTCTGAGAGTTGGATTCTGTTCAAGAAAATAGAAACAGGCAACGGTTAAGAGAGAAGCGAGCAAACAAAAAAGAGGATATGCCGCAAAGCACATCCTCTTTTCCATTTACTAAAAGCTAACAGCTAATCGCTAAAAACTAAACTATGCTGCTCCAGTCAACCAGCCGCGGAGTTCCATGGCCTTCACCACACGGTCAATCGCAACCATGTAAGCTGCATCGCGCATGTAGACGTTTTCCTTTTCACTGCGTTCGAGCACGCCGTGGAAAGCGGAGGTCATCTTCTGGTCGAGGCGTTCGAGAACTTCTTCCTTGCTCCAGTAGAAGTTCATGTCGTTCTGAACCTGTTCGAAGTAGGAGGTGGTTACGCCGCCGGCGTTGCAGAGGAAGTCAGGAATGTTGAAGACCTTGTTCTTCTTGAAGACTTCGTCGGCCTCGGGGGTGGTGGGGCCGTTTGCGCCTTCTGCAACGATGCGCACACCCTTGGAGACTTTGCCAACCGTATCCCCATTGACCTGTCCTTCAAGAGCAGCAGGGATGAGAACATCACCTTCGAACTCGATCCACTTGTCGCCATCATCCACTTTGTAACCGGAGTCCATCGCCTTGGCCTTATCAATGGTGCCGTATTCGTCCACAATGGAGAGCAGGAAGCGGGGATCAATGCCGCCCTTCTTGCTGTAGGTGTAGGCTTTCTTGTCATGGCGATCGTAGCAGGAAACACAAGCCACGGTTCCACCGAGAATTTCAACCATACCAACAGCCGCATATTGAGACACGTTACCAAAGCCCTGAAGAACTGCCACAGATTTCTTGGGATCCATGCCGAGGTGCTTCATCGCTTCGCGCACGGTGTAGATCACGCCGTAGCCAGTGGCTTCGGTGCGGCCCAATGAACCGCCGCCGCCGAGAGGCTTGCCGGTGAACACGCCGGGAGTATATTGGCCAACGAGCTTGGAATATTCATCCATCATCCAGCCCATCATTTGAGGAGTGGTTCCCACGTCAGGAGCGGGAACGTCATTTCGTGGGCCGATGTTCTTCCACATATTACGAACCCAGCCACGGCACAGTTCTTCTTTTTCACCAACCGAAAGTGTGGAAGGGTCAACAATGATGCCGCCCTTGCCGCCACCGAGCGGAATATCTGCCACGGCGCATTTCCAGGTCATCCATGTTGCGAGAGCGCGGACGGTGTCCATGGTCTCGGCAGGGTGGAAGCGAATACCGCCCTTGTTGGGGCCGCGCGCATCGTTGTGCTGAACGCGGAAGCCTTGGAAGACCTTGAGCGATCCATCATCCAAACGAACTGGAATGCGGAATGAATACTCGCGCATTGGCCAGCGCAACACTTCCGCCACGCCTGCGTCGAGCTTCAATTGCTTGGCAACAGCATCGAACTGTTTCTGCGCCATTTCAAAAGCATTGATTTGTCCTGACATGTTGTTCTCCTAAGTAGGTTTTAGAGAAAATATAAGCGGGCACACCCCTCAGGGGGTTGCCCGCTTCATGAACAAAGTATTACGTTACGCTGGTTCATACGATTATTCCAATAAATAAAAAGTACCCTCAAACTTTACACGATAACGAAATTAGAGTCAATATGACAAAAATAAGATTATTTTTGGTAGAAAATGACGGTTTTTGATTACTTCCGTTAAAACCCATCCACCTAGTGAAAAGATACGCTAATCAAACTTCGGTCGGCGCTTCTCAAAGAAAGCGGCCACACCCTCTTTATGCTCGGCTGATTTTCCAGCAACATCCTGGAGGATTCCTTCGTACGCGAGAGCATCTTCCAAATTGGGAAGGATGGCCTTGTTGAACGCTTTCTTCCCTGCTGCAAACGCCTCACGCGGACCTTTGGCATGGTCGGCCGCAATTTGCATCACCAGCCGCTGATAGTTGAGTCCACCTACCTGATTGACCAATCCCCATTTATAGCCAAGCTGTGCTGATATCTTTTTATTGGAATAAAAATATTCCTGCGCACGCCCAAGCCCAATGTACTTTGGCAGAAAAATGGAAATGCCAGAATCAGGCGCAAGCGCAATGCCGCTGAAACCAACCACAAAATACGCTGTGGATTTGGCAATACGCAAATCACATGCCAGCGCAATGCCAAACGCCGCGCCAGCACACGGTCCATTCACGGCAGCAATGACAGGCTTGCCCATGTTACGGATTTGCAGGATCAACGGGTTGTAGGTTTTCTCCAAATGTTCGCGGTAGGAAATCTCCCCGCCGCCTTTTTTCATTTCGCCAATATCCTGCCCGGCGCTGAAAACATTCCCTGCACCAGCGATGACCACACATCTCACCTGCGGGTCGTTCTCTGCATCTGTGAGGGCACGCTGCAAGGCTGTGGTCATTTCAAAGTTGAAGGCGTTGGCGCGTTCGGGGCGGTTAAGTGTCAGAATAACGGAACCAGCTTGAGGCGTGGAGAGAAGCGTTGTCATGGGCATCGACTCACTTTCTTTGGAATTGAAATCTTCTTAATCATACCGTATCCAATGCTGAATTATTTTTTTACTTTGCGTCGCTGCGACTTTGCGTTAAAAAATGATGCAACGCTTAAACAAAAAAGACAGCCACCAAAGGTGACTGTCTTTTTCAAAAATCTATTCGTCAGGGAAATCGTCCATCTGGTCGTCGTCTCCGGCGTCCATTTCGTATTCCACGCCATCGCTATCGAGGTAGACCCACAAAAGCAAAACGTGGCCTTCGGGAGTTTCCACATTGCGGGCGGCGAGGATGGGTGCGGTCTGCTCAAGCCCCATGTCGTTGCGATAGTGAAGGTGGATGGATGACTTTTGGTGCCAGGCGGTATAACAGCGTTGCACAAGCGCGGGACCGTTAAAGGTGCGTAACCGCGTAAGTGCAGGGACGGATAACGACGGGCTTTCGTTCAAGCCCATGGCCCAGCCATCGTTCACGTGCTCAAAAACTGGGGGTGGTCCTTCAATGATTGTGATTTTATCGTCCATAAGGTTACCTGTGTCCGAGAATATACCACAACCATACTCCGAAATTGTTTCAGAATTCCATTAGAGTTTCATAACAGTACTTTTGGCTGTTTTTTGTGTATTTTGGCGCATAGATTACCGAAATTCCCTTTTTCTGCGCGATCTTTGCGTTGTTTGGACAAGACTCTCATATAATTACCCAATGCCTAAACTCACCCCCAAGATCATTCTGGAAGGTACACGCCTGACCTTCAAAACGGACATTGCATTTGCGCTGAACGAACATCCACGCATTGTGGGGCCGCGTAAATATAGATATCATTCGCCGCTGATCTCGGGCGAATGGTGTGCCTTCACCAACTTCCCATGGGGGCGTGGATTGATCAATTTTGAGCCGCAGGAAGAGTCGCTTGCGATGGAAACCTACGCTACATGGGTCAAACTTTTTGAACTGCAAAAATACTATTCATGGATCGTGGATCGTTTTCACCTGTCCACGCGCATGTATCAGTTGAACACTTACAACAAAGATTATGATTTCCGCTGGCTGGAGGAGCGGCTGCTTCCGCTCAACTTCCGCCTTGTGCTGCTGACTCGTTCTCCAGAATCATTTGAAGCAGCGCGCGCAGAACGTCTCAAGGTGTCGGGTAATCCTTCCCAATATGATGACTTGAATCTCTTCATCGAAGAACAAAAACTCATTCGCAGGCTGGCGGAAGAATCGATCCTGCCCAAACTGGAAATTGATATTTCAAACAATGACATTTCTGCCGCTGTAGAAAAAATTGCAGACTGGATGGA
>CAZHOX010000242.1:0-4345 GCA_964534345.1 uncultured Anaerolinea sp.
GGCGAGGCGGCTGCTCTCGGAGGCTATACCAAGCCCGAGGTCCACGAAGGAAGCGAATTGGAAATCCACGAGGGGCGTCACCCGGTTGTGGAACAGTTATTGAAATCAGATAGATACATCCCGAATGATGTCATCTACGAAAAAGGCGAGATCGTGCGGGTTATCACGGGGCCGAACATGTCGGGTAAGTCTACTTATTTGCGGCAGACGGCATTGATCGTGTTGATGGCTCAGATGGGGTCGTTCGTACCAGCCGCCTCTGCAAAAATTGGATTGGTCGATCGCATCTTTACCCGCATTGGCGCACAGGATGAAATTCACGCGGGACAATCCACGTTTATGGTGGAGATGGTTGAAGCGGCGAATATCTTGCACCACGCCACATCGCGCTCTTTGCTGATTCTGGATGAGATCGGCCGCGGCACATCCACGTATGATGGGCTTTCGATCGCATGGGGCATTATCGAGTACATTCACAACCATCCGCAGTTGCGTGCGAAAACTCTCTTTGCCACACATTACCACGAGTTGACTCAACTCGCTGAATTGTTGCCAGGCATCCGCAACTATAACGTTGCTGTTAGTGAAGCTGACAATAAAGTTGTGTTCCTGCACAAGATCATCCCTGGCGGCGCAGACCGCTCGTATGGCATCCACGTTGCACAACTGGCTGGGCTGCCATCACCTGTTATCCAACGCGCAAATGAGATCATGGCAGAGCTTGAAAAAACATCAGGGCGGGCAGTGAAGATAAATCCACAGGCGGCACAACAGGTGGCGTTATTTCCTGAAACAAATCCGCTGTTGGACGAGATCAAAGGGCTGGACGTAAAGTCCCTCGCCCCCATTGAGGCGCTGAACAAGCTGTTTGAGTGGCAGAAAAAGTTTACAAAGTAGCCATGAAGAACAACGAGCGGGAATTCTTCTTCGTTGCACTTCTAACCATTCTCGGAATGGCTGTGCGCTTGTCTGGGCCGCTCTCTGCATCCTTCCCACTGAATGACGGCGGTCTGTTCTACCAAATGATCGTCGATCTGCAAAACAACAACTTCATCCTGCCTGCCGTTACAACCTATAACTTCGCAGAGATTCCGTTTGCGTATCCGCCTTTCGCTTTTTATGTGTATGGACTGTTTAGCGCAAGCGGAATTCCCTTGCTTAAACTCATGCAGTTCCTGCCTGCCCTTGTCACCACATTCACCATTCCAGCATTTTATGTTTTAGCCAAAGACCTCCTCAACAACAAACAACAATCCCTATTCGGCACAATGGCCTTCGCTCTCCTGCCGCGCACCTTCGACTGGCTCATCATGGGCGGGGGCGTCACACGTTCGCTTGGATTTCTATTTGCCATCCTCGCCATTCATCAAGCATTTTTACTTTTTACAATTCCAACATCCCGCAATCTTATCCTCACAACTTTATATAGCGGTCTCGTTGTTGTCACACACCCAGAAGCAGCAGTACACACAATTATCGCCGCCATTTTCATTTTTATATGGAAAGACCACACACTCAAAGGAATTTTTCGCGCTGGAGCCGTAGCCTTTGGCACGCTCATTCTCTCCGCACCGTGGTGGATGACCATTCTCATCAAGCACGGCATGGCTCCACTTCAAGCTGCTCAAATTGCAGCACAGGAAAACAGCGTGAATTTCATCCTCCGCATTTTCACTCTCATCAAATTTGACCTCACCGATGAACCCTTCATGCAGGTACTCGCAGTCATCGGCCTCATTGGCATCTTCATCCTCCTCGCGCAACGAAAACCGGCGCTGCCTATTTGGTTTGTCCTCATCGCCCTCATCGAACCTCGCGGCGGAACGCTTTACATGATGCTCCCGCTCGCCATGTTCATAGGCGTAACTTTTGACCAGGCCATTCTGCCCATCTTAAAACCACAGGGTGATAATTCCCACGCCTGGGCATGGAACGCCTTTATCGGCTTCTTCCTACTCTATGGCGTGATCAACGCCTCAGTCACCGCCTCAAACATAACCCGACAATTGACTCTAACCCCAAGCGACCTCGACGCCTTTGCATGGGTAAAAGCAAATACCCCGCCAGATAGCCAATTCATCCTCATCACCCAAGGCCTCCCCCTCAACGACTCCACCTCCGAATGGTTCCCCGTCATGGCAGAACGCCCCAGCCTCGCCACCGTCTTCGGCTATGAATGGGTCAACGACGATTTATTTGGCGCTCGCGTAGAACAATATCAAAAGCTACAGACCTGCATGATGCAAGACACCGCCTGCCTAAATCAATGGGCACAGAGATACAACCAGGAATTATCTTACATATATTTGCAAAAATCACATGGGGATACATCTGTTCAGCCCCCGCTTTACATCTCCTTAATCAACTCACCAGAATTCAAAAGCATATTCAACTCAGAAAACATTGAAATATTTATAAAAAAATAGTCTTTGGATAACAAACAAAAATATAAGGTGAAAACAGCTTCTCAATGAATTGCACAAGTTATAATGGGCAAAAATAATTTTAAAAAATCCATCCTTTCTAATGGAAAGCCCAGTCCTCACCAAGATGACCAATAAAAAAAACAATCCACAAAATGTTGAAAAAGCTCAAAAAGAACTGAGCATCGTGATGCCATGCCTAAACGAGGAATTAACCGTTGGAACTTGCGTATCAAAAGCGGTCAACTTTCTGAAACAATACAAAATAGACGGAGAAGTGATCGTAGCAGATAATGGCAGCACAGACCGCTCCGTTGAGATCGCAACCAAACAAGGCGCAAGAGTGGTACACGTTGAGCAAAAAGGGTATGGAAGCGCCCTGCGCGGTGGTTTTGAAGCTTCACTGGGGAAATACATCATCATGGCTGACGCAGATGACAGTTATGATCTGGTCAACTTAATGCCATTTGTAGAAAAACTTAGAGAAGGCTACGAACTCGTCATGGGTAATCGCTTCAAGGGCGGCATCAAAAAAGGGGCCATGCCTTGGCATCACCGCTACATTGGCAACCCAATTCTTTCTTTTCTGGGTAAGCTATTTTTCAAAACCCCCGCCAACGACTTTCATTGCGGACTGCGCGGCTTTACAAAGACAGCCATTGAAAAAATGAACCTACAAACTACAGGAATGGAACTCGCCAGCGAAATTGTAATTAAGTCATCGATCCTTGGAATGAACACTTGCGAGGTTCCAACCACGCTCTCCCCAGATGGAAGAGATCGACCTCCCCACTTGCGCAGCTTTCGCGACGGCTGGCGGCATCTGCGCTTCTTATTGATCTATAGCCCATCATGGTTATTTTTATACCCAGGCCTATTTCTATTAGCCATTGGCGGAATTTTCAGTCTCATTCTATTTTTTGGTCCCATCCGCATTAGCATAGGTCTGATTGATTTTCACAGCTTTATTGTTGCAGGTACGATCACATTGCTCTCAATAAGCATGATCTCTTTTGCTGTCATAACCCGTGTTTTTGCGTATAACACTGGGCTGCTTCCATCTCAGCCTGGCTTTTTTTCATTATTTAAATACTTCAATCTCGAAAGAGGTCTGGCGCTTGGTTTCATCCTCTTTATTATTGGATTATTTGTCGTGACCAGATCGATTATGTTAGCGCCAGAATTTACTGTAATCGGTTTTGACAAAAGTATTCGGCTGGTCTTTGGCGGAAGCTTATCCATGGCACTGGGCGGGCAAACCATCCTGACAAGCTTTGTATTAAGCATTTTAGGATTAAATATCAGCAGCGAAAAAACGGTCTAGTGAGCAAGAAAGGAAAATTGATGAAGGTAGCTATTCTTGCGGGCGGGCTTGGCACCCGGCTTTCAGAAGAAACCACAATCCGGCCAAAGCCAATGGTCGAAATTGGCGGGAAACCAATTTTATGGCATATTATGAAATTATATGCTTCGTATGGATTTAAAGAATTTGTAATCGCGCTTGGCTACAAAGGGGATTACATCAAAGATTACTTTATCAATTATCACCACCACGCAAATAGTCTGACAGTGAATTTAAAATCTGGGATCATCAATATACACAACAGTGAAAGCGAAGATTGGGTTGTGCATCTTCTTGACACCGGAATTGATACACAAACAGGCGGAAGAGTAAAGCAAGTTTCCCAATTTATCGGAAACGAACCTTTTATGCTCACCTATGGGGATGGCGTATCAAATGTAAACATTTCCAAACTTTTGGAGTTCCACCAAGCACATGGCAAACTCGCCACATTAACAGCAGTCCGCCCTACAGCCCGATTTGGACAAATGAGCTTTGAAGGTAATCAGGTAACACGTTTTGAAGAAAAACCCCAAACTGGTGAGGGTTGGATCAACGGCGGTTTTTTTGTGTTAGAGCC
>CAZHOX010000243.1:0-4320 GCA_964534345.1 uncultured Anaerolinea sp.
CGTGAACGTGAAGTGCTGGATCTGCTAGCGTTGGGTCTGACCAACAAAGAAATTGCAGAAAAATTATTCATTACGACGAACACTGTCAAGCGGCATTTGAAAGCCATTTTCGAGAAATTGGATGTCCATACCCGCTCTGCTGCCACCGCGAAGGCTGCTAGCGGATAAATCAGGTAAGAAACAAAAGTCTCGTATAATCTAAAAGGACATGAAAATCATGACACATTGCATCTGTACACGGCGGGGTCACTAGCCACCGCCTCTCTTCCAGAGATTAACGGCTGAATGCCGTAAACGGTGGGCTTGGCCCCGCACAATCAAAGTCGCTTATGGCGGCTTTTTGTTGCATCCACCGTTTGCGAACCGGGAATTCTTCTCGGTGTGCAGACAGCCGTTTTTTTATTTTAATATTGGCAATTCGCCGAACTTAAAGGAGATCATCATGAAGGTCGCAAATAATGTAACAGAATTAATTGGAAATACCCCGCTTGTCAGGCTTAACCGCGTCACTGAAGGGGCAAAGGCTGAAGTGTTTGCCAAGCTGGAGTTTTTTAATCCCGCTCACTCGGTGAAGGACCGCATTGGCGCAGCCATGATCGATGCGGGTGAAAAAGCCGGCTTGATCACGAAGGACACCACCATTGTTGAGCCAACAAGCGGCAACACAGGCATTGCCTTGGCAATGGTCGCTGCTGCCCGTGGATACAAGATCATCCTCACCATGCCTGAAACCATGAGCAAGGAACGCCGTATGTTGCTGCGTGCCTACGGTGCAGAGTTGGTTCTAACCCCTGGCCCTGACGGCATGGGCGGTGCGATCCGCAAGGCAGAAGAGATTGCGGCCTCTGACCCGAAGAAATATTTTCTTCCCCAGCAATTCAAGAATTTGGCGAATCCCGAAATCCACCGCAAGACAACCGCCGAGGAAATATGGAACGACACAGACGGAAAAGTTGATTTCCTCGTTTCGGGGATTGGCACAGGCGGAACCATCACAGGGACGGGTGAAGTACTTAAGTCCCGCAAACCATCTTTCAAAGCCATTGCCGTAGAACCTGATGCCTCTCCTGTCTTATCTGGCGGCGTGAAGGGACCGCATCCCATTCAAGGCATTGGAGCTGGGTTCGTGCCTGATATTTTGAATACAAAAATTTATGATGAGATCATCCGTGTCAAAAATGATGACGCCTTCCAGACCGCTCGCCGCATGGCGCGGGAAGAAGGCCTGCTTGTAGGAATTTCGTCTGGCGCAGCCACTTGGGCAGCTTTACAGATTGCGAATCGAACCGAAAATGAAGGAAAGTTGATCGTCGTGATCATCCCGTCCTTTGGTGAACGCTATTTGTCCACGCCTTTGTTCGCTGACTTGGTAGAGGCGTAAGCGACTTTGTAAATATTTTCAATCCCTAAAGGTTTTATAAACCTTTAGGGATTCTAAAAAGCATATAAAAAATGTTCAAGATTATTCGAGAAGATGTCCAATCTGTCCTAGACCGTGATCCCGCCGCCCGAAATGTGCTGGAGGTTTTATTTTGTTACCCAGGGCTTCATGCCATCTGGATACATCGGTTCTCTCACCGATTGTGGCAGCGCGGATTCAAGATCATCGCCCGTTGGGTTTCGCAGATCGCCCGCGGACTGACAGGAATTGAGATTCACCCAGGCGCCACCATTGGACGTAACTTTTTCATCGACCACGGCATGGGCGTTGTGATCGGCGAGACTGCTGAGGTTGGGGATAATGTCACTTTGTATCACGGCGTGACATTGGGCGGTACCAGCCTGCAAAAGAAGAAACGTCATCCGACCATTGAGGATCATGTGGTCATTGGCGCAGGTGCAAAAGTTCTTGGAGCCATCACCATTGGCGCGCACAGCCGCATTGGCGCGAATGCGGTGGTAGTGAAATCATCCCCGCCAAATTCAGTCATCATTGGTGTGCCGGGGCAGATCATCGTCCGAAGTCAGGGACAGGTCACAGGCGATAAGCCCGATCTTGAGCATGGACTTCTTCCAGATACGATCGGTGAGACATTGTCCGCTCTGGTGGCTCATGTGGAAAAACTTGAGAAGCGATTAGACGGTCACACTACGATCTCTCCCGCCTTGCACATGTCAGATCACGGTCTTTGGCATGGCGAAGATTTTGCAATTTAGATTTTCTGCAATGCGGTGAAATACAACCACAACTAATTAATTGAAGGAAGATTTATTAACGCAAAGACGCAGAGTCGCAAAGAAAAAATAAAATCTTCGCGCCTTGGCGTCTTTGCGTTAAAAAGGTTTTTTATAAATTAATCCCTTCAATCAACTTTTCCCAATATTCAAAATGTGGAACACCCGCTTGCGTAAACGCTTCGATTTTTGATGCGCTTCCAGAGGTTAAGCCAATGGTTTGAGTAGGGACATTGAATCCATTTTTGCGGAGAATTTCTCCCGCTGTCTTTGTGGAGCGGATTCCGCCCATTGTGTCTTCCACAACGAATAACTCAAATTCACGCGGCAGGTTTGCAAAAACTCCATCTAGTTTTCCAGTTTGATGCCAATCTCCCGCAGACTGTAGCCCTGCCCATTCATCACCAGTCAACGCCGCCGCAGTCGCCGCCAGCGCATGGACCGGGGACGGCTTGATTAACATACTCGCGTCCAGTCCGCGTTTGGCGGCGAGGTATTCCAGTTTTCCAAAGGCAATAAATGGGATATCTGCAAGTCCGACTAAATCCAATGCGATTTCTGCTTCAGGTGCGTACCCGAAATGAGAATCATCCACTTCACGCGGCGGTGCGGATGGGCGGGCTGTCAGCCCTGCCAAATAGATTTCTGGCTGACGAAGTTTTGCGAGGATGGCATCATTGATATTGGAGCGGTCATGCGTGTGCAGCAAGGACTCTGTTTCAACTTCTGCTGGCAGATTGTATGTTTTGCTGAATACGGCGCTCCCCAATGAATAATGTTGAAATAAGCGCATTGTCTGCGAGAAATTCACGTTCCGTGATTGGCTCAAAATATTCATCCGCAAATCCATTGGGATGAATGGAAAACATCCATGCTGCATTGCTGCTTCGGCGGGATATTGACCGGGGATAAATTCAAATTCAGGGATGATCAATTCCTTTGGCTTATACCCATTCATGTTGTGCCCAATAATGACAGCAGCGGAAAATAGATCCGCAGGCAGTTTCAAGCCTGGACGATGTTCAAGGATGTCATTCCACAAGGTAGCCAGCAACAGTGGAACCATATCCCACTCGCTGAAAATCCCACGCTTCTCCAGCTCTGCCAATTTTTCTTCGGGGAAATCAAAATGAGATAATCCCATCAGACTGGCAAAATGATTCAACGTGGCGTGCAGCGCAGCACGATACCCGCCGTGATGGACAAGCACGCCGTCAATATCAAGCAGGATCACCTTTTTCATTTATGCCGTTTCTCCAACTCCGCAACAATGTGGGCAGGGGTCAATCCGCGTGCAGCCAACAAGACAAGTGTGTGATAGGTTAGGTCAGCCACCTCTTCAATGAGACGTTGATCTTCCTGTGCCAACGCCGCCACGACAACTTCTGTTCCTTCCTCGCCCACCTTCTGTGCGATCTTCGGCAAGCCTTCATTGAAGAGACTGGTAGTGTAGGATTTCTCGCTCGGATTATTTTTTCGATCTTGAATTACATCAAACAACCATTGAATGCTCATAAGTTCTCCTGTTTACAAGTTTAAAGGTCAGAAAGTTTGAACGTTCAAACCTGCCAACTTTCTAACCTTCTAACCGATCTCCCGATAAAAACAACTCCGCTCGCCAGTATGGCACGCCGCCCCCGCAGGGTTGACCAACATCAACAGCGTATCTTCATCACAATCCACACGGATTTCCACCACGCTTTGGATATTCCCCGAAGTGGCACCTTTATGCCACAACTCACTGCGGCTGCGTGACCAGAACCAAGTCTCGCCTGATTCGATGGTCAACCGCAAAGACTCAGCATTCATCCATGCCATCATTAACACTTCTTTTGTTTCTGCATCCTGCACAATTGCAGGGACAAGTCCATTGCCATCATATTTTATCTGGCTGAATAACTCTTCTTTCATCTTTCCTCTTTCCACGTAGACCATAGACGATAGACCACTGACCACTTTCTACTTTCCACTTTTCACTCATACCCTCACAGGCACACCCTGCAATCTCAATTCCTCTTTCAACTCCGGTATCCTCAACTTCCCATCATGGAACAACGAAGCCGCCAATGCAGCATCCGCATTGCCTTTGGTGAGCACTTCGGCAAAGTGGAGTGGAGTCCCGGCACCGCCAGAGGCAATGACAGG
>CAZHOX010000244.1:0-4278 GCA_964534345.1 uncultured Anaerolinea sp.
CGGCTTGGCTCTTGTACTTGCCACCATCTTTTCAGCGATCTCTACTTTTGTTCTTCCCCGCAGTGCACGTACCAAACTCACTCGTCTCGTCTTTGGACTGTTACGGCGCTTGTTTGAGTTCATTATGCGCTTCACGTGGACGTACGAACAGCGCGATACGATCATGGCGTATTATGCCCCCATTGGGTTGATGTCGCTTGTTCCAGTGTGGTATGCCCTTATTGCGCTTGGATATTCTTTTATGTATTGGGCATTGCGCGCCGGAGATTATTTTTTCGACTTGCGCCTGAGTGGATCTTCCCTCTTGACGCTTGGTTTTACTGCATCTGAGGGGTATCTCGTCACCATTCTTGCCTTTTCTGAAGCCATGCTCGGACTCATCATGGTGGCGCTCTTGATTGCTTATCTGCCTACTATGTACTCCGCCTTTTCGCGCCGTGAGCAAGCCGTCAATATGCTGGAAGTTCGCGCAGGCAACCCGCCCAACCCCTATGATATGCTCACACGTTTTAATCGAATTCATGGATTAGACAAACTCGCCGACCTGTGGCGGACGTGGGAGTTATGGTTCGCAGATGTAGAGGAAAGCCACACCACATTGCCTGCGCTTGTCTTTTTCCGTTCGCCCCGCTCCGATAATTCATGGGTCACCTCGGCAGGCGCAGTGCTGGATAGCGCTGCTATCACTTTATCATCCATTGATATTCCCAACGAAATGTCCGCGGCTCTGTGTATTCGGGCAGGGTTTATCGCCTTAAGCCGTGTTGCTGATTATTTTGATATTTCCTACCCTGAGAATCCTCACTACCCTGAAACTCCGATCAGTGTCACGCGAGAAGAATACAACACCCTCATCGCCAAGCTGGAGGCCGCAGGTCTGCCCATTAAACCAGATCGTGAAAAAGCATGGATTGACTTTGCAGGTTGGCGCGTCAATTATGACCGCGTTCTGTTGGTGCTTTGCAGTGTGGTCATGGCTCCCGAGGCACCCTGGTCAAGCGACCGCGCTAAGAAATTCAAAATGCCGTCCATGTTTTATAAGAAGAAGGGGCATGCTTAAGAAAAAAGAGCAGGCAAAACGTCTGCTCTTTTTTCTGCCTATCTTTGTTGGTAACGATAAACTATCGCCTACTGACCACGGTCAACCGTCTATCGTCCACGGTCTTTTTACACTGCATTCCCATCGTACTTCTTCGCATCTGCAATGGCCTTGCTCACATTCACGAACGGAAGCAAAATCAAGCCCATGATGAAGAAGAAGATCAGCGAGAGAATGGCAATGCGCAAGTTCCCAAACATCTGGTTTGCAAGGCCAAAGACCAACGGCCCGATCCACGAAGTGCCGCGTTCAGAAATTTCATAAAACGAGAAGAACTCCGCTTCCTTGCCATTCGGAATCATCTGCGCGAACAAACTGCGGCTGATGGCCTGTGAACCGCCCATCACCAGTGCAATAAAAACGCCAAGGACAAAGAATTGAGCAGTCGCGGTCTCACCTTTCAAACCGCCATAGGCATAGATCACCACACCTGCCCAGATCACAAGACTCACCACAACTGACTGCTTCGCGCCGATCCAGCCAGCCAGCTTGCCCCAGAACAAAGCTCCAAAGAAAGCCACAAATTGGATCATCAAAATGACAGCCGTCAGTGTGGTCTGTTCGAGTTCCAAACCACCTTGAATGAGCGGAGCAGCAGCAAATGTTGCCGCAACAGCGATCACCGTCTGAATGCCGTCATTGTAAAGGAAATACGCTAGCAGGAATTTCAAGGTCTCAGGGAAGTGTTTCACTTCACCGATGGTTTTTCGTAATTGCTTGAAGCCAATGGTCGCATACGATTCACCAGCAGGCAGTTGACGTGCCGCATGTCGCGGACGCAGCCTGCCCCATGTGATGAACGAAAAGCCAAGCCACCAAATACCTGCAGAAGCCAAATTGATTCGCACTGCAAGGTCACCTGGCACGCCAAGGTCTTCGCTAAAAATATAGAACGCTAAATTGAGCGCCAGCAAAATACCGCCGCCCATGTACCCCATTGCCCAACCGTACGAAGAGACTCGGTCTCTTTCCTCTTCGCTTGCAATATCAGGCAGATACGCATTGTAAAAGACCATGGCCGCGCCAAAGGCAAGATTCGCAACGATGAAAAGCACGCCGCCCAGCCACCATAAATTGCCCGTCAACAGGAACATCAAAATGGTCGCAATCGCGCCGATGGTCGCAAAGACCTGCATCATCTGTTTTCGCAAATGAGAATAATCAGCCACCGCGCCGAGGATCGGCAGAAACAAAACTTGCATTCCTACTGAAAATGAAATGCAGTAAGGCAAAAATGAATCAGGCGCTACGGGAATTCCCAAAAAAGAAACCGTGGAAGTTCCTGCCGCTTCTGCTGCGGTTCGTGCAAGGCTTGCCACGTACGGTCCTAAAAATACCGTCCCTACCGTGGTGCTAAAGGCTGAATTCGCCCAATCGTACATGGCCCAGCCAAAAATCTCTCTCCTATCATTGACCATCGTGCCGTCTTTTGCCATGATTCCTCCGCGAGTTGAAATAGATGCAAGCAAGAACACGCGCCAGTATAAGGAGTTTCGCTCTCCATGTAAAGCAGCTTTTTGTAAATGAATTATTAAGATGAAGAACCCCGCCTCGTGCTTGACCCTCAACCTGCTACGCGCTAAAATGCATCTCCTACACTGGAGCATTTAACTCATGTTTGAAACCCTCACTGGACGATTAAACCAAATCTTTGACGGTCTTCGCCGCCGCGGCAAGCTCTCCGAAGCGGATGTGGATGCCGCCATGAAAGAAGTGCGCCTCGCGCTCATCGAAGCGGATGTGCATTTTAGCGTTGTCAAAACATTCATTGCCAAAGTGCGCGAGCGTGCCGTAGGCGCGGAAGTATCCAAAGCGCTCAACCCCGGGCAGCAAGTCATCAAGATCGTGAACGAAGAGATCATCAGCATGTTAGGCGAACCTGTCGGGTTAAATCTCACAGGCCCAAAGCCGCGTGTCATTATGATGGTCGGCTTGCAGGGCGCTGGTAAAACAACCGCATCTGGCAAGCTGGCTCGTTTGATGAAAGCCAAAGGCGAGCGAATTCTGCTCGTAGCTGGCGACCCGTATCGTCCTGCGGCTGTAAAACAGTTGCAGCAACTCGGCGAACGCCTCGATGTGGAAGTGGAAGCCGATACATCCATCACGCCGCCGCAGCTCGCGAAGCGAGCGCTAGACAAAGCCGAAAAGGGTGGATTCAGCCTGGTGATCGTCGATACAGCTGGTCGGTCGCAGTTGGATGCGAGTTTGATGGATGAGTTAAAAGCCATTCATGCAAATGTCAACCCGATAGATACGCTCCTCGTTATCGACTCGATGATCGGTCAGGAAGCGTTAAACATCGCGCAAGGTTTCAAAGACGCGATCAACCTGACAGGCCTCATCCTCACCAAAATGGATGGCGACTCACGCGGTGGTGCTGCCATCTCCATTCGCTCGGTGACGGGTGTGCCGATCAAATTTATCGGTACAGGCGAAAAGCTCGACGCATTAGAATCATATGACCCCTCACGCTTATCTTCCCGCATTTTAGGCATGGGCGACATGATCGGCCTCATCGAAAAAGCGGAAGCTGCGTTCGAAGGGCAGGATATGGACGCACAGGCGCGGCAAGCGCAGAAGATGATGAAGGGGCAGTTCTCGCTTGAAGACTGGCTTGAACAAATGAAGCAAATGAAAAAGATGGGCCCGCTTTCACAAATTATGGAAATGCTGCCAGGCCAAATGGGGCAGGCCGCTCGCGGCATTGACCCGACTCTTGTCGAAAAGAATTTCAAGCAGTCTGAAGCCATTATCAACTCAATGACGTTGAAGGAACGCCGCGACCCAGACCTGTTGAATGCATCCCGCCGCCGCCGCATCGCCGCAGGCGCAGGCATGGAAGTGCAGGATGTAAACCGCCTTATTAAACAGTTCCGCGAAGCGCAAAAGATGATGAAGATGATTCAGAAAACTGGCGGCAAAGGCTTGGGAAGATTGTTTGGGTAAATAAAATAGACAGAGGCACAGATTAGCTGTGCCTCTGTCTTGTAATGTTTATGGGGGATAGGTTGTCTTAGGGTGTATCTAAAACAATAACAGGAATCCTTAATGACAGAACCCACGAAACCCTTTGAAATTGGAATTTATTCCTTCGTTGAATCAGCTCCCGACCCCGTCACAGGCTCCATGCTCAGCCCCACCGAACGCATGAGCAACCTGATGGAAACCATCGAACTTGC
>CAZHOX010000245.1:0-1407 GCA_964534345.1 uncultured Anaerolinea sp.
TCCCAAATGCCAGCCAACCAAAAATTGTATAGCGCATCGTAGCGTTGTAAAAAGACTTGAGGAATATCCATTTGTGAAATCCTTTCTTGGTAAAACTCAAAGATAGGATAATGCTATTCGAAACAAGACCAGCCATCCTTTAGGTTGGAAGCACGTCGTGGGGTTTGTAAATTTTATCAAGGATGAACAATCCCAAAGTACTGCTCAGGCCGAGGAGCAGACCACCGATCCAAATGGAACGGGGGGAGATCGTGTCGTTCAAGTAGCCGCCGATCAATGGCGCGAGCGTGCGCGAGAGACCCCAACCAACCCAATAAATGCTCATGTATCTGCCGCGAAGATCGGCGGGCGCGATATCTGCTACGTATTTGCTGGCAGTGGGGATGAGCGTTAGCTCGCCGAATGTGAGAATGACCATGCTGAGCCAGAACCCCCAGAAACCCGTCATCAGCGCCACACTGCCCGTACCCAGTGCATAAAACAACATGCCAATTGCAGCCACGATCAATGTTTTGTGTTTGCGCGTGACCTGCGTTACCGAGTATTGAACGAAAACACACATGAACGCATTCGTGGTCGGAATCCAACCATACATGGCTTCGGGGATGCCAAAGTTCGTGTTCGTGTACACGGGCATGAGAATCCACAGCATGGATGGAGCAGTCAGCCCAAGCGCCGTCAACGCGACGAACGCCATGTAACCTTTATCTTTGAAGATGTGTCCATAGCCGCTGGAGGATGAAGTACTTCGCTCTTTCTCCGCCCGAGCCTGCTCTGCCGACGAATGGCTTTTGCTTTCGCTGAGGGCTTGACCCAAAGTCTCATGCGCGAGGAAAAACATCAACAGGCTGTAAATGATGAACCCGGCCGATGCGCCATAAAAAGCAAGGTTGTAGGATGTGGATGCAAGAAACCCGCCGATGGCTGGACCAATGCCGAAGGCTGCGTTGTTGGCAATGCGGTTGATGGCGTATGCATCGGTACGCTGTTCGGAGGGAATCATGTCGGCGAGCATGGCATCTGCGCCCACTTGGTAGAGTGGGTTCGAGAGGCCAATGAATACCATCAATAACGCAAAGTGTGGATATGTTTCTGCGCGCATGAGGAAAAAATACGCAATACCATTCACTGCAAGGCTGAAGACCATCACTGCCTTGCGCCCGATCTTGTCGGCGAGTGTTCCAGCCAAAAAAGATGCAGCCAGTCCCGTACCCGCATTGATCGAGATCAGCGCGGCCACTGTGCTGAGAGGCATATCCAATTTTTTGCTGGCGTAAATGAGCAGGAACGGCCAGATCATGCTTCCGCCTGCCGTGCTGATGACAATGCCTGCGATCATCAGCCAATATTGGCGCGGATATTGGTTGTAAAGCGTTCTGAGTTTATAGATCACTGATTTACCTGAGA
>CAZHOX010000245.1:1507-4267 GCA_964534345.1 uncultured Anaerolinea sp.
TCTCCGCCGCGTCCACCGCGATCTCCACCACGGCCGCCACCGCCATTGCGTCCGCCGCGATCTCCGCCACGTCCACCGCCGCCGCTGCGGCCACCCTTATCTTTCTCACGGGCTTCTTCAGCAGACCAGCCTTCGAGCACAGCCTGACGAGACAGGCGGATCTTGCCCTGCGGGTCTATGTCGGTCACCATCACGGTCAGTTCATCGCCGAGGACAGCCACATCTTCCACAGAGTTCACGCGCTCGCTGGCAAGCTGGGAGATGTGAACGAGACCATCCACACCGGGGAGCAGGTTCACGAATGCGCCAAAGGCTTCAATGCGGACCACTTTGCCTGTGTAGATGTTTCCAACCACCACAGACTCGCCGAGTCCTTCAATGCGTTCCTTGGCAATTTTTGCGCCCACGCCATCGGTGGATGCAATGTAAACAGTGCCGTCTTCTTCAATGTCGATCTTCACGCCAGTTTCATCCTGCAAGGCGCGGATGTTCTTGCCGCCGGGACCGATGAGCGCACCGATCTTGTCCACAGGGATTTTCACGGTGATGATGCGTGGGGCGTGCGGCTTCAGATCTGCACGCGGTTCAGCCAACGCAGCCAACATCTTATCCATAATGGACATGCGTGCGGTGCGAGCCTGTTCGAGAGCTTCCTTCATCATTTGTGCGCTCAAGCCAGAGATCTTGATGTCCATCTGCAAAGCGGTGATGCCGGCAGCGGTTCCAGCTACCTTGAAATCCATATCGCCGAGGTGATCTTCGGTTCCCTGAATATCGGTGAGGATCTGGTAGCGGCCAGTCGCATCGGTGATGAGACCCATTGCCACGCCAGAGACAGGAGCCTTGATCGGCACGCCTGCATCCATCAACGCGAGGGTTGAACCGCAGACGGAACCCATCGAAGTGGAGCCATTGGATGACAACGCTTCGGACACCACGCGGATCGCGTACGGGAAGGATTCTTCGGCTGGGATGACGGGTTCGAGAGCACGTTCTGCCAACGCCCCATGCCCAACCTCGCGCCTGCTCTGTCCACGAAGAGGCTTTGCCTCGCCTGTGGAGAAGGGCGGAAAGTTGTAGTGGTGCATGTAGCGCTTGGTCTTGATGGGGGAAAGGTTATCCAGCTCTTGCGCTTCGCCCAAAGTGGCGAGGGTTGCAAAAGATAAAATTTGTGTTTCACCGCGGGTGAAGAGACCCGTTCCGTGTGCGCGGGGGGAAATGCCAACGTCACACCA
Source organism: uncultured Anaerolinea sp. (assembly GCA_964534345.1). Lineage (GTDB taxonomy): Bacteria > Chloroflexota > Anaerolineae > Anaerolineales > Villigracilaceae > Villigracilis. Next base: position 2,743 of record CAZHOX010000245.1, read on the forward strand.
AATGGGGCGGATCTGAGTTGGGGTGCGTCCATCGGGGCGTTTGCCCATGCTCAGGATGCGTTCGCGGACAACGTCCATTTCAGCTTGGGTAAATGCTTCTTTAAAAGTAGCAACTGGCAGGTAGGATGAAGCGTCTGCGCCTTCGGGAACTGTGCAAAGCTCGGCTTGTGCTTCTTCCTTGATCTTATCCATGCCGGAATAAAATTCCACTTTGGAAAGCGGCTTGTCGAGCAATTCATTCATTTGGCCGCTGACACGGTCAAACACTTTCTTGAGAGATTCTGCATCGGGCAGGTAGAGTTTTACTTCGCGCTTCGGCTTGCCGATTTCAGCGGCGATCTGAAGTTGAAGATCAACAAGCGGCTGAATGGACTGGTGACCGAGGTCAAGAGCCTGCGCCATCACATCTTCAGGGATTTCGAGCGCGCCGCATTCCACCATGAGAATGGCGTCTTTTGTGCCAGCCAGTCTCAGGTCGAGATCAGAAATTTCCATCTCGGCAAAGGTCGGGTTGACCACGAATTCACCATTCACGCGTCCAATGCGCACTGCGCCAACGGGGCCGCCCCAAGGGATGTCTGAGATCATGAGCGCGGTGGAAGCCGCATTGATCGCGAGAATGTCCAGCGGGTTGATGCCATCGGATGAGAACGAGTACATGATGACCTGCACTTCGTTGCGCATTCCGTCTTGGAAGAGCGGGCGCAGCGGGCGGTCGGTGAGGCGCGCGGTGAGAATGGACTCGGTGGAGGCGCGGCCTTCGCGTCGGAAGAACGAGCCAGGGATCTTGCCGCCGGCGTACAGTCTCTCTTCGTATTCCACAGAAAGCGGGAAGAAGTCGATGCCGTCACGCACGCCGCCCATGGTGGCTGCCGCGAAGACAATAGCTTCTTCGATGCCGAGAGTTACCGCGCCGCCAGCCTGGCCTGCCAAACGGCCAGTTTCAATAGTGACCGTTTTGTTGCCAACAACGGTTGAGTACTTTTTACCTTCAAAATTCATTTTGTCTCCTTTATTAAAACTCTGGGTGCATACACATGCACGTGTGAAGGCCTAGCCCTCACATTCCAGATTTTCCCGCCTCTGGTCAGGGACTGAAGAGTGGGAACAACCACGTTGTTCGCGCTATTCAATTCCTGACTGCGGGGTGTACATCCTCCCCCCGCGGGAGAGGATGAGAGTTAAAAAGACCCTAAAGGTCTCGCGACCTTTAGGGTCTAACTAACTTACTTGCGGCGCAGGTTCAAACGTTCGGTTACGCTGAGGTAGCTCTTATAATTGCTTTGGCGCAAGTATGTGAGCAAGCGACGGCGGGAACCTACCAGTTTGAGCAAACCACGACGGCAGGATTGATCCTGCTTGTTGTTTCGCAAATGCTCAGTAAGCTGAGTAATGCGATTGGTCAGGATAGCGATCTGCACTTCGGGCGAACCGGTATCCTTCTCATGGCGATGAAAATCTTCGATCGCCTTCGTCTTGACTTCCTTCTGTAAAGGCATGACGTATGCTTCCTTTCTGTAGAGAT
>CAZHOX010000246.1:0-1812 GCA_964534345.1 uncultured Anaerolinea sp.
ATGGACGACAGACCACACCCGTTGTCCATCGTTGGAGTGATTGAAAACCCTGCCACGAAGCCTCGAAGACACCAAGACACGAAGTTTTTACTCTTTGAGTCTTTGTGTCTTGGTGGTCAGCGCAAGGCAATTCTTGTGGATACTTTACTCCATCGTCTATCGTCCGTGGTCTACTGTCTACCGTCCATATGCTATACTCGGCGATGAGATGAAATTTTGGCGGGAAATAACCCGCTCCATACTACACAAAATGGGAGTCTGCCATGCCGAAGAATATCGTGTTAACTCTGACGGGTAAGGATAAGATCGGGCTTGTTGACCATGTCACTAGTCTGGTGGTGAAGCGCGGCGGGAATGTGGAAGCCAGCCGCATGGCACATCTGGGTGGGGAGTTTGCCATGCTCATGCTGATTTCCCTATCTGATGGTGAACTGGGTGGGTTGGATCAGGATCTGCAGCAATTACGCGGCGAGGGCTATCAAGTCGCTGCATTGCAGACTGATGAGGCGAAGAAGTATGAGGGCTGGCTGCCGTTCGAGATCGAAGTGAATGGCGCAGACCATGAGGGCATCATCCATGATATTTCGCATTATTTTGCCACTCGCGGAATCAACATCGAAAGTATGGACACCAGCTCCACACCCGCACCGATGAGCGGCACACCACTATTTTCGCTGAAGGGCATTGTCCTCGTGCCGCCGAAGCTGAACTTTCATTCCTGGAGCGATGAGCTTGAAGAAATTTGTGACAGGTTGAATGTCAGTTTGAAAGTAGAAATGGTGAAGTAGGGGGAAGGGATTAGTTGGTAGTGAATAGTGAATAGTAATTAGAAAGCGGATGACAATTTTTCTGTCATCCGCTTTTTTCTTTTCTCTTTCTTCTTACATCTTTTTATTCATACCGAAATCTCATCACCCCAATGGAAAGGAACAAGGCTGCAAAGCCAAGCAGAACTCCAGACTCAAGCAAGATGCCTGACAGCCCAGCGTTGCGGAGGAGTAAGTCGATCAGTCCTTGCATAGCCCATGTAGTTGGCAGGATTTTTACGATGTTTTGCACCGCCGCAGGGAATAACTCCAGCGGATACCAACAGCCGCCGAGCAGCGCCATGACCATGCCTGCCATGATGCTCAGGCCGCTGGCTTGCCCCTCGGTTTTGACAAAGGTTCCCATGGCTGTGCCAATGGCTCCCGCAGCAAGAGCCGCGCAAGTGAGCAGGATAAAAAGCGCAAGCGGCTCACGTCCCCAGTTCAAACCAAGCGCGAACATGCCAAACAGAATGAGCAAGGTCATTTGCACGAGAGCCATCACTACTTGACCTGAGATCGTCCCGAGTAGAAAGACGGCTTTTGTAGTTGGGGTGGTGAGCAAACGGCGCAGTGTTCCCTGCTGGCGTTCGAAGGCGAACAGGGCCGAGATGCCGAACAGCGGAATGAATACCCATGTCACCATTTGCCCGGCAGATGAATTGGCTCGCGGGTCGTAGTCCACTTCTTCGGTCGTGTTACCTTCAATAACGGTGATTCGTTCGGGTACATCTGCCTGCATGTCTTTGGCGAGTTTCAGCGCATCGTCAAAATAGGCTTGCTCCGCTTCGGATGACTCGAATGTGCCTTTTTCTTTGGCTTGATCTAAAGCCGTGTTTGCGGCGTTGATGGAACTGGTCACACTGCGAATGGCAGTTTGAGCGGCGCGCTTTGCAATGCTGGCATCCATGTTATTTGGCTGTTGACGGAATTCCAGTTCAGCATTTCCATTTTGAATGGATGCGAGATCTAATTCAGCAGGGATAATGAGCAGCGCATCTGCGCG
>CAZHOX010000246.1:1912-4230 GCA_964534345.1 uncultured Anaerolinea sp.
AGGAAGAGGAGAATGCCCATCGTCAACAGGGCAGTGATCGGCGCGGAAAGATCCGCGAGCGTTCCGCCAAGCGCGAGTGTGGTGAATCCATCCAATGCCCATGCATTCGGCGTGATGCGGCTCATCAGCTGGATCGAAGCGGGCATTTGATCCAATTGAAGGAAGCTGCCGCCGAGGATGCTGAAGATCAACATCACTGCCGAGCCAACGCTGGCAACTTGTGCGGTGGTACGTGACAGTGCGGTGATGATCATGCCCCAACCCGTTGCGCCAAAGACCGCGACGAGCACCAGAATGAGCACGCCGAGCGGGTCACCCCATTTCAATTGAAAGAGCAGCGATGTGCCGCCGATCAGGATCAACATCTGTGCGGCGCCGGTGAGAAAAATGCCGAAGACCTTGCCGCCTAAAATTTGCGCGGAGTTGGTCGGTGAGACGAGCAAGCGCGGAAGTGTGCCTTGGTTTTTTTCGGCAAGGATGGAGCGTCCGCCATAACTGACGGTGTACATCAGGAACATCAATGCCATGCCGGGAGCGAGATACGCAAGCACATCGAACTCCACTTCTTCGCCTTGCGTGGTGGTATTGAGCGTGATCGCGAGTGTGTCATTGTTGGGTGCATCTTGCAATTGCTGCCCCATCTCTTCGCCTACGGCTTGTGCCTGCTCTGGTGTGATGCGCCCGCTGATCATCATTTGCAAAATGGAAGTTTGTGCGCCGATCGCGCCTTCTTCCACGCGGCTCATGAATTCATCCAAAATGGATTTGATGATGCCCGCGCTGGTGGGGCGGGTGGGGTTGGCATACAACTCGATCTCTACAACTTCGGGAGTGTTGCCCGCTGCGAAATCTTCCTGCTGTGGGATGATGCTGCGCGTGAAGCCAGCGGGGATGATGATGGCTGCCGCGACTTTATCTTCTTCCACTTGAAGACGAGCCGCTTCGGGACTCACGCCGAGAGTTGGTTCGACCAAATCAGCCAAGTCTTTCGAGTTGAAAAGATCCACCAGAGCCGTGCTCAATTCGCCGTCATCCTGATTGACGATGACCACGGGAATATCTGCAATGCCAGAGGTGTTGCCGCTGAAACGCCCCGTGACCAAGCCCATGCCGAGGGTCAGCAGGAACGGCGCAACAAGCATGAGGATCAATGCCGCGCGGTCACGAAAAACGAGGCGCAGGTCTTTGATGCCGATGAGAAAGGTTTTAATCATAGAATTCTCCGAGGTGAAGAAAGAGGAAAGAAGAAAGATGTAGATTCGTTTTCTTTCCTCTTTCTTTTTTCCTCAATCCCTCAATGCGCGTCCCGTTAGATGCAAAAACACCGCTTCCAAATTCGGCTCGCGGATGTCGATGGAATGGATTTTGATTCCGCGTTCATTGGCTTTGGTCACCACAGAGGCGAGTACATCCTTTGCGGAAGGCGTGATGACGGAGATCTCGTTGTTGATCACGTTGGCTTCAAGCACTTCCTTGATGGTCTTAAAAGAAGCCACCAAGGCTTCGGGGTCTTCGTTTTCGCCTATGTGCAGTACGAGAGTTTCTGTCTCACCGACTTGCTTTGTCAATTCCTTCTGTGTGCCAATGGCGATCAACTCGCCGTGGTCAATAATCCCCACGCGGTTGGATAGTTCTTCCGCTTCTTCCATGTAATGCGTGGTGTACAGGACGGTCATGCCTTTTTTGTTCAGGTCTTTCACTGTATCTAAAATCGCACGGCGGGATTGTGGGTCAATGCCAACGGTGGGTTCGTCCATGAAGAGTAGCTTGGGTTTGTGGAGCAAGCCCACCCCAATGTTGACGCGGCGCTTCATCCCGCCTGAATAGGTTTTGACTCGGTCTTTGGCTTTCTCGGTCAGGCCGATCTGTTCGAGAACTTCATCCACGCGGCTTTTCAGCGCGTTGCCGCCCAAGCCATACATTTGCCCCCAAAAGATGAGGTTTTCGCGAGCAGTTAGGTCTTCGTAGAGTGCGAGGTCTTGTGGCACCACGCCGATGGCATTGCGCACATCCATTGGATTTTTTGTGATGGAATGTCCCGCAATGGTGGCGTCACCTGAGGTGGGCGTGTAAAGCGTGGAAAGCATCGAAATGGTGGTTGTCTTTCCAGCGCCGTTTGGCCCAAGCAGGCTGAAGATCTCTCCTTCTTCGATATTGAATGAGACACCTTTAACAGCTTGAAAGTCACCGTAATTTTTAGCAAGGTCTTTTACTTCGAGAATATTTGGCATGGGAACTCCTTGGGTTGAACTGGGAGGATATACGAGCGGTATGCAGGTTTGGTTTCTAAGCTAACAGCTAGCTGCTAATCGCTAACT
>CAZHOX010000247.1:0-4193 GCA_964534345.1 uncultured Anaerolinea sp.
ATCATCCCTCAGCACGAAACCTACACACTCAACACTATTATTGATTATGACCACCATCATGTCACTGTGGATGAGACCATAATATATCCCAATCATACAGGCCAGCCGCTTAACTCTTTAACGCTCGCCATCGCTGCCAACCTTTGGCCTAATTGTTTTAATTTAACTCAAATTACCGTAGATAGTATTCCGACGATGGATGCAGTACTCAATGCTCACCGCCTCGACATCCCGCTTCAAACCCCGCTCGCACCTGATTCTATTTCGACAATAGTCCTCAGCTACAGCCTTTCTCTCCCCTACATGGACCAAGCCAACAGCCTGCGCGCACGCATCTTTGGCTACAGCGACATCCAAATGAATCTCGTCAACTGGTACCCGTTCATCGTCCCCTTTAAAGACGGCCAATGGACGATCCGTGAGCCGTGGTCACATGGCGAATATCTGGTCTACCCCGTTGCAGACTTTGAAGTTAACCTCACCTTCACAGACCAAGAAAACGCCCCCATCGTCGCCACCAGCGGATTTGCAGAATCAAACGGCGAATCCACAAAATATACACTCACCGAAGGACGCGCGTTCGCCATTTCTGCCAGCCGCGATTTTCAAGTCTCCCACATGCAAGTTGGGGATACAACCGTGTACAGTTATTATTTCCCCATCTTCAAAAGTGCCGGCGAAGCCGCCATGATCGCCAGCGCACAAGCTTTGCAAATCTTCGCCGAAAAATTCGGTCCCTATCCACACAAGACCCTTTCTGTCGTTATTGCAGATTTCAAAGACAGCATGGAATTCTCTGCACTTTTTTTCCACAGCAGCAGTTTTTACAACCTATACGATGGCACTCCGTTTAATTATCTGACCTTCGTCGCAGTACATGAGACAGCCCACCAATGGTGGTTTGACCAGATCGCCAGCGACCAGGCACTCGAGCCCTGGTTGGACGAATCCCTCACGACCTACTCCGAATCTCTCTACTACGAAACGCTCTACCCAGATATGCTTTCCTGGTGGTGGTCCTACCGCATCGATTTCTTCGAGCCGCAAGGCTACATTGATATCCCCGTGTATGATGGACAAAACGACGAGAATTACAAACGCATCGTCTATTTCAACGGCGCGCATTTCATACAGGAATTACGCGAGCGCATCGGTGACGAGGCATTCTTCTCCTTCATTCAAGAGTATGTCAGGCAAAACAAAGGCCGCATTGTCACCCGTGAAGAATTCTTCCGCATACTTAACGAGCACACAAGTGTAGATTATTCCGATATTGTCCGCGGGTACTTCAAGAACAGATAACTAGTCCTCCAGCAGGTCTGCTAAAAAGCCAAACAATCCGCCGCTCTCTTCGGCTTCTTCCTGCTTCTCCAACAAATCGCTCGAAACAACCCCATTCTGTCCATTGATCAACACCAAATGCTCCCGACCATCAAAAGGAAGTTCCGTCATCCATACAGGTAACAAATTGAGCTTAAAAGACTCCACCATCAGGTTTGCAGATGAAGTATGCACAATATTTGCATTATTAAGCACATGAGACATCTCGCCTTTATATTTGGCATACACCTGACTGCGCGCATCCAATGAAGCATCTGCCATGGGCACATCATAAATTTCTGCAGGCCAGTTCACGAGATAGCGTGGGTCATACGGCTTGATCGAGCGCATATCAAAAGATTTGATCAATCCCAGAAAAACAGAAGACGGCTTTCGCGAAGCAGGAAGCGGCAGGTCATTCTCCATAACAGGATACATGTTCGAATAACGGGTTACCTTTTTTTGTCCATACCCTTTTGTGTAAATATCATCTTCGTCTTCGCGCTCAACCACTTCGTACGTGTAATCAATGGCGCCGCCCACATCAAACGTCCACAACGGAAGATAAAGCCCGCGCGGCAGATCCACTTTTTTCTCGGGTTTAATTTCGTTGATGTTCACCCAATCAATAAGCAGCTTTACAGCACGTTTCTGATCAAACGCATGTGGAATAATCCCATCTGGCGCGAGTAATTCCTTTGTCTTTTCAAGGCTTACCACATGGGGAGAATCACAATATGCACAACTTGCTGAAATCTGTTTTGGCGGAAGAATGAATTCTGCGCCACACCCCTTGCAATGAAAGACCTGTTCTTGCAAAGGCCGGCCATGCCCGCGCGCTGTTGCCATGGCTGTGATGAAATCCTTTTCATCAACCTCCCGTTTATTTTCACCCACAGCCTGCCCACGTGAACAATAATCACAAACAAGCGTTTGCTGCCCATCAGGAGAAAATGCCATCTTTCCGCCACATTTTGGGCACATAAACCTTTTCGCATCTGCTGGCCGCAGCCCCTGAGACAAAGAAGGTGTAAGGTCCGGGTTGATCACTTCATCCGCTTTGAGTTTGCCATCCAGAATCGCCAGAGACCGCCGCGCACGTGAATGATGCATACTGTGCGAAAGACAATTCTCCAGCGCTTTGCGTTTTTCAGCCGGATCATCTATTACTTCGCTCATCCAATACCACGCTTCCGCCAGCACATCATACGAACGTGTCATATAAATTGCGCGGTCAAGGTAACGGCGGGCCGTCTCTCTGCCGCCGGTCTTTGCTTCAATAATTCCAAGCCGAAGAAGCTCCTTTGCGTATTCTTCCATATTCCCAGTACCTTTTTGATCTAAGAATTAACTACTACCAACCCGCCGCACCAACGCATCTGTCATTTTTGCAACACGCGCCATTTCCTTCACATCATGCACGCGGATGATATCCGCACCGCGCGTAATTCCCACTGAAACTGCCGCAGCCGTCCCCTCCACGCGCTGATCGGGAGGCAGGTTCAACGTAAAGCCAATAAATGATTTTCTGGATGGCCCCAGCAAAACGGGATACCCCAAAGAGCGAATCTCGCCAAGCCGGTTGATCAGTTCAAGGTTATGCTCCCGCGTCTTTCCAAAGCCGACGCCTGGATCTAAAACGATGAGCGACTCATCCACCCCGGCATTTTTCGCCAAAGCCACGCTTTCAAGTAATTCCTTTTTTACATCTTCAAGCAGGTTTTGATATTCAGAACCAATATAGGCATTCCCTAATTTCTCGCGGACATCCACACTGGCGGGGTTGCTACGGTTGTGCATCAAAATCACTGGCGCTTTATATTTTGCAGCGACATGCGCCAAATCAGGATCAGCCCGCAACCCCCACACATCGTTGATGATATGTGCGCCTGCATGGATCGCTTCTTCAGCAACCTGAGCCTTGTACGTATCAATTGAAATTAAAGCATCTGGAAAAGTGTTATGCAACGCTTGGATGACGGGGATCACGCGTTCAAGTTCTTCATTGGCAGAAACTGCCGCAGAGCCGGGACGAGTCGATTCGCCGCCCACATCCAACAGGTCCGCACCTGAGGCGAGAAATTCATCTGCCTGAGCAAGGGCCGCCTGCATCACATCCCCCTTGCTGATGATTCCATCCCCTGAAAAAGAATCGGGAGTCACATTCAAGATGCCCATCACATACGTGCGGGAACCCCAATCGAATGTGAACTTCCCGATCTGAAGAGAAGGTGAATTCATAAAATCATTTCATCTTTGCGAGAGAAATCCTCGCAAAGACATCATTTACGGAATTTGATCCAACGGACGAGCCAGCCAGGCTTCCGCTTCGTTGATATCTGTAAAGATCTTCATCGCAGAAGCAAGACCGGTCTCTGCAAGAGCGGCCACATTGCGAATTGCCTCCACAACTGATTGGTCTGCCACCACAACCGCCACACGGATGTTGCGAGCAGAAGGGTCGCTGTTGGCATCCACTGCCATGCGAACCGCTTGTTCAGGGATATCCTTGACGGCGCGTAAGTCATACAGGTTGCGTGTGCGGCGGTCAGAGCCTAGTAAATGTTCAAGTGCAAATTCATGCCAGTGGGCCATGGTGGTATCGGAAAGATCGGTAAAAGTCAGGGTCATTCCGCCATCACCGCGACGGATCACAGAATAACCAACACCGGGTACGGGCGTCCAATTGAGAGGTTTTGAGTCAGTCATGAGTCTTCTCCTGTTTGATTATTGGATTATAACGCAGGCAAAAGTAAATTCTCCATTTTTTGAATCACATGCTATAATGCGGTTCTCCCGGGCGCTTAGCTCAGTTGGTTAGAGCACCTCGTTTACACCGAGGGGGTCGGGGGTTCGAGTCCCTCAGCGCCCAC
>CAZHOX010000248.1:0-4163 GCA_964534345.1 uncultured Anaerolinea sp.
GTTTCTCGCTTCATGCTCGCCCCGAAACCTGACTGCTGTTTCTGATAGTTCTCTTCCGCTGGAAGATTGCGCCCTGACTTCAGCAGTTGGTAATCAAGTCGATGCGCGTTGCGGTACATTGACGGTTCCCGAAGACCGCGCAAACCCCAATGGTCGAAAGATCGAATTGAATGTGGCAGTCATCCCTGCAATTAAGCGCAACCCTGAAGCGGATGCGCTTTTTCTGTTGGCTGGCGGGCCTGGCCAATCGGCAATTGAGGCATATCCGGCAATGATCTCATTGATGTTCCAGATCCATGAAAACCGAGATATTGTGTTGGTTGATCAACGCGGAACGGGAAAATCGAATCCATTGAAATGCCTTGGTCCGGAAGATGAATCGTTGACAGATGAACAGGTGCTCGCGAAACTCAAAGCCTGCCCCGAAACATTGGATGCCGATCTGCGCTTTTACAATACCGAGATCGCCATGACCGATCTTGATGATGTACGGGCAGCGCTGGGCTATGAGACCATCAATATTTATGGGGCATCGTATGGAACCCGCGCCGCGCTGACATATCTGCGCATGTTCCCTGAGCATGTTCGCACAGTCACATTGGATGCAGTGGTGGATTCAGATTTTGTCATGTTCATGGATGCAGCCGAAGATGGGCAGGCCGCGCTCGAGAAATTCTTTGCACGCTGCGAATCGGATGAGGCTTGCGTATCAACTTTCCCGAAATTGCGAAGCGAATTCGATGGATTACTTGCGCGGTTGGAGGAGACTCCCGCAGAGATCACGATCCCCCATCCGTTGACCAACGATCCACTTGAATTGACCGTAACTCCTCAAATGGTCACTGGCATGGTCTTCAATACGCTCTATGTGCCAGACTTTGTTGCCACTTTGCCGTTAGCCATTCATACCGCGTATGCAGATGAAAATTATGTGCCGTTGATCTCGCAAGCGCTTCTTGTGAATGCTGGTTTGTATGATGGCATGTTCTACGCTGTCACCTGCACCGAAGATGCGCCGTTGATCTCTTCTGTTGAGGCCGCCAAACGAGCAGAGCAAAGCGTCTTTGGTGACCGCACTGTGGATTTTGCGGCAGTGTGTTCCGAGTGGCAAAAGGGGAAGGTCTCGCCAGAATTTCGTGAACCCGTTATTTCAGACGCGCCGGTCTTGATCCTTTCAGGTGAAGCGGACCCCATCACTCCGCCCCGCCATGCCGAGGGTGTTGCTGAAAGTCTCACCAACGAAATTCACCTTATTTTTTCAGGCATGGGGCATGGCAATCTCTCCAGCCCGTGCAGCGCCAATTTGTTCAAGGACTTTATCGAGAGTGCATCCATTGAAGGGTTGGATACTGCCTGTGTTGAAGGAGTTCAACCGCCGCCGTTCTTTGTTGATTTCAGTGGACCACGTCCGTAACAACCTAGGGTTATAACAATGATACAAGTACAAGGTCTTTCAAAATCTTTTGGAAAAGTAAAAGCGGTTCAAAATGTTTCCTTTTCCGCGCCAGATGGGCAGATCACCGGTTTGCTTGGCCCGAACGGAGCAGGCAAAAGTACAACCTTACGCATGCTCTACACATTGCTAAAACCTGAAAACGGTTCTGCGCAGATAGATGGGTTTGACGTGCGTCAATCTCCTCTTGAAGTTCAGCGCCGAATTGGGGTGCTGGCAGATGCGCGGGGTTTGTATTCGCGCCTGACGAGCCGAGAAAATATCCGTTACTTTGGGCGGCTGCATGGTTTATCTGGTGAGGCGCTTGAGAAGCAGATCGATTCATTGATGGTTTTGCTCGATATGCAGTCCATTGCCGACCGCAAGACCGAGGGCTTTTCCACCGGCGAAAAGCTCAAGGTCGCCATTGCACGCACGCTGGTGCACAATCCGCAAAATGTTTTATTGGATGAACCAACGAACGGTTTGGATGTGATGAGCACGCGTGCAATGCGTCAATTCATTCTGCGTTTGCGGGAGGAAGGCAAGTGTGTTCTGTTCACCAGCCACATCATGCAGGAAGTTGCCGCGCTTTGTGACCAGATCGTAATCATTTCACAAGGTACTGTATCTGCCAACGGCAGCCCTGACGACTTGCGAAAACAGACGGGAAAAGAAAACCTTGAAGATGCCTTTGTGTCTGTGATCGGTTCAGAAGAGGGTTTGGTGTAATGAAAAAGATTCTGGTTATTTTTCAAAAAGAAATGCTCGATAACCTGCGAGATTATCGCAGTTGGGTGACAGGCGTATTTTGGGCACTCTTTGGCCCTTTGCTGCTCGGTGGAATGATCATGCTGCTTGGCAACTCCATCCGTGAAAATGTGGATGAGGCATTGATATTACCTGTATCTGGCGCGGAAAATGCTCCCAACCTGATCGCTTTTTTGGAGCAACAAGATGTCATTGTGGAGCCGGCTCCTGCCGACCCTGAGGCAGCGGTCCTTGCTGGCGACATCAACGTGGCTTTGGTTATCCCCACAGATTATGGTGAAGATTTTTCTGCAGGAGAAACTGCGAAGGTTCAACTCATATTCGACAGTACACGCCAGTCTGCCATGGTGGATATTAACCGTGCTCAAAATCTGCTCGAAGGATATAGCAGATATATTGGATTGCTGCGCCTGAGTTTGCGCGGTGTCAGCCCGGAAGTGATGCGTGTTGTACAAGTTGAAGAAATAGATACCGCCACACCACAAAGCCAGGCGCTGATCTTTCTTTCGATGCTGCCGTACTTTATCATCTTTGCCATTTTCAATGGAGCGTCGCCAGTCATTACAGACGCCACAGCAGGGGAGAGGGAACGAGGTTCTCTTGAGCCATTGTTGATCAATCCATTGCCGCGCGGCTGGATTGCCATTGGCAAGATGATCTCTGCCATTCCGTTTGCCACATTTAACCTGATCATTACCCTTACAGGGTTTGCCGCCATATTCCGCATTCTACCCATGGAAGAATTGCTTGGAATTCAAGTCGGTTTTGATCTTGGCGCACTTACTTCTGTTTTCCTGATCTGTTTGCCAATTGTTCTGCTTGCCTGTGCCATTCAGACCTTGATCGCATCCTTTGCCAAGACCACCAAGGAAGCTGGGACCTACCTTCCGTTCATCGGCCTGATCCCTTCTTTGCCCGGACTTGCGCTGGCATTCCTGCCGGTCAAACCAGAATTGTGGACAATGCTTATTCCAACATTCGGCCAGCAAATTTTGATCAATCAATTCCTGCGCTCTGAACCTATTTCAGGAATAAATATTCTTGTTTCAGCCGTGTTGACTATTACCCTGTCCGTGATCATCACTTACATTGCGATCAGACTCTACGAAGGGGAGCGCATCATTACTGGAAAATAAGCGCTGGCAATCTGCCAAGTGACATTCCTGAAGGACGAAATGTAATCGTTCTTTATGTCCGAAACGGAAATCGCCACCCTTGACGGATTTCCGTTTCCGCCTATAATCGGGCGAAGTTACAAGCCAATGAATACATCTTTGTTCAGCCTCTCCATTATTGTAGTAGTCCTTGTGGTCCTTATTATTAAGGATCAATTTTCGGTTAGGATGGCTACGGTGAGAGTAAAGTAAATCACTAAGTGAGAACGAGAGCCGCCCTAACCACGGGCGGCTCTTTTTATACCAATTAAGAGCAGACGATAGACCATAGACCGCTGACCGTGTTTCACCATCCATCGTCTACTGTCCACGGTCTAAATTCAAAGGAGTTTTATGCGTTCAGATACTGTAAAAAAAGGTTTTGATAAAGCGCCGCATCGCGCGCTCTTGCGTGCCACAGGTTTGCAGGATGACGATTTCAAGAAGCCGTTCGTTGCCATTGTCAATTCATATGTGGATGTTGTACCCGGACATGTTCATTTGCAGGAATTCGGAAAACTGGTGAAGGATGCCGTTCGCGCAGCAGGTGGTGTGCCATTTGAGTTCAACACCATCGGTGTGGATGATGGCATTGCAATGGGTCATTTGGGGATGAAGTACTCGCTTCCTTCTCGCGAACTAATTGCTGACTGCGTCGAGACCATGGTCGAAGCTCATAGATTTGACGCGATGGTCTGCATCCCGAACTGCGACAAGATTGTGCCTGGCATGCTGCTAGCCGCCATGCGCGTGAACGTGCCGACCATCTTTGTCTCTGGCGGTGCGATGGCAGCAGGCAAGACTCC
>CAZHOX010000249.1:0-4155 GCA_964534345.1 uncultured Anaerolinea sp.
GCGGGTGGGATACGCACGGCTTGCCAGTTGAGATCGAAGTGGAAAAGCAGCTTGGTTTCAACAGCAAACATCAGATCGAAGAATATGGCGTTGATAAATTCAATGAGCTTTGCAAGAACTCTGTCTTCACCTACATTCAGGAATGGGAGAAGCTCACAGACCGCATTGCCTTTTGGGTTGATCTGGACACTGCCTATGTGACCTACACCAACGACTACATCGAATCAGTTTGGTGGATTCTGAAAAACTTCTGGGAAAAGGACTTGCTTTTCAAGGGCTATAAGATCGTGCCGTATTGCCCGCGTTGTGGCACGCCTCTTTCTGACCATGAAGTTGCTCTCGGTTACGACGACGCTGTCGACCCGTCAGTTTTTGTGCGCTTCCCGCTTGTGGACAAGCCAGATACTTCACTTTTAGTGTGGACGACAACCCCGTGGACGCTTCCTTCCAATGTCGCTGTGGCTGCTCATCCTGATGTGGATTATGTGACAATCGAGCGTGACAACAATGGCACAAAAGAAAAACTCATTCTTGCCAAGAACTTGGTTGAGAGAATCTTCAAAGATGAAGAAGTGAAAGTAGTGGATACCTTCAAAGGTAAAAAATTGAAGGATATGAAATACAAGCCGCTTTTCACTTTTCTTCCCACCGACAAGCCTGCCTACTATGTGATTCTCGCTGATTACGTTACCGTAGAAGATGGCTCTGGCTTGGTTCATACTGCGCCGGCTTATGGAGCAGAGGATATGGAATCAGGGAAGAAACATGATCTGCCGATCATGTTGACTGTGCAGCCTGATGGCACGTTCATCCCTGAGATCACCCCGTGGCGTGGAATCTTCGTCAAAGACGCCGACCCGCTCATCATCCAGGATCTTGAGGCGCGTGGACTTTTGTTCCGTGCTGGGACGATCACGCATACCTATCCCTTCTGTTGGCGTTGCAAGACTCCGCTTCTGTATTATGCGCGTGAATCCTGGTACATCCGCACGAGTGCAAAGAAAGACCGCCTTGTGGACTTGAATAAAACCATCAACTGGGTTCCTGACCACATCAAGAATGGACGTTTTGGCAATTGGCTCGAAAATAACATCGACTGGTCTCTCAGTCGTGAGCGTTATTGGGGGACGCCGCTCCCTGTTTGGGAATGTGAAAGCGCCACCTGCAAACATCGTGAATGTGTTGGTTCTGTTGCCGAGCTTTCTGAAAAAGCTGGCAGGGATTTGACCGAACTCGATCTTCATCGCCCGCATGTGGACAATGTCCATTGGAAGTGTGTGGACTGCGGTGGCAAGATGACCCGCGTGAAAGATCTCATTGACGTGTGGTTTGACTCTGGCTCCATGCCGTATGCTCAGTGGCATTATCCGTTCGAGAATCATGACAAATTCAAACAGCAATTCCCTGCGGATTACATCTGCGAGGCTGTTGACCAAACTCGCGGCTGGTTCTACTCACTGCACGCAATCAGCACGTTGCTCAATGATGATGTCTCTTTCAAGAACGTGATCTGCCTCGGGCACATTCAGGATGGCAAGGGACGCAAGATGTCCAAGTCGCTTGGCAATATCGTCCAGCCGTGGGATGTGTTGGATGTACATGGCGCGGATGCGCTGCGCTGGTATCTCTACACCGCCACGCCACCCGGACAGGAACGCCGCTTCTCTTCCGACCTGGTTGGGGACGTCATCCGCAGCTTTACGCTTACACTGTGGAATGTCTACTCCTTCTTTGTGACCTATGCCAACCTCGACAAGCCTCAAGCGTTGACAGTGACCGCCGCGACCAATGACCTTGACCGCTGGCTGCTCTCCGAATTGAACGTGCTGGTTCGAGACGTAACCGAAGCCTACGAAAATTATGATGTCACCAATGCGACCCGCCCTGTGGAGAAGTTCGTTGAGAATCTATCCACCTGGTATGTGCGTCGCTCACGCCGCCGCTTCTGGAAGAATGACTCTGGTGCAGATAAACAAGCAGCATACTCCACGCTGTACACAGCATTGACCACGGTTGCTAAGCTCATCGCTCCTGCCATGCCTTTCATGGCGGAAGAGTTGTATCAGAACCTCGTCCGCTCCGTGGATGAGACCGCACCCGAGTCTGTCCACTTGGCGGAATGGCCGCAGGTGATGGAAGAATTCATCGACGAGTCACTCAACCGTGATATGAATTTGGTGATGAAGCTCGTCTCGCTCGGCCATGCCGCCCGCCAGAAAGCCAACCGCAAAGTGCGCCAGCCTCTCGCTGAAGCCGCTTTCTCAGTTGGGAATACAACCGAACGTAATGCTCTCCAGAATAATCTGGACGTGATTCAGGATGAGTTGAATGTGAAGCAAGTCCGCTTGTTGGACTCAAGCACAGAAGCCCTCTTGCACACGGTAAAGCCGCTGCCCAAGCAGTTAGGGCAGAAATATGGAAACAAGTTCCCGGCCATCCAGAAGGCGATCCTTGCGATGAACGCCGAAGAAGTAGCAAAGACCTTTATGGCTGGAAAAACACTTGAAGTGACTGCTGGCGGTGAAACCTTCCAGATCATCTCTGAAGAAGTGGAAGTGAAGGCGCTGGCAAAGGAAGGCTTTGCAGTTGCTGAAGATGGCGCCTATGTTGCCGCCCTCGTCATTGACCTGACGCCTGAACTTGTAGCTGAAGGTCAGGCGCGTGAGTTTGTTCGCCGCGTGCAAGACCTGCGCAAGTCTGCGGATCTGGATGTGGCCGATCGCGTGGAATTGTTCGTCGAAGCAACAGCAGGCTTACGGTCCGCGATTGAGGCGCATGAGTCTTACATCAAAGCTGAAACGTTGACGACCAAACTATCCTTTGCGAATCCGCCCGCGAATTCATCAATTGTGGAAGATGAATTTGACGGTGAAAAAGTGAAGGTGGGATTGGTGAAGAGTAAGTAGATTTGTAAGACCTCCGAGGTTTCAAAAATCTCGGAGGTCTTTTTACACTTTCTTGTTTCCTTTTATAATCTGGGGTGTTATTAAACGAAACTTTCCAAAGGAAAAATTCATGACCTCTTCTGCAATAACAGAAACCAAACCGAACTTCCTGCGTGTTGCTGCCGCGTATGGTGTTCATCTCTTCACGGCTACGGGCGCCATTTGGGGCTTGCTTGGCATCTTTGCCGTTTTTGAAGGCAATTACAAAATGATGATTGTCTGGATGATCATTGCCATGCTCGTGGATGGCTTTGACGGTATGTTGGCTCGCTGGGCAGATGTCAAAACTTATGGTAAAGGTGTTGATGGCGCACTGCTTGATAACATTCTGGATTATCTCAACTACGTCCTTGTCCCTGCCATTTTTCTCATCAAAGCAGATTTTCTGCCCGAGTCGGTCAAATGGCTTACTGCCTGCTTGATCCTGCTAACCTCTGCATACCAATTCACACAGACCGACGCAAAAACAGATGACCATCATTTCAAAGGCTTTCCCTCTTATTGGAATGTTGCCGCGTTATACATGCTTCTCATGAACCTGCCGCCTTGGGTCAATTTTGCTTTTCTAATTTTGTTCAACGTGATGGTCTTCATTCCCATCAAATACATTTACCCGAGCCGCAACAGTTACCTGAGAACCTTAACCCTCGCGCTGACTTACCTTTATGGCGCGATTGGTATCTGGGGATTATTGCTCTACCCCAACACACCTTCATGGATCGTATGGGCATCTTTCCTTTATGTTGGTTATTATCTTGTGTTGAGCATCATCCCGAAAAACAAAAATCATGCAGCTTGAAATTGCGACCAAAGCAGATGAGGAACTCTACGAAGCGTTTCAACGCCTTGTCCCTCAACTCACCAATAACAACCCGCCTCCTTCTCTTAACGATCTGGCTGATCTCGTCCGAGACACATCGTCCACGCTGATCATTGCCCGCAACGACAATGGCGACATCATTGGTGCATTGACTCTTGCAGTCTATCGAGTGCCGACAGGAATCCGTTCTGTGATCGAAGATGTGATCGTGGATATTTCCACGCGTGGGGAAGGGGTGGGCGAGGCGTTGATGTTGCGGGGTATTGAACTGGCACGTGAAAAGGGTGCGGGGAATATTTCGCTCACCTCCAATCCCATGCGGGTAGCAGCGAATAAACTGTATTTGCGAGTTGGTTTTACCAAGCGCGAAACGAATGCTTATCAGATGAA
>CAZHOX010000250.1:0-4153 GCA_964534345.1 uncultured Anaerolinea sp.
ACCCACATTGATGCCTTCCCGCTTCCAACCCCGGATGGCGCTCAGGCTGGTGTGATTGGTGGTGGTGACCTCTTCGGTGTCTTCCAGAATCATGTTGACCAGGATGTTGCCAAGGTTGCTGCATTCATCGCAAGCGATCAGGTTTTGAAGTACATGGTCTCCGCTGGTGCTATTTCCCCGCACAAGACCTTTGATCCCGCCCTTTACCCGAACGAGCTCAACCGCAAGATCGGTGAAGCAATGGCCGCTGCTGCTGTCTTCGGTTTCGATGGTTCTGACCAGATGCCCGCTGAAGTGAACGCCGAGTTCTGGGCTGCCGGTACCGACTATGTTGCCGGACGCGCCACCTGGGCTGAAGCTGCCGAACGTATTGACAGCAAGTATCCGTAGTTAGGTTGTAATTAGGTAAAATAGTGGCACCGGCTCTTGAATAAAAAGGGAGTCGGTGCCACATTTTTTTAGTGTTGACTCAATGTATATTGTTTGACTAAATAATGGAGATTGAGACATGGGCGACATCATTTTCGGTCTGATTTCTATCGTAATAGGAATTGTTGTCAGTTATGGCCTGTATTGGCTGCTTAACTTTCTTGTTTCTCTGCTGCCAGGACGTGTTGGTCAAAAGGCAACCTGGTTTGCATTTCTAACCCCTGCTGTAGTGCTTGTGATCTTGGTTCTTATTGCTCCATTATTTCAAACTGTAATATGGTCATTCAAGAGCGATAATGTAAAGGAATGGGTCGGCTTTAAAAATTATGTTGACCTGTTTACAGATGAACGCTTCTTGGGAATTTTGCTGAATAACTTATTATGGGTGTTGGTGGTTCCAGTAATTACCGTGGCAATTGGTACAGCTGCCGCCACCCTAACCAATCAGGTGGGACCTACTCGGGAAAGAATTTTTAAATCATTGATCTTTATGCCCATGGCGATCAGCTTTGTAGCCGCTTCAACCATTTGGGCTTATTTTTATGCGTATGTTCCACCGGGCCGCCCTGAAATTGGATTGCTGAATTCCATCGTCATATCCATGGGATTTTCCGCACAGCCCTGGCTTACCATGGATCAGGGACGTCTGAATTCCTTTTTACTCATGGCGGTGCTGGTTTGGCTGCAAGTGGGATATGCCATGGTGGTTATCTCATCTGCGATCAAAAATGTGCCAGCAGAAACACTTGAAGCTGCACAATTGGACGGTGCGAACGCATGGCAGATCTTTGCTGGTGTAATTCTGCCGCAGGTGTGGGGGACGGTCATGTCGGTCTTTGTCACTATTTTGATCCTTGTCATGAAGATATTCGATATTGTGCTTGCCATGACGCGAGGAAATTTCACTACCAGCGTTCTTGCCTTTGAATGGTATAAGCAGTTCTTTGAGAATTCAAATATTGGACCCGCTTCTGCGGTGGTGACGGTATTGGTATTGTTGATCGGTCCGTTGATGTATTTGCAAATCCGTACAGTACGACATCAGGAGACACTGCGATGAGCAAGGAAAAAATTTCACATCTCATAAGAAGAATGAATCTAGGCAGTACCATTGGTATGCTGTTTCTGGTTATCATCTGGTCTATTCCTACTGTGGGATTGTTGATTACGTCACTTCGACCGAGTTCAGTTGCTGAAATATCTCCCTGGTGGGAGGCGTTCTTCAATCCGCTGGGGCAGGCATGGACGATTGATGCTTATCAATCCTCTCTTGAGAGCGGCATGTTGGATTCGCTGATCAATACGATCGTAGTAACAGTTCCATCAACCATCCTGCCGTTGATGATCGCCGCAAATGCAGCCTATGCCTTTACATTCCTCAAGTTTCGCGGCAAGGAATTGTTCTTCGCCACACTGGTGGCGTTGATGGTTATCCCGCTGCAATCTTCCTTGATCCCTGTGTTACGCGGAATGGTTGCCTTCCAAAAAGCGTTTGATGTTCGCCTGACAGGAACCTTTGTAAGCGCGTGGGTGGTTCATAGCGCTTTTGCTCTGCCATTGGCGATCTACACCTTACGCAACTATATGATGACCCTGCCTCATGAGTTGATCGAAGCGGCCACGGTGGACGGAGCCAGTTATTATCAGATATTCTGGCGTTTGGTGTTGCCCATGTCCATGCCGGCGCTGGCTTCCTTTGCGATCTTCCAGTTCCTGTGGGTTTGGAACGATTATCTGATCGCCTTTATCTTCGTGGGTGAACAGAAAGCTGTGATGACCTACCGCCTGCTTCGCTTATTGGGTCAGTATGGCGAAGGCTGGCGAGATGTGGCGGCAGGTTCTTTTATTTCCCTCGTCATTCCATTATTTGTGTTCTTTGCTCTGCAGCGATTTATTGTTCGCGGGTTGCTGGCAGGCTCGGTTAAAGGTTAGCTTGGAGACAAGTGGACTGGGTAACCAGTCCACTTTTTATATATCAGTATTGCATGACCACCGTTCACCAAATGCGGCCAATGGTCAAATAGCAAATCAAAGCAGAGAAAAATGAAGACTTTTAACACCAGCCCTTCCGCCGAAACCAAATGGTGGCAACAAGGCGTTTTTTACCAGATTTACCCACGCAGTTTTCAAGACACATCAGGCAATGGCATTGGAGATCTGAAAGGCATTATTCAGCGGCTTGACTATGTTGCTGACACAGGTTTTGATGCGATCTGGATATCACCGATCTTCCCCAGCCCGATGGCTGATTTTGGCTATGATGTTTCTGATTATTGCAACATTCATCCTCTCTTTGGCGATCTGCAAACCTTTGATGAATTGCTGACCGCTGCGCACGAACGTAATCTCAAGGTCATCCTTGATTTCGTACCTAATCATTCGTCAGAACAGCATCCGTGGTTCATTGAATCCCGCTCTTCGCGGGATAACCCAAAACGAGATTGGTACATCTGGAAAGATGCAAAAGAAGACGGTTCTTTGCCAAACAACTGGGAATCAGAATTCGGTGGTTCCGCCTGGGCGTGGGACGAGAAAACCCAGCAATACTATCTTCATACCTTTTTAAAAGAACAACCGGATTTGAACTGGCGCAATCCTGAACTCGTTGAAGCGATGCACAATAACCTCCGCTTTTGGCTGGATCGCGGTGTGGATGGCTTTCGCGTGGATGCGGTCATTTACCTCATCAAATCAGCCGAATTTACCGATAATCCGCCATCCGCGCCAGGAAGTTTTTGGAATAAATTAGGGCGCAGACTCTCGCCAGAACACACCGCACACTCGCAAGGTACTTATGAACAAATCCGCCTGATGCGCAAGGTCTTCGATGAGTATGAAAATCGCGTACATATCGGCGAGACGGGTGGCACAACCGGTTTTGACCAACTCATTCCCTATTACGGAAACCCGCTCGATGGATATGACATTCCCTTCAATTTCTCCCTGCTCTTTGCCGATTGGGATGCGGTGCAAATTCGCAGTCTGATTGCAGAATACTACGCGGTCATCCCCGCTGGCGGAGCGCCTAATTTCGTCATGGGGAATCACGATGCACACCGCATCGCCACACGCTACGGATATGAGAATCACCGCTCGGTGGCAATGCTTCTGCTTACTCTTTGGGGCATTCCCACCATCTATAACGGGGACGAACTGGGTATGGAAGATGTTTTCATCCCTGTCGCAGACCGCATCGACCCTTGGGGCATCAATATGCCCGATACTGATTTTGGCCGTGACCCCGAACGCACTCCCATGCAATGGGATGCATCGCCAAATGCGGGTTTTACCACAGGCAAGCCCTGGCTTCCGCTTGCAGATGATTACACCCAACGCAACGTTGCGGTGCAATCTGCTGATGAACGTTCAACTTTGAACTTCTACAAGACGTTGATTCGCCTGCGCCGTGAACTCCCTGCATTGCATAGCGGCTCAATTACTTTTGTAGATGACCTTGCAAAAGATGTCTTGGCTTATACCCGTGAAGCAGATGGCAGGCGTTTATTCGTCGCTATTAACTTCAGCGCAGACAGCAGAGAAATCGACATCAGCAAAATTGCATCAAACCCAAAAACGTTGATTGCAACGAATTTCGAAACCTATTCAAACACAACGATTATTTTGCCGGCCCATCAAAGTATTTTGTTGGAGATATAAGGAAATTACATGTGGTACAAGAACGCAGTATTTTATGAAATATCCGTCCGCGCATTCAAGGACAGCA
>CAZHOX010000251.1:0-4144 GCA_964534345.1 uncultured Anaerolinea sp.
TTCTGGACGCCAGCCACCACTTGTTTTCCATAGCTGTCCCCCTACAGTAATTCAATCTGTTTCATTAGTAATTCAAGTATGTGTTCTTGTACAAAAGGCTTGTTCTGATATCTCAGGACAAGCCTTTTGTACTTTTGACCGCTAAAACAAGGTTTTGAGAAAACGGCACTCAGTTTCATCCAGCGTATTTGCCAGGAAGAAATGTCATATAAATTTATATCATGTAATTAAAAGGGCAAGGGCTTGCTCTGTTGACAAGCTTTCGCCGTAATTCCAATGCTGGTTAAAAGCAAGTTCTCCCAGGGACTCTCGCAGTTGAACATGAAATGCTTCCATCTCGGCTTGCGCAACAGGTGAGGGAACAGATTTAATATCGTATCGAATTTTACGAGCAGCGCTTTCAATCTGCGCAGCAATATCAGACGAACCTAAATGATGTTTGATTATCGCGATGGCGCCTAATGAAAAAGCAACACCTTTTTTATCACCAAATTGATGACGAATTGAAAGGCTACGGACAGCTAATTCGAGGGCAAGTGGGTAGTTTTCCATGTCCTTGTATACTTCAGACAAGCCATACAATGCGTGTCCAAGTGACCTTAGGTTACCTATCCTTTCAGTAACCGCGATCACCTCGCTATACAACTCAGTAGCACGTTGTAAATTACCCATCCTTCTATTGGCAATAGCCAAATTATTTAGTGAGGTGGTCAAGCCGGCAATATCTTCTGAATTTCGTCGATAGGTAACCACTCTTTCCAATAATTCAATCGTTCGGGGATAATCTCCTTTTATGCCAGCTAATATCGCAAGGTTATCAAGTGCAAAGTTTACACCCGCTTCATCTCCGAAGCTTTCAAATAAAACTTTGCTTGCTTCAGATACTTCCTCAGACAACTGATATTCCCCCTGCACCCGGTAGTATGCGCCCAAATTTTGTAAGAGTCTGGCGCGCAACAAAGTTGGATCTATTTCCATGGCTACAACTGTTTCCAACCAGCGCCGCGCTTCTGTAAAGTAGGCTCGTTTATCCCAAAACCTGCTCATTGCCAGTGTGGTTTCTGCAGCTTCGGTAAAACAATTTGATTTAATGAAATAAGACAACGAGGCTCGGATATTATTAAGTTCTGCATCTATTTGATTTAACCAGTCAGGGTCGACGACCTTGGGTAAAGAGTGAATTACATAACGCGCATAATAATGAGAGTATCGTCTTATATACTCTTCAAAGCCATTAATTGACTGAAAGTTATCACTTGCGTATTCACGTAAAGTTTCAAGGAAATGATATCGTCCAGATATGGGGTCAAGAACAAGGAGAGACTTATCTACAAGCTGCAAAGAGATGCGAAGAATTTCAGAAGATGGGCAAAGGACCTCATCACTGCATACTTCTTCCGCTGCTGCCAGCAGCCAACTTCCCTGGAAAACAGATAAACGGCAAAAGAGTGCACGTTCCTGTCCATCCAATAAGGCGTAACTCCACTCGATCGCACCGCGCAAAGTCTGTCGCCAAGGGGGGAGATCACGCCCAGCAGTAGCAAGCCAATCGAAGCGGCGATCAAATTGTTCGATCATCAAATGCGGGCTGAGAGATCGGGTACGCGCGGCAGCCAATTCAATAGCGAGGGGCAGACCGTCGAGACGGCGGCAGATATCAGCGACGAATGAAGCGTTTTCATCCGTAAATTGAAAGCTTGGATTGGCGGCAATAGCCCTTTGTAGGAATAGCTGCACGGAGGGAAAATCCAATAATGAAGAGTGGCTTTCCACATTTGGTACTGCCAACGGCTTTAATAAGAATTCCCATTCACCATTGACCCTTAGCGCCTCACGACTTGTACAAAGAATTTTTACAGCTGGGGCATTCCCAAGAATTGTTAATAATTGCGGAGCAGAATCCAGTACTTGCTCAAAGTTATCCATTACGATCAGAATGTTCTTTTTTGAGAGAAAGGCGATTGCACTATCCAGCAAGGTAGATGTACGCGTTTCCTGAATGCCAAGGGCTGCTAACAAAGCAGGCAACACTTGATGCGATTCTTGAATTGAAGATAGGTCAACAAACACAGCATCATCTTGAAATTCCTGTCTGTGCAAATTCGCTGCGTACAATGCAAGGCGGGTTTTGCCTACTCCCGGGGGGCCAATTAGGGTAATCAGGTGGGTATCTTTTTGAAGGAGCAGTTTTCCCAGTATATGTGCTTCGCTTTCGCGCCCAAGGAATGAAGTAAGAGTTGCTGGAAAATTTGCTCCTGGATACGGTAATTTGTTCTCAAGGTCGGGCAATGAAACAGAGGCGAATTCCAATAAACGTTTACTTATGCTTGAGGCGGGGTCCAGCTTAAGAGCAGGTATAAACAGATTTTTGACAGCGGCCTCATCAGGCAAACGCTCATTTTTTTCCAACCGGCTGATATAGCTATAGTGATACCCAACGCGCTGTGCCATTTCACGTTGGGTAAGTCCGGCGCGTTCACGTAAGGCTTTTAGAAGGGCACCAAAGGTGGAAAATGCAGCAAGTTCTAGAGTTTGGGTGTGTTTTGGCATTTGTGCCCAATTTTATCTGCAATTTGTCAACAAACTGTCAACAAATTCAACAAATGCAAGAGTATAGTAACGCGCATTGTGGGCAATGCAGCCTTCTTTATTTCATTCTACTAGAACGAATGAAAACTTTATTATTCAAAGGTGAGATATGAAAAACAAATTAACCAATCTTTTTACCGTACTGGCGATCTTAGTAAGTTTGTTTGCAGCCACACCGGCTTCGGCAGCTTCACAACCAGCTGCTGACCAGCCTGCGGCAGAGCAACTTCTCAACGCGGATGGCAGCCTGAACCTGAACACGGGCTACTCCGGCGGTTTGGATATCAGCGACTACACCGTAATGCTCGACCCGGCGCGTGGTCCCGTCTTTAACCCATTGACTGCCACCCCCAACGTCTGGAACGCGCTGGGCACGACGCCTTTGAACAATTCTGTTTACGCTATTGCTTTCAGTGGGACGGATGTGTACGTAGGCGGTGCGTTCACCGATGCGGGCGGGGATGCAAACGCGGATTACATCGCCAAATGGGATGGCTCAACCTGGTCAGCGCTGGGGACAACACCCTTAAGCAATCGTGTCTATGCAATTGACATCAGCGGGACAAATGTATATGTAGGCGGCGATTTCATCAATGCGGGCGGGGATGCCAATGCAGACTTCATTGCCAAATGGAATGGCACGACCTGGGCAGCGCTAGGGACAACGCCTTTGAACGGCAGTGTCAACGAAATTGCCATCGGCGCGACGCATATATACGTGAGCGGCAATTTCGCCAATGCGGGCGGGGATGCAAACGCGAATTACATCGCAAAATGGAATGGCTCAACCTGGTCAGCGCTGGGTACAACACCTTTGAACAGTTCTGTTTACGCTATTGCGATCAGTGGGACGGATGTGTACGTAGGCGGCTGGTTCAGCAATGCAGGCGGGGATGCCAATGCGGACTACATCGCCAAATGGAATGGCTCAACCTGGTCAGCGCTGGGTACCACACCGTTGAACAGCCTTGTCAGCGAAATTGCCATCAGCGGGACGGATGTATACGTGGGTGGCGATTTCAGCAATGCAGGCGGGAATTCCAATGCAGACTTCATTGCCAAATGGAATGGCTCAACCTGGTCGGCGCTGGGTACAACACCTTTGCATAGCCTTGTCAACGAAATTGCCTTCAGCGGGACGGATGTATACGTGGGCGGCACTTTCACCAATGCAGGTGGGAATTCCAATGCGGACTACATTGCTAAATGGAATGGCTCAACCTGGTCGGCGCTGGGCACAACACCATTGAACGGTGGCGTCACCGCCATTGCCGTTGACACGAATCATGTATATGCGGGCGGCCATTTCACCGATGCAGGCGGGGATGCCAACGCAGACTACATTGCAACCTTTTTATCTGCCCCCGCACCGCTCCCTGCTGGCTGGGTTGGCTCAGTATCTGTAACTTCAGACCAAGGCCTCATCACTGTTGGTCGTCCTCACATCGGTTCAGAAGTCGCTTCTTATCATGGCTACGCGACAGGTTCCACCACCGCCTTCGTCCCCATGCTCTTCAAGGATGCCTTCGGCGGTTCCTACGATGCCGCTCTCTAT
>CAZHOX010000252.1:0-4066 GCA_964534345.1 uncultured Anaerolinea sp.
CCAAATTTTGGATGCGGACCTTCATTGGGACCATGCTTCCATCCAAACTTGGTGGCGATCACCACCTGACCTTTGAACGGCTCCAACGCTTCGCCGAGCAGTTCCTCATTTGTGAATGGGCCGTACACTTCCGCAGTGTCGAAGAAGGTCACACCGCGCTCCACAGACTTATGAAGGAAATCGATCATCTCCTGCTTATCAGTGGGCTTATCGCCAAAACTCATTCTCATACAACCCAAGCCCATCGTTGAAACTTCCAATCCACTGTTTCCAAGTTTTCGTGTTTTCATTTTTATCGCTCTACTTAATCCTCTACTGGGATCATTTCTTTCTCGTTTTTCAAGACAGCTTTTTCATACACTTCGATCTTATGATTCAAAATATCCAGAGTCTTTTGCATTTGATCCATTCTGGCTATCAACAACTCCCGCTGCTCGGTGAGTATTTCTTTTCTGGCTTTAATAGTTTTGTCTCCCTGTTGAACCAGTGCGATGTAATCGATCAACACTTCAACGGGAAGGCCTGCACTTCTCATACATTTGACAAATTCAACGCGCCTGATGTCAAGCTCGTTGTAATCTCGAATGCCGCTTTCGTTTCGAGTGACAGGCGGGATCAGACCAATACGCTCGTAGTAGCGCAACGTATCCAACGAAAGACCATACTGTGTACTGACTTCTGCAATTTTCATGGGTCACCTCGAAGGGCAGTGTAACACCTGGAGTTGACTCCAAGTCAAGGGTATTGAAGAAATTCCCAACCTGAAAAAATGGCTTAAACAAAAACAGAGCGCATCTCTGCGCCCTGTTTTTGCTGGACTGGCACCTTATCCGATCAAAAGCGCCAGCAGACTTCCGGTCAATTCAATGATACTTTTCCATGCAGACCGCGTCTTTTTCTTGGACGTGTTCTGCGGCTTTCCAAATGTCACAGCATTTTCCTGTTGGAAGCGGAATTTGTCATGTTCGCGTGATGCCACGTGGATTTCATACGAACTGCGCCAGGTATCTTTTTTCTCGGGGGCATTATAAAAGTTATACATTGTGTTTTCCTTTCTAAATAAAAAAACAAGTCTTTGTTTGTTCGACAGTTCCCTTCGCACACGCGAAGCCTCACGTCATGAAAAACCTTTATCTGGTATTTCTTGCGTGATCTTCGACGCCTACGAGGTTAGCTGTCGGGCTAGAACAGAAGACTTGCTCCACAACGTACGTTGTTTCGCCCCGGTAGATGGGTTCCCCGATCAAATAGATTCGGCGTAGATCAATTTAAACTTACTCAGACATAGTAATACAAAACAATTTGAGATTCAATGCATTTAATCCATTCTTAACCGAAAATCACCCAAATGGGTTAAACAGCTGGAAAAGATGTTTTTCGCTTAAAAAATAATGTTATTTGGCCAAACTTACCTACTGAAACTAAGGTAAGTTGCTGTATAATCTCATCATGCCTAAAAAGAAAACTCCCAGACGCACACAAGCCGAACGGACTCGCGCCAGCCGCGAGAAGATCATCCACTCTGCAATGGACTCTTTTGCACAGAAAGGATTCCGTGGCGCGAAGATGGCGGATATCGCCCAAGCCGCGCATCTAACGGGACCTGGACTCTTGCACCACTTCCCCAGCAAAGCCCACCTCCTGATGGAAGTGCTCAAAGAACGCGACCGCATTCATAAAGAACAAACAGATGCGACACTGCAAAAAAACAACAACGATATTCTCGAAGTTGCAGCAGAACTCGTAGAGCAAAATCAAGCCACGCCGGGGATGATCCAATTATTCAATTTACTGGTGGCAGAAAGCGTTTCTGAAGAACACCCTGCGCATGGATATTTCACGGAGCGCTATCACAACGGACGCGAAGCATGGGTAAAAATTATTGCAGAAAGACAAAAGGACGGCGACATCCGCACTGATATTTCTGCCGACGATCTGGGCGTTCTGCTGTTTGCCATGATGGACGGTTTGCAGGTGCAATGGCTAATGGAACCAGAAAAAATAGAGATGGCGCGGATTTTCCGTGTGTTTGTAAATTTACTTAAAAGCAGGTGACAGTCACTTTAAAAGTGACTGTCACCTTTGAAATTATATGAGGTGAAAATGTTCAATCCCGCTTCAACACATGTTCTTGTAAACGGAATAAAGCTTCACTACTACCGCACAGGCGGAAATAAGCCGCCGCTGGTGTTGGCGCACGGCATCACCGACGATGGGATGTGCTGGTCACCTGTAGCAAAAGTGCTTGCTAATGATTTCGATGTGAATATGGTCGATGCACGCGGACATGGCAAGTCAGACGCGCCTGAAGATGGCTACACCCTACAAAATCTCGGCGCGGAATTTGCTGGCGTGGTTCAGGCATTGAAGTTGGATCAACCTATTCTGCTCGGTCATTCGATGGGAGCGATCACCACGCTTGTAGCGGCAGGATTGTATCCATCCATGCCGCGCGCAATTCTGTTGGAAGACCCGCCTCCTTTTTGGATGAATGTTGCGGGTGTTGCACGCGATGAAAGTTTCAAGATCGGCTTCACCGCATGGATCAACGCCATCAAGAGAAAGACAAGGGGAGAGCTACTGTCCGAATGCCGGGAGCAGAACCCAGCGTGGTCTGAAGCGGAGATCGAGCCGTGGATCAACTCGAAGCACAGAGTCAGCCCCAAGGTCACAGCCTTGATCGATCCGCCCGATATGATCTCCATTGATATGCCGAATCTGTTCAAGAAAATCACCTGCCCCGCTCTGTTCATCCGCGCAGATGTAGAACGCGGCGCAATATCAGGTGACAAAGAGATCGCCCAACTCAAAACTTTCATCCCCCACTTACAAGTGACACATATTGCGAACGCGGGGCATAACATCCGCCGCGAGCAATTTTTGAATTATCTTGAAAGCATTCAAAGTTTTTTGAAAAATGTACCTGCATAAGAAGGAGCGCAGAAATCCATGACAGAGACAAAAGTGATCACTCAGGTTTGCGTGGTAGTCCACGATGTTCATCAGGCAAATGCAAATTGGTCTAAAGTTTTGGGAGTGCCTGAGGAAAAAGTTGAAACGATTTTTCCTGATGGAATTCTCCATTACACCAACGGCGCTCCCACTGAATACAGGGATTGTCAGGTGGCAAAATATCAACTGGGAAATTTTGTACTGGAGTTGATTCAGCCAGGTGAAAGCCCAAGCCCGTGGCGGACTTTTCTTGAAAAGAATGGACAGGGCGTATTTCACTTTTGCGTTTTGGTGGAAGACCGCAAAGGGTTTCAACAAGTCCTTTCCAATATCGGCGTTGGGATGCCCTATCATGTGGGATATTTTCCGGGCGGTTCCTATAGTTATGTAAACGCCAAAGACCAACTCGGGCTCGAACTCAGCGTAAATACGCTGGCAGATTACAACCAACTGTTTCAAGGTCTGCTGGCTGGAACGGTTGAGCCGTTTGATGAATTGAAATAAAGATTGGAGCAAACAATGGATATTGAAACTTTAAGGGCATGGATCGCGCAGCGCGACTCGTTCAGCATTCTTGAAACTGTGGATGTGTTCACTGGCGAAAGAAAATTCTTGAAGGAGTTCGACCACGTCATCGAAGCGCCGAACTGGACGAAGGATGGAAAGTTTTTAGTCTTCAACAGCAACGGGCGCATGTTCACGTATGAGATGGCAACGGGCGAAGTGAAAGAAATTAACACAGGCTTCGCCATCGACTGCAACAACGACCATGTGCTCTCGCCTGACAATTCTGAACTGGCGGTCAGTCACTTCACGAACGAAGATGCAACCTCGCGCATTTACATCCTGCCATTGAGCGGCGGCGCTCCGCGCTTGGTGACGGAAAAGGGTCCCAGCTATTTGCATGGCTGGTCACTGGATGGCAAGCGCGTTGCGTACTGCGCCGAACGAAACGGACAGTATGACATTTACACCATTTCGGTTGATGGCGGCGAAGAAACTCAACTGACAAATCTGCCTGGGCTCGATGATGGTCCCGAATATTCGCCCGATGGAAAATATATCTGGTTCAACTCTGTTCGTAGCGGGCTGATGCAAGTCTGGCGCATGGAAG
>CAZHOX010000253.1:0-4060 GCA_964534345.1 uncultured Anaerolinea sp.
TTGGAGTCTCTTGTTATTAAACAGCCCTAATCTTTTCATGGTTATAATCATTTTATGCAGACGACAACAATTCCCAAACGCCTTCCGCGTAATTTAATTTTGTTTATTGCTCTTGGTATTTTGGCTATCGTTGCATCCAGTATGATCCCTGCCGGATTCTTTGCCTGGCTGTGGGATCGTTTGAATGTTTTTGCTACGGTCTTTCTTGGTATTTTTGTGGAGGCGGTTCCGTATCTTTTACTCGGGACGCTTGCTTCGGGTCTCGTGGAGATTTTCCTCGACCGTGACCAGATGAGCCGATGGGTATCTGGCCGTCCTGTTGCAGCAGCAGTGACGGGGGCATTCATGGGCATGGTCTTTCCTGTATGCGAGTGTGGAGTTGTGCCATTGACCCGCAGGCTCTTCCACAAGGGACTTCCGCTTTCAGCGGGCATTTCCTTTTTACTGGCGGCGCCGGTTTTGAATCCGATCGTGATCCTTAGCACGGCGGCAGCATTTGGGTGGGGACAGATGCTGTTCTGGCGAATCGGACTCAGCTTGTTAATTGCCATAGTAACCGGGATCATTTTTTCGGTAGAGAAAGAGGCGGGGAATGTACTGCGTCCAGCGTTGACTATGTCCATTGAGCACGATCATGCTCACGATGAGTCCAATGCTTCCTTTTTCGAAAAAATACGCAAGGCGTTGTTGATCACTGCGGATGAGTTTTTCGAGATGGGCCGCTACCTTGTTATCGGTTCGATGCTGGCGGCTGGGCTGCAAACATTTATTTCGCAATCTGTGCTGCTTGCCATTGGCAGCGGGCCTTTGCTTTCTGTGTTGGTGATGCTTGGGCTGGCGATCCTGCTTTCGATCTGCTCCACGGTGGATGCGTTCGTGGCGCTGGGGTTTGTGGGTACATTCAGTTTCGGGTCGGTGCTTTCCTTCCTCGTCTTTGGCCCAATGGTGGATATCAAAAGCGTGCTGATGTATTCGCAGGTTTTCAAAAGACGTTCCGTGTTTTATATCATTGCCATTCCTTTCATGATGAGCCTGCTTTCGGGACTCCTCTTTAACTATCTACTTCCATAGGAAGAATTATGCAGACAAGAATGTACCGCTCTTTTCAAGGATTGCTGCTGTTGGGTTTGTGCATCTTCTTCGCTTCCAAAGCTGCAAACGGACAGTTGACATGGTATATCAACAGCCGCTTCGTTCCGCTGA
This sequence comes from uncultured Anaerolinea sp., assembly GCA_964534345.1. Taxonomy (GTDB): domain Bacteria; phylum Chloroflexota; class Anaerolineae; order Anaerolineales; family Villigracilaceae; genus Villigracilis. The sequence continues at coordinate 1,204 of CAZHOX010000253.1, forward strand.
CGATCTTCGGGATCATCTTTCTGGCGGTGTTGGCGCAGATCATCTTTACCGAGATTCGGCGTTCACGAAAACAGGATGAAGAACATGGACACGAACACGAGCACGACCATGCCCCCGCGCCTGTGAATTTGTGGTTCATGCTTGTGCCATTGCTGATCGGCGTTCTCATTCCCGCCCGCCCGTTGGATTCGTCCGCCTTTGCAACCAAGGGATTTAATACCAACTCTCCGCTCGTCAGTGCCGACTCATCTGCTCAGATCTTTGAAACGGAATCTGAAGAGCGTAATGTGTTCGATTGGCTCAAACTTTTTAACTACGAAAGTGATCTGGAACAATTCAACGGTGAAACGGCGTCGGTGATCGGATTCGTTTATTTCGATGAGACTCTCGGAGAGAACCAATTCTTTGTCAGCCGTTTTGTGGTTTCCTGCTGTGCAGCAGATGGCTTTGCGATTGCCATGCCCGTGGAATGGTCTGAAGCCGCCGCGCTTGAACAGGATTCCTGGGTTCTGGTGAAAGGCAGCATAAAGTCCATTACGCTCAATGACAAGATTGCGCCAATGATCGTAGCTGAATCTGTGCAGCCCGTTCCCACCCCTGAACAACCTTATCTCTTTCCATGAAAATAAAATTAACTCTGGATACCGTTGCTGCCAGCGTTCTTGTTTTTCTGGCAGTTCTTATTGGGTTGGTGATCCTGCTTGGCAGGCAGGCAGGGATTCGCGTTACTGTGGATCTGCCCCAGGATCGTGTGATCGCACCTTTTCAACCCATCAAAATGACCTTCTCCGAGCCGGTCAATTTTGAGCTGGCATCCTCCGTCATTTGGATGGATCCCATATTGGATGGCTATCTTGAATATGTGGATTCTCGCACCATTCAGTATGTTCCTGTCAGCCCGTTTGAATTGAACACCACCTACACCTTGAGCCTCAGTCCGGATGTGTTGAATATGGACGGCGGTGAATTGAAAAAACCACGCGCCTGGGAGTTCACAGTCCGCGAGCCGCTGGTTGCCTATCTTGTAACAGATGCAAGCCAAAGCAGCATTTGGGCGATGGATCTGAACAACAACCCGCCAAAGAGACTAACGGATGAAACCATAAAAGTCATTTCATTTGACGCGGCGCGCACTGGCGAATTCATTATCTTCACTGTTGCAAACGCACAGGGCGGCGTTGATTTGTGGCGCGTGTCCCGTGCAGGCAGCGACGCATCCATTCTGCTGGATTGCAAGTTCGACCGCTGCACCACACCGGCAATTTCACCCAACGGACAACGCATAGCCTATTCGCGTGAAGCCGCCGGCCCCACGCCCGACCTGCCCTTTGGTTCCCCGCGTATCTGGGTGTTGGATATTCAAAGCGGGCAGAACAGTCCAGTTTATGAAGACCAGCAGATTTTGGGCTACAACCCAACTTGGTCGCCTGATTCAAACAAGCTCGCCTCCTTCGATGGCATCGCAGACCAGATCAACGTGCTCGATCTGCAAGAGAATAAACAATATGGGTTTTCTTCCAATACCGGCGGGCCGATCGCATGGTCGCCGGACTCGAACAAAATTCTATTCACCAACATCGACCAGACCGAAAGCGGGCTGCGCACACAGGTTCGGCTTGTGGATATTTCGTTGAACGAATCGCAAACATTGATCGGCATCAACGATGAACGCGATTACTCGTACTACTCTCTCACATGGTCAGCCGATAAGGAAAAAGCAATTTTGGGTTTCCGTGCCGGAGAAGACAAACCCTCTCAAATCTTCTGGCTCTTCGACCCCGCCTTGCTCGAAGGCGTCATCATTGCAGACCAACCCGAATACACCTACAACTCCCCGCAATGGGATCCGTGGGGCAATGCGCTTGTTTTTCAGCAATTCAAATTAAAAGGCGCATTCAATCCCGAGATCGGTGTATGGCAGCCCGGTTTCGACGAACCGCTCATCCTCACACAAGGCCTCATGCCGCATTGGCTTCCATGAAATTTCAAAAACTTTTTTTCTCCATCACCATTCTTGTGATTCTTGCTGCAGCAACATTCACGAGAGCGCAAGCGCACCCCGCGGACATTTACGCGCACACCATCAACGCTGCCATCACGCAAAGCGGATTGCAAATTGAATGGATTGTAAAGCCCGGCCCGCTGTTGACGAATTTCCTGTGGAACGAAATGGATTCGGATCAGGATGGGATTCTCAGCGAAAGCGAAGTGGCGACCTGGGGCAACGCTCGCGCCGCCCTGATAACTGCCAGCCTCGACGATAAGCCTTTGCCCCTGCTGATAGATTCTGTGCAACTCCCCACAGACAAGCGAAGTTTTCAAGCCGGTGAAGAATTTATCACCTTTCACCTCTCCGCTGCGTGGCCGCAAGAGATGAACAATGTCAGCCGTCTGGTGATTGAGAATGGCATGGAAATACAGAAGTCCATCAACTGGTTTTATCTTAGCGCAGAAGATAACACTGCATTCCTTTTCCCCACTCAAAAAAGTCACATCATCACGATAGATATTATTCAAGACCGTAGCCTGATCGCGGATGCTTCATCCCTGCTCACCGCATGGGACAGCGGCACGCCCGCTCTGCCATTCGGACAGGAGAAGGATGTCGTCACTGAAACCGCTGAACAGGTTGTCCCTGAACTGGCAGAACGAACACCGCAGGAAATTTTGCTCGACCTTGTGCGCCAGAAGGAGTTTTCCATTTCGTTCTATTTGTTTGCGCTGGTCATTGCTCTGGCCTTGGGTGCTCTTCACGCGCTTACTCCAGGGCATGGCAAAACAGTTGTGGCTGCGTATCTTGTTGGTTCACGCGGCACGACCTTACACGCGGTTGCTCTTGGCACCATCGTCACATTGA
>CAZHOX010000254.1:0-2641 GCA_964534345.1 uncultured Anaerolinea sp.
ACCCGCTTCGGTCAGCCGCTTGGAGAAATATTCAACGCCATTGATTCGGTTGCAGAGGGCAATCTCTCGGTACGAGTATCGGAAAACAAGTCGGACATGTTCAGCGAACTGATCAAGCGCTTCAACAAAATGCTCGAAGAGTTGGAACGCTCCGACAAACAGCGCCGCAACCTGACCTCAGACATTGCCCATGAATTGCGCACACCGCTGCACATCATTCAAGGCAATCTCGAAGGCGTGATCGATGGTGTGTACGAGCCAACCACGGAACACATCAACAACACATTGGATGAGACCAAACTGCTCGCGCGCCTCGTGAATGACTTGCAGACTCTCTCCCTCGCTGAAGCTGGACAACTTCCGCTTCATCCTACCCGTTTCCTGCTTGCCGATCTGATTCAGGATCTCACGACCAGTTTTTCCTCCCAAGCCGCGTCCGAAGGTATTGAGTTGCAAACGAATGTCAGTGACCCGAATCAGGAAATCACTGCGGATTATGACAGATTGAATCAAGTCCTTTCGAATCTCATCGCGAACGCGCTGCGACACACACCCAGCGGCGGGAAAATTTCGCTCGAAACAGAGACAATGGTCGGCGAAGAAAGAAGCGCGCGGATCAAGGTCACGGACACAGGCGCGGGAATTGCATCCGATGATCTTCCATTTATTTTTGATAGATTCTGGCGCGGCGATAAATCGCGCAGTGGACGAGTGAACAGCGGGCTGGGGCTTGCGATCGCAAAGCAATTGATTCAGGCGCATGGCGGGACGATTGACGCGCAAAGCGAAGTGGGCAAAGGCACAACATTTATTATTGAGTTGCCAGAACAAATTTCCTAATTTCATAAACAAGCGGTAGAATTGCCGCCAATGGAATTCTCAGAAAAGATTCAAGGCATTCTTGCTACACTGCCTGCCAAACCAGGCTGCTATATTTACCGCAACGCCGAGGGGACGATCATTTACGTTGGCAAAGCCATCAGCTTGAAGAACCGTGTGCGGTCATATTTCCACGCGGATTCGAGCCACGATGCAAAGACCCGTCGATTGGTGCGTGACATTGTTGATATTGAATGGATCGTCGTAGGCTCTGAACTTGAGGCGCTCATCCTTGAGATGAACCTCATCAAGAAGCACCGACCCAAATACAACATCCGCCTCAAAGATGACAAGCGTTACCCGTACATAAAAATCAGTTGGGGTGAGCCGTTCCCGAAGATCACCGTCACACGCCAAATGGCAGAAGATGGTTCGCGCTACTTCGGGCCATACACTTCGGCATGGGCCGTGTACCAGACGCTGGAAGTGCTGCGCAAGATTTTCCCCTATTTGACATGCGACCGCGAGATCACAGGACAGGACAAACGCGCCTGCCTTTATTACGATATTAAGCTTTGCAACGCGCCCTGCATTGGAGCGGTTTCGCAAGAAGGCTACCGCCAAATGATCTCTGACCTGATGGACTTTCTCGGCGGGCACAGCGATGAGATCGTCACACGCATGCAAAACGAAATGCAAAAAGCCGCAGACGAGATGCGCTTTGAAAGAGCCGCCGCGCTGCGTGACCAGTTGAAAGCCATTCAATCCATCATCGAACGGCAGAAGGTGGTCTTCGGGACGGATTATCTGGATTCGGATGTGCTGGCTATGGCTCGCACAGACGGAGAAGCCTGCGTGCAGATCTTCTTCATCCGTGGCGGCAAGTTGATCGGGCGCGAATACTTCATCCTCGAAGGCACGGAAGATACCGCCGATACCGAGGTGATGTCGGAATTCGTGAAGCAGTTCTATACCGAAGCGGCGAACATCCCCGAACAGGTGATGCTGCCGCAGGAAATTGAAGAGCGCATCATCATCTCGCAATGGCTGCGCTCGAGGCGCGGCGGCAAGAAAGTAGAATTGCTCGTGCCGAAGGAAGGTCAACAGCGGGATCTGGTGAAAATGGCAGCAGAGAATGCTTCCGAAACCTTGCAGGCGTTGCGTGCCCAGTGGCAGGCAGATGCCCACAAACAAGAGACCGCTCTCAGCGAATTACAGAAAGAATTGAAATTATCCGCGCCGCCGAACCGCATTGAATGTTATGACGTGAGTCATACGCAGGGTGTGGCAACCATCGGCGCGATGATCGTCTTTGAGCAGGGCGTGCCATCCAAAAAGCTGTATCGCAAATTCAACATCGACAGCACGAGCATTGGCAAACCCGATGATTTTGCCTCAATGGAGGAAATGCTCACGCGTCGTTTCAGGCGTTGGAAAGGCTCACAGGAAACTGAGGCAGGTCCCGGGTCCAAGCCGGATGCGTCCTTTTCCTTTTTGCCCGATCTCATCATCATCGATGGCGGCAAGGGTCAGTTGAGTCGCGTGGTCAAAGTCCTCGAACAATTTGACTTGTTTGATAAAGTTCCCGTGGTGGGGTTGGCAAAACAGGAAGAGGAAATCTTCTTCCCGCATAACAGTACACCGCTGATTCTGCCGCGTCACTCGCAGGGACTGTACCTCGTGCAGCGCATCCGTGACGAGGCGCACCGTTACGGGATCACCGCGCATCGCAAAAAACGCTCGAAGCTGGGTTTGGCATCGCAGCTTGATTCCATCCCCGGCATTGGGCCAACACGCCGAAAAGCGCTCTTGAAACATTTCG
>CAZHOX010000254.1:2741-4040 GCA_964534345.1 uncultured Anaerolinea sp.
GATTCCATCCCCGGCATTGGGCCAACACGCCGAAAAGCGCTCTTGAAACATTTCGGTTCTATGGATAAGATTAAGGAAGCAAGCATCGAAGAGTTGGCCGCGGTAAAAGGCATGAACGAGACCGCAGCAGAAAGCGTTAAGGCACACCTGGAATGAAAGAAATTTGGATCGTAGACGATGATGAAGAAATGGGACGTGCAGTCAGTTTGATGCTGAATCTGCTTGATTGCAATACAAAGCATTTTATTAATTCGCGGTTGGCAGCCCAGGCGCTGCTTGGAGGTGGCCGCCCCGAGTTAATGATTCTCGACATCAACATGCCTGAAGTATCAGGGTTGGACATGCTTGAGTTCCTACGCCGCCGCAATGAATGGAAAGACCTCCCCGTTATCATGCTTTCTTCCGAAGCCGCGGACGTGATGGTTGACAAAGCTTTGAAGCTTGGTGCAGATGGGTATGTGATGAAGCCTGTTACAATTGACGAACTTGAAAAGGTGATGTCGCAAGCCTTTTACAATCATATAAAAAAGTGAGTACTAAAAATGGCAACAAAAAATTCAAAAAGCAAGAAACAAACAAAACCAGCAGAAACAAAAGCTCCCAATCAAAACAGAGCCGCGCAGATATTCTTTGCCGCGTTCGCCATTATTTTGATCCTTTCCATGGTGCTTTCCGCCGTATCAAAGTTCTAGCTACCCTGAATGGTATAATCCTGCCTGCGCGGCCCTTTGGAGCCGCGCTTTATTTCGCAAATTCGTAAAATGACATTGCGAGGGCGATCTTATTTTTCGCCCGACACTTGCGCCGCACGCCAGTGCAGCGAGCAATCTCTGTAAGCAGTTGAAGATTGCTTCGTCGGCAAGAACAAGTGCCCGCCTCGCAACACTTGCACCGCGTGCAAGTGCGGTGTGACATGAGGTAATAACATGCTCGACAAATTACAAGCAATCGAAGAAAGATTTGAACAGCTCGGCGAGGAAATGCTGGTTGTCGGTACCGACTATCAACGCGCCGGTGAGATCAACAAGGAACGCGTAGACCTCGAACCGCTTATTGAAAAGGCCCGCGAATACCGTCAGGCGGTAAAAAGCCTTGAGGAAGCCAAGTCCATCATCATCAACGAGAATGACTCGGAATTGATCGCCCTCGCCAAAGCAGATGTGGACGACCTCACCCCGAAGATCGAAATCCTCGAAAAGCAGATCAAAAGCCTGCTCGTGCCCAAAGACCCGCGTGACGACAAAAACGTCATCGTGGAAATTCGCGCAGGCGCAGGCGGTGACGAAGCCGCCATCTTCG
>CAZHOX010000255.1:0-4022 GCA_964534345.1 uncultured Anaerolinea sp.
AGCATTGCCGTGACATGGGGACATCAGAGTTTGGAGACGTTACAGCGGGGAGAACCGGATTATGTGATTAATTCTCCGCAAGAACTAATTGGCTTAATTGAGCGATAAAATAACAAGATAGCTTTTGAAAGCCCACCCCTACTACAATCCTCCTACTTATTCAGGAAAAATAAATGACAACTCCACACACTCACTCCCCCACTCTCCTCAAACCCGTCAAGCCTGTTGGCATTGTCGGCTATGGCGCGTATGTGCCGCGCTTCCGTCTGCCTGCAAAAGAAGTTGCGCGCGTATGGACAGGCAAAAGCGGCGGACTTCCCATCAAAGAGAAAGCCGTGCCCGGCCTCGATGAAGACGTGATCACCATGTCCATTGAAGCGGCGCGGAATGCGATGGCACGCGCTCAAATTGACCCGACAGAACTGCGGGCGGTTTGGGTCGGGTCTGAGTCGCATCCCTATGCGGTGAAACCAACTTCCACCTTAGTCGCCGAGGCGATTGGCGCTGTCCCGAACACGCAAGCCGCAGACTGGGAATTTGCCTGCAAAGCGGGCACCGAAGCGATGGTCGCCGCAATGGGGTTGGTCGGCTCAGGCATGGGTCACTACGCCATGGCAATCGGCATGGACACGGCGCAAGGCAAACCCGGCGATGCGCTCGAATACACCGCAGGCGCGGGCGGCGGCGCGTACATCATCGGCCCCGCTGAAGAATCCCTCGCGACCATCAACGCCTCCTATTCCTACGTCACCGACACACCCGATTTCTGGCGGCGTGAATATCAGAAATATCCCGAACACGGAATGCGCTTCACGGGCGAACCGGCCTACTTCAAGCACATCACCGAAGCCGCCACCCACCTGATGGAAGCCGCTGGTACTACCGCCAAAGATTACAAATGGGCGGTCTTCCACCAGCCCAATACAAAATTCCCGCAGCGTGTGGCAGGTCAACTTGGATTCTCGATGGAACAGATCGAGCCAGGGTTACTTGTACCCATCATTGGGAATACCTACGCAGGCGCAGCGATGATCGGCCTGACTGCGACTCTCGACATTGCTCAACCCGGTGACAGAATTCTCGTCGTCTCTTTCGGGTCCGGAGCAGGGTCAGACGCCTTCGACATTACCGTAACTGACAAAGTGACCGCACGCCAAAGCCTCGCCACAAAGACTCAGGAATACATCAAACGCCGCACAGAAATTGATTACGCAACCTATGTGAGATTCCGCGGTAAGTTGGCGATGAGATAAAAGGAATAGGGAATAGAAAATAGGGACTGGGATTTACAAAATCCACTACCCACCATTCACTATTCCCTTCATACTGATATGGCCTTCTTCGATCTTTCTCTCGACGAATTAAAACAATACAAACCCGCCCGCACCGAACCCACGGACTTTGACTCATTCTGGGCAAGAACATTGGATGAAGCGCGGTCACATCCGCTTAACGCGACATTTGAAAAAGTGGACTACGGCCTCGTCGCGCAGGAAACCTTTGATGTCACATTCAATGGTTTCGGCGGTCAGCCTGTCAAAGGCTGGCTGATTCTTCCGACCCAGCGGGAAACAAAATTACCCGTTGTCGTTGAATTCATCGGCTATGGCGGCGGACGTCAGTTCGGGTTCAATTGGCTGCTCTGGGCAAGCGCGGGGTATGCTCACTTCGTGATGGACACTCGTGGACAAGGCAGCACATGGTCACATGGTGATACGCCTGATCTATACGGCGACGGCGGCAATGCCCATTATCCAGGCAGCATGACCAAGGGCATTCTCGACCCACAACATTATTATTATCGACGGGTGTTCACAGATGCAGTGAGAGCTATCGAAGCAGCGACCAGCCGTCCCGAAGTAGATGAGGCGCGCATTGCCGTGACAGGCGGCTCACAAGGCGGAGGCATCTCCATCGCCGCGGCAGGACTCGTTCCCAATGTCAAAGTCGCCATGCCGGATGTGCCGTTCCTCTGCCACTATCGCCGCGCCACCGAAATCGTGGACAGCTATCCATACAAAGAGATCGCAGAATATTGTCATATTCACCGCGATAAAGTGGAGAATGTTTTCAATACGCTTTCGTATTTTGACGGAGTTAACTTCTCTGCAAGAGCGAAAGCAAAAACTCTTTTCTCCGTGGCGCTCATGGATCAAGTCTGCCCGCCATCCACGGTCTATGCGGCATACAATCATTGGGCTGGCGAGAAAGAAATCAAGACCTACACATATAACGGCCATGAAGGCGGACAAAGTTTTCATGACCTAGAAAAGCTGAAGTTTATAAAAACTATTTGGAAATAGTTTCAAACACTTATCGTTCTTTATTGGAGAAAACATGCTGCCCGAAACTGTAGAACTCGAAACCCTGCGCCAAAAGATAGAAGCTCTGCAAACCGAATCTGGTGACCGGTCAGATTACCTTGATTATGGAAAACCAAGCCCGGAGCAGATAAAGCAAACAAATGAAACGCTCAAAAAATTAGATGGAGAGATAAAAACAGCACAGGAAAAGTTGAAACATGCTATTGATATCGTTCGCGCACAAAACCCGCAAGCGATTGAAGAATGGACAAATTATCATATCGCCCTGCTGCAAACCATCATCGCAGAGAATTCCACAGACAAGAATGCAGGAACGCGAAAGTACGTGGCAAAAGAAACGATTCAAAACTGGGAGAAAGTACGCACAGGCGAACTACACCATGTCAATATCAACGGATATTTTTTAAAAGACTATAAAGACCATATGCGGTCGTTCAATAAAAGCTCTCAAACAGACGACTTCATACAAAAAACAAAAAGCCGCGCAAAACCGAAAGACAAAGCCTGGTGGCAATTCTGGAAATAAACAAAGGAAATTATTAGAACATGACAGAAGTCGTTATTGCAGGAATTGGACAAACAGAAGTTGGCGAGCATTGGGACATCGGTCTGCGTGAGCTTGGTTACGCCGCCATTCATGATGCCATTCAAGATGCGGGCGGGTTGAAACCGCAAGCCTTATTCGCAGGCAACATGCTCGCGCCGAATCTCTCACGGCAGGCGCATGTCGCTGCTTTGCTTGCAGACTATGCGGGTCTCACCGGCATCGAAGCTGTGACACTTGAAGCGGCGGGCGCATCGGGTGGAGCGGCGCTGCGGCAGGGATACCTAGCTGTTGCCAGTGGCATGGTAGATGTGGCACTCGTGGTCGGCGTGGAAAAATTTACAGACAAGGTCGGCGCGGAAGTGGACGAAGCCGTTTCTACTGGCGCCGATTCAGATTATGAATCTGTGCATGGAATGACGGCAACTGCGCAAGCCGCGCTGTTGATGAAGCGCTACATGCACGAGAACAACGTCCCTGCGGATGGATTTGCAAATTTTGCATTGACCGCGCACGCGAACGGCGCAGGCAACAAGCATGCCATGTTCCGCAAAGCCATCAAAGCTGAGACCTATGCCAAAGCAGAAATGGTCAGCGACCCGATCAACATGTTTGACGTTGCCCCCAATGCGGATGGCGCTGCCGCGCTCGTTCTGACTCGCCGCGAGCTGATTCCGTCCGATCTAAATATCCCACTCGTGAAGATCGCTGGCTCGGCAGCATCGTCTGATACCCTGGCATTGCACGACAGAAAAGATATGTTGTACTTTGACACTGCGCAAATTTCTGCGGGCAAAGCTATGAAGCAGGCAGGCGTGATACTGGATCAAATCCATTTCTTTGAATATCACGATGCCTTCAGCATCTATGCCGCATTGCAACTCGAAGCGGTTGGGTTTGCGATCAAAGGAAAAGGTTGGAAATTCGCCGCAGATGGACAGATCAACTTGAAGGGCAAACTCCCTTGTGCGACAATGGGCGGCATGAAAGCCCGCGGATTCCCCGGCGGTGCTGCGGGTGTGTATCAAGCTGTCGAAGCAGCGATCCAGCTGCGAGGGCGGGCAGAAGCGAACCAGGTCGCAGGCGCAACGACTGCATTGATCCAGTCTCTTGGCGGGCCGGCATCCACGGCGGTGAGTCATGTATTGCAAAGG
>CAZHOX010000256.1:0-3994 GCA_964534345.1 uncultured Anaerolinea sp.
TTCACAGCTTTCAACCAATAAAGATTTGATACCCGTGTTGTAGACAGTATCAGAAATAAGAAAAAATAAACTCGTATTCCTTGGTGAACTTCGTGGATAAAAAATTTAATTCCAATAAAGTCTTATTAATTCTGTTGCTTTTCACAGAGTGATTTCCACTCTTCAATGGATAAGGTTTCTGCTCTGCGCATGAAATCGATACCTGCGGAAGTGAGCAGCGCTTCGGCCTCGGATGTTGGGATGTGCAGCCCTGAAGCAAGAGAATTGCGCAGGGTCTTTCTTTTTTGCCCAAAGCCTGCTTTGGTGAGTTTGAAGAAAGAATTGATTAGGTCACGTGGAACGAGCGGCTCATCATAAATGTCGATGCGCAGGATGGCAGAGTCTACTTTTGGGGCGGGGTGAAATGCTCCTGCGGGAATCTTTGCCGCGATGCTGGGTTTGCCATACACTTGTACACTTAACGCCAGCAGACTCAGATCACCTGCTTGAGCGCAGATGCGTTCAGCGACTTCTTTTTGGATGGTGAGCACCACACGGCGAGGTTTGACATTGCCTTCGAGCAGGTGGCGGATAATGGCAGATGTGATGTTGTACGGAATGTTCGCGGCAACAATATAGTTGGGTTGGTTGATCAACTCTGAGATGGATAGTTTGAGGATATCACCATGTACCACGCGCACATTTTGATAAGGCTGGAGAACTGCCTGTAGTGGGGCAAGCAGGTCAAAGTCCAGCTCGACCGCTGTCACCTGTTTGGCAGAGACAGCCAGATAGCGTGTAAGGCTTCCAAGGCCGGGACCAATCTCCAAGACGCAGTCATCTTCCAAAATTTCTGCAGCATTTGCAATTTTTTCGAGAACGGAATTATCCTGTAAAAAATTTTGGCCGAGGGCTTTATCGGCACGCAGGCCATATCTTTTTAGAACGGCGGCGGCATTAAGCGGGGGGACGTTTGAGTATTTCATTTTTAATCACAGACCAATGGGATATCTTCGTTTGCAGGTGAGATGGATGATGGGGCAGGCAGGATGGCTGCGGGCCAGGTGCCTGCATGAAATTTTCGGACATAGTCACTGAGGATGTTGAAATCGGCATCGAGGATGGCAATGCGTTTGTCGAAGACGGGGTCGAATTCTCGGGTTTGGGTGAACAGTTCTTGCGGAAAGCTGGTGAGGACGATATTTTGCGGAGGCAGTTTTGTGCCGAGGCACGCAAGTTGAGAAATTTGTTCTGGTGTGAAATCGGTGCGGATGTTGTCATTAAAGGATGTGATCAGCTCTGGAATTTGTGTAACGATCTCGGGGCTGGTGAGTTTTTTGCGTAAGGCACATAAAACGATGTTTTGATTGTCGGCGCGTTCAAAACTGCCGCCGCCGCGGTTGCGTGCCACTTTGAGAGCATTTGCGCCGTCGAGGTGGTGAATGCCAATGGGCAGTCCGGTGCTTTTGGCGGCTTCCTCATTTTTGATGTTCACATCGATGCCGCCGAGGGCATTGATGATGTTTTCAAAGGTGCGCATGTTGATGGAAACGTAATGATCTGTTTGTACGCCGAAATTTTTATTCAAAGTCAGTGCCAACAAGCCGGGGCCTTCGCTGGGGTCGTCCCAATATTTGAAGCCGGGCTGTCCATAAAGATAGGCTTGATTTAATTTTTCGTGATCCTGCCCGTTGAGATCATCGGAGATGTGTGGAATCTCAACCCACAGATCACGCGGAAATTCGAGCATGGTCACTTTGGGTGTCACGAAATCAACCCGCACAACGCGAATGGCATCTGCAAGGCCGTAGATGTAATTATCTCCACGGGTGTCTGCGCCAACGAGGAGAACGTTCATAATATTTGGCCCGCCGCACATGGCCGATGGCGCGGCAATGGTAGCGGGGACAGTTATTAATGGCGCGAGAGTGACCGCGCCTAAAGGAGTTGGCGAGGGGCCGGGAGTGACTGTCCATAATGGCGGCAGAGATTGCTGGCTTGTAGGAAGCGCTGGCCCAAGCGGTTGGGTTGTGAAGGCTTGATAATTGGAATAGGTGTAAAAGCCAAGCCCTGCAAGAAGCCCGCAGGCAATGACGGAAAGCAGGGCGATGGTGATTTTTTGAGATCGGGTCATTTTGTTGTTGGTTGTTTTTCGCGGTGTGGTAAAGAATTTATTTCAAAAAATATGGAATGACAGCCGGAGCAGGCGCAAGGAAGTATACCGTTACCCAGCCTGTTAACCCTCCAACTGCATTGTCATTGTAACCAAGGTCGATCCACTTCGTACGCGGCACGCCAAATGTTGTTTCAATGATCGGCCCGCCGCCTGTATCTCCAATGGTGGCACGCCCATACCCGGGGACGTATATTTGCATTCCCGCCATGGATGAATAGATCGAATAATCCACAGCCACTATGCCAAAGCCTGCGCGGGCGCCGCTTGCAGTTCCGTAGGAGCAGCTCCCTGTGCCGGAATTGCACGGCGAATACCATGAAGCATACATCTCTGTAGCGAACCAATATTCATAAGGGATATCGCCGCCCGCAGGAACCATCACAACTTTTGTGCCGCTCGCCACGATCTGTTTTTGCGGCTCACGCAAAATTGTTTTGTCTTCTGTTTCGCGGCTTACTTCATTTCCATTTTCGTAGCGGATGCGCGTGCGTACCATCGTAATGCCATTCACACCGGGTTCAAGAATCTTTTCATCTCCAAAAGCCACATCCACGGAATCGACAAATTCCTCTTCAAATGGAATCGTCTCCATTGTGATGCTGATGGATTCATAGACTCGTGTCACGCGGATCTGCCCATCTTCAGGCAGCGCCTCATTCTCAAGCGGTGAGCTGGTATCCAGTCCTGTCAGTGGAATCCCAGCCTCAGCAAGTGCCGCACCAACTGTCCCTGCGGCAGAGCGGATGTTGATCGTCTTGTCGCCAGTGGTAATTACCAAATCCCGCGCTGGAAAATAATTCACCATCATCGCAGAGGTAATCGCAGTTTCAGCAGGCGGGTCGATGATGTCATTCGCGCCGAGTGCAAGGCCTGCTTCACGTAGAGCCTGCCCAACCGTGAGCGCCGAAGTTTGGATTGTTTGTTCGCCTTGGGGAGATAGGACAGTCAACGCAACCGCACGGCGCAACTGCAATTGAATAGAACCTTTTTCTGTGATGGCTTGATCCAACGCATGAAGAGTCCCGTTAACGAAAACTCTGTCTGCGGGGTGCGGTGTAATGCCTGCCTCGGTCAGAATCAACAGCGGCGTCCTTGAATTGGAACTGACCTTGAGCATTGTTTCGCCGTCAAGAATTGTGATGGATTGAGGAGAACTTGGTTGACATGCAAATAGAAAAAACAACAGCAAAAGCATCAACCAGCGGTGGGATTTCATGCTGGTAATTATAAACTAGTGCTTGAAGGGAAAATTTGATCGCATCATCATACATTCTGGGAGTGAATAATCATTTACAATGGGGATATGCAAAGACCATTGATCACCAGTACAAGCAACCCTCTTATTAAACAGGCGCGCGCGCTGCGCCAAAAAAAAGCCCGCAATGAAAGCGGCTTATTTCTCGTGGAAGGCATTCACCATGTTGGCGAAGCTGTTGAAGCAGGCTGGGATGTGGAAACCATTCTATACTCGTCTGGAGTGTTAACCAGTCCCTTCGCCCATGAATTAATTACCCGTTTCTCTTTCAAGCCTCAGCCTGTCACTGCCCAAGTGATGGAGGCTCTAGCTGACAAGGAAAACCCGCAAGGCATCATTGCCATTGTCCGCCAGAGAAAGAGTCAACTCAAAGATGTGAAACCGTTCAAGAAAGCAGTTGCCCTTGTCTCTCCGCAGGACCCTGGCAATGTGGGAACCATTCTGCGCACGTTGGACGCGGTCGGTGTGGATACGCTATTCCTGCTCGATGGCGGCGTGGAGTTGTATCATCCGTCAGTGATCCGTGCCAGCATGGGAACAATGTTCTGGAAGTCTATTATTCAAACCTCGTTCAATGAGTTTCT
>CAZHOX010000257.1:0-3977 GCA_964534345.1 uncultured Anaerolinea sp.
AAGTGGAATCAAATCTGCGGAAGAAAACACGGCCTGCACATTGTATGCCATCATATTTCCTGCGTTATCAAAATTGACTGTAAATTTGAAATTTTTACCTGAGGAAATCTTCTCCACATTCGCGCCGGAAGAGTCCACGACCATCTGTGGACGGGTAAATGGTAATGCAGTCAACGTGGCAGTAGCAGTTGGAGGTACTGGAGCAGAAACATTCAAAACAGCTGAACCGCCGCCTGTTGCAGGGACAGTAATTTGATGTGCTCCTGGCGCAATTCCAGCAGGAACAGTTACTTGCAACTCAGTGGCATTAACAAACACTGTGCCTGGCAGTTCCACTCCATCTAAAAATATTTTAGATGTACCATCAATAAAACCGCCCCCCACAGCATCCCCAGAAACTGTAATAATCGTAGCTACATCATTAACAATATTGCTTGGTGACACCGAAGTTACATCCGCAAAAACAGAAGTTGGAACAGAAGCCATCATTAAAGCCAGAATCAAACCCAATATAGTTATTTGCTTTCTTGCTAAGAACATTTATCCTCCATCATGAGAAAGCTGTACAGCATCCAACGCCGCGGACTGATACTCCGCTTCGCTGACAATTTTGCCGTCCAACAAAAATATCTTATGCGTGGCAAAGCGCGTCATGCGTGGATCATGCGTAACAACCAGAACTGTCCGCCCTGCACGGTGCAGATCAGAAAGCAATTGCATGACCGCCACACCGCTTTGAGAATCCAAGTTCCCCGTCGGCTCATCTGCCAAAATCAAGCTGGGGTCATTGACCAAAGCCCGTGCCACCGCCACACGCTGCTGCTGCCCGCCCGAAAGTTCAGACGGGGTATGATGACTGCGCTCCGCAAGACCAACCTGCTCCAATAATTTTTTTGATATTTCAGTTCGCAGCGATGCAGGAACCCCTGCAAACTGCATCGGGAAAGCCACATTCTCCAACGCAGACATGCTCGGAACCAGATTGAACGATTGAAAAATAAATCCCATCGTCTTGCGGCGAAAAAGTGCCAAAGCATTTTCATCCATTTGGTCCAACCGCTCGCCATTGACGGTGATCTCCCCGGCAGTTGGTCTATCCAACCCGCCAAGCAGATAAAGCAAACTACTCTTTCCAGACCCTGAGGGACCCATTACCACCGTAAATGTATGCGCAGGAATCTCAACATCCACACCATCCAAAGCGCGGACGGTGGTTCCACCCATTTGGAAGTGTTTTTTCAACCCAGTGATTTTAATTAAGGGAGGAGTCATGGTTAAAAAAATGGACGTTGAACAACCAATCCACTGGCATTGGAAAGCAAAGTACCGATGCCCGATTGCAGGAGCAAAAGTAAAAGAGTGACAATTACAACATTAGTGATCGCCTTGAGTTTTGGAAGACTATCACCAACACCAAAACCGATCACCAGCAAAACGATACTCCAAATGAAAAAAATATCTACACGCGCAAGCATTTGAGCCACAAACGCCGCACTCCCAGCAAAGCCAGAAAGCCCAGGGCTGGTAATGGAATGTCCCACGATCAGCATAAAGACAATTCGCAAAATATCGCGGATCAAAAACGGTAAACTCGCCCAGCCTGTAATGTTCAAAGCGTTCTGCATCGAGCCGCGTCCGCCTAACAGCGTGGATCCAAGATGCAGCAACCCGCTCAAGATCAGCCAGCCAAGCCATAACCCCACCAAAGCCGAAACAAGCGGAATGACATAAGCAAATACAGGTCCCTGCATAGATTGCTGCGCTTGCATGTAATTCGCTTGCATGTCAGGCGTCCACCATTCCCAATCGCGTGGTAATTGAACCTCGCCCATCATTGCTGCTCGTGATGTCAAATAACCACTGACGATCACGCCTAGAAAGGCGGAGAGACTCAACGCCAACATGGGTGTAGACCAGTTAGAACGTGCCTCCTCAACCAACAAAGCAAAAGTGCGCTGTGGTTGAAGGAAAACCTCAACGATCCGAGCAAAATTAAACCTGCTTTTAGATTGCATTGTTATGTTTTCTGTCATATTTTTACCAGTGTAGGGAGTTAAAAAATTCTAACATGCTTCCCATTTTCACGCTCACCTCATTAAACGAAAAAATGGCCGGAAATGTTCCAGCCATTTTTACACCGAACCAGCCTACAGATCAAACAGATCGTACCTGCGCTTGAAGCTGCCATTCACAGGCGGATAAGCTCGCATATAGTCTTCCCGCTCACCGATCATTTTAGTGATGAACCCCATCAACCCGCGGCGCATCTGACCACCGCCTTGTGATGCGTGGCATTCACTCGCTTTGGTCTTTGCCTCCGAAGCAGAACGGGTATTCAAACGAACATGCACAGGGAAGGTCACTTCAGCCAATTCCTTGATATTGATATCGCCATTGCGCCCGAACTTCGTCGGGTCTTTGCCAAAGAACGGCATCAAGAAAACCGCCGCCCGCAACAAGCCCTTTGGAAAAACCTGAAAGTACAAAGCCTGCGGCTTGAAAGGCTCACCAGCTTCCGGGTAGAAAGAGGCGTTGTCTGCATTTGCAAAGGCAAACACCGTCGCCTTGTGAATATGAATATGGTCTGGATGTTTATATCCGCCGATGGGGTCAAAAGTCAGCACAATATCAGGTTTGATCTGGCGAATATATTTCACGACCTTGCCCGCCACTTCCTCAACTGGCGCATTGATCTGAGCATTGGGGTGCTTGTTATCTTCCATACCGGGCATACCCGAATCACGGTAATTCAAAAAGATAACATCCTTCAATCCCAAATGCTTTGCAGCACGCATCAACTCATCGGTACGCATTTCGGCGGTATCTTTAAAGCCGCGCAAATGCTCCTCATCCACAGTACCTGCTTCACCGCGTGTGGCACAAACATAATAAGTTTCATACCCGCGCTGTGAATACAAGGCGATCGTACCACCCAACCCAAACGACTCGTCATCTGGATGTGCAAGAACAACTAATAT
Organism: uncultured Anaerolinea sp.; assembly: GCA_964534345.1. GTDB lineage: Bacteria > Chloroflexota > Anaerolineae > Anaerolineales > Villigracilaceae > Villigracilis. The sequence goes on from CAZHOX010000257.1 coordinate 2,979, forward strand.
TTTTTTTGTCATCGTTTCCTCTTTGATGTAGACGCCAAATCAGCACACAAGTTTACCTCATGTGATAAAATATTTTTGCTAATCAAAGGAGCGCAGCGAATGACGGACACTCTGTAGTCAACCAATCTTTTCAGGGCATTCCCTTCTGTTTTGATTCATCAACCGAGGCATGTCCTCGGTTTTCTTTTTAACTATGGAGCTACCTTATGCTTAGCATTCACAACCTCAACAAAAATTACGGCATCCAGCCGATCCTTCAAAATATAAATTTCAACATCAGCGCGGGCGAACGCATTGGTCTCATCGGCGCGAACGGCTCAGGCAAGACCACGCTCATGAAAATTCTTGCAGGTCTCGAACTTCCAGATTCGGGAAATGTCATTTCGACGCGCCTTAATCTACGGGTTGGATACCTCGCCCAAGGAGCAGAATTCTCCCCCGAAGAGACGCTTCGCACCGCGCTCACACCTGATACTGTTTCCTCAGACAATCTCGAAGCTGATATCGCTTCCCTTGCCGAAGCATTATCAAAAGACCCAACCAACATTAATCTTCAAACCCGCTACGATGAAGCACTAACTCAACTTTCAACCTTAGACCTTCAACCTGAAACCATCCTCACTCCCCTCGGCCTCGCAGACCTTCCACTCGATACGCCTATCGCCCACCTCAGCGGCGGACAGAAGACTCGTCTCATGCTGGCACGCGTCCTGCTTGAAGACCCGCATCTCCTGCTGTTGGATGAACCCACCAACCATCTCGACATCGAAATGCTGGAATGGCTGGAAGAATGGCTCAATCACTTTCGTGGCGCTGCACTCATCGTCTCGCATGACCGCGCATTTTTGGACAACACCGTCAACGCCATTCTTGAGCTGGATTCGGCGACTCACCTCATCCGCAAATTTGACGGCAACTATAGCGACTATCTCGACCAAAAACTACTCGAATACGATAAGCAGCTTCAAGAATATCAAGACCAGCAGGATGAGATCGCCC
>CAZHOX010000258.1:0-3961 GCA_964534345.1 uncultured Anaerolinea sp.
TCCACTTGCAAATGCGGAACAGACTGTGCTCCATCCACCAGAGCAATTGCGCCAGCTTCGTGAGCCAGGCGGATGATTTCGGCGGCAGGGTTGATCGTGCCCAGGACGTTGGACATGTGCGTAAACGAGACCAGCTTCGGGCGGCGGGAAAGAAGCGTCTTGTACATTTCCAGATCGAGCAAGCCATCTTCTGTCACCGAAATGAACTCCAGCTCGATCCCCCGTTCCGCTTGCAGCATGTGCCAGGGAACGAGATTGCTGTGGTGTTCCATCTCTGTCAAAATGACAAGATCACCAGCCTTCAAATTTGCGCGTGCCCACGAATAGGCAACCAGATTGATAGATTCGGTTGTATTGCGTGTGTAGATCACTTCGCGTGAAGAAGACGCATTGATGAACTTCGCGATCTTCTCGCGTGCACCTTCATACATGGAGGTGGCTTCTTCAGCAAGGGTATGCACACCACGATGGATGTTCGCGTTCGATTGGCGATAATAATCATTCATCGCCTCGATGACCTGCACAGGCTTTTGCGAAGTTGCAGTGGAATCCAAATATGTCACGCGCACACCCGGCCGGGTTTCGCGTTGGAGAATTGGAAAGTCTTTACGAATTTGTTCTAAGTTAAGGGTCATGGGAGAAGTAGACAAGCACACAAGGAGACAGAATCATTTCCACCTATCTCCTTGTGTATGTGCCTTAATAATCTGGAATAAAATCTTTTTTCGCGGCTGGCTTCTTGCCAGGAAGCGTGCGAATATGTTCGGAAGTCAGCGGGTACCAAAGGATGCGGTCGGGAACCATCCAGCCGTCCGTGAGATACACATTGGAGCGGAATTGCACTGCCACCATTTTATTATCCACCTGAACAACAATGCCCTTGATCCATCCACGAATGCGCTCGCGGCTTTTTTCGTGATCGCAAAACACCTCCACCGTGTCACCCACTTCAAAAGCATGTTCAAAGCCGGGAGCCTTCATGAAAGCAAATTGGCTCACACGTGAAGATCGCTTGGCTGGTTTATGGCGGTCTACCAAGGGAATTAAAGTGCGTTTTACAACAGGAGTGGCAGCATTCGACTTTGCAACAGCGTTTTCCATTGCCGCAGCAACATTGGCCGATTTTGTCTTAGGTTCACTTGCAGAGCTGGCTTTGACGCCTGATTTTGCGATCGGTTTTTTCAATATCGTCACCTTTGCTTTTGGCTTGGAGGTTAATTTTCCGGCAGGCTTTGCCTTTACCACCGCCTTGGATTTTAGTGTTACCTTTGCCTTCACATTAGTTTTGGACTTTTGCTTGGGTTTCGCTTTGGATTTTACTACCATGACACACATCCTGTCTTAAATATAGAGACGCCCTCGCCTCATAACATAACTGTTAGCTGCTCCCACTTAATTGGCCTATCCTTAATCTGAGAAATTATACTGCTCAAAAACCTGACATGCCATTTTTTGAGCATGTCAGGTTCATAAAAAATCTATTTCGACAACTTATCCTGAATTGCCTGTTGGAATCTCTCGCGCACACCTTCAAACGGGATGCGCTGCATGATCGGGTCAAAGAAACCTTCCACGACCAATTGCTCGGCTTCGCGTTGCGGGATCCCGCGAGACTTCAAATAGAAAAGCGGCTCGGCTTCAAGTTTGCCCACCGTTGCACCGTGTGTACAACGGACATCATCCGCAAGAATTTCGAGGCCAGGGATAGAGTCTGCGCGCGCCTGATCATCGAGGACGAGGTTGCGATTGGCTTGATAGCCATCCGTCTTTTGTGCGCCGGGGGCAACATAGATCATGCCCTGCCATACAGAACGGCTCTTTCCTTTTAATGCACCCTTGAAAAGCAAGTCGCTGGTGGTGTGTGGAGCGAGATGATTCTGCTGGGTATCGTGGTCGAGGTGCTGAGTCCCGTTCGTGAAGTAAAAGCCAGACATACGCCCCACTGCGCCTTCACCAGCCAGATCAAGATCTGAGAAGTTCTTGGTCAGGCGTGAACCGACAGCGCCGAAGATCCAGTCCAAGTTGCCGCCGCGTTCCACACGAGCACGCTCATGAGAGAAATTCCAGACATGGCGTCCCCAGGATTGCAATTCAACAAAGCGCAGGTTGGCATCTTTGCCAACGTAAATTTCGACAACACCCGCGTGCATGGCGTGACCAACTTCATCGGGTGAAGCCGCTTCGTGGACGTACGTCACAGACGCGCCATCTTCCACGTACACGACCAAATGAGAGAAGTGGGCTAAGTCAGAACCTGGTCCCCACAACACAGAGTGAAGCGGGTAGTCCACTTGCACGTTTTTGGGAACGTAGAGCAGAACGCCGTTTTGCGCTAATGCAGAAGCGAGTGCGGCAAATTTGCCATCTTCAGGCTTCACGATCTGCCCGATCAATTTTGCGAGCAGGTCGGCATGATTCTTTTCTGCAGTACGAAAGTCGGTGAAGACAACGCCTTTCTTCACGAGGGCTTCATCCAACTGAATTTGGGAGCCGCCGGGAAGCAGGGTAATTTGTCCGCCGTGCTGGTCGCCGGTCAATGACTGGAGCAAATAATCAGGTACAACTGGCAGGTCTTCGAAAGCTCCTTCTTTGGGGAGCTTGAAATCAGATGCGGGAAGTAGGCGCAGATCAGTGCGGCGCCAGGCTTCGTCCGTGGCGACGGGGAGGGAAAGCTTTTTGAAAGAGTCCCAGGCTGAGGCGCGGAAAGAGGCGAGACCAGTGCCTGCTGTGGAGACATCTGCCTGAGTGAAGGTAAATTCTCTTGCGGCAGAATCAGTCCGTCGTCCTCTTGATACAGTAACTTTTGGTTTCTCTTGCATGTTTTTATCCGTTGAAGGTTGAAGGTTCAATGTTGAAGGTAAACTTTCAACCTTCAACTTGTTACTTTCTACCCGATGCTGCCTTCCATTTGAAGTTGGATCAATCTGTTCATTTCTACCGCGTATTCCATCGGCAGTTCTTTGACGAGCGGTTCGATGAAGCCGGAGACCACCATGGTGGTGGCTTCTTCTTCGCTAAGGCCGCGAGACATTAAGTAGAAGAGTTGCTCCTCACCCACTTTGCTGACGGAGGCTTCGTGACCGATGGTCACATCGTCTTCGTCGATCTCGATGGTGGGGTATGTGTCGGAGCGGGATTTGGGGTCGAGCAAAAGTGCATCGCAAACCACGTTGGACTTGACGCCCTTCGAGCCTTTGTACACTTTGACCATGCCGCGATAAGAGGCTCGTCCGCCGCTCTTGCTGATGGACTTGGAGACGATCTTGCTGGTGGTGTTGGGAGCAAAATGCATCATCTTGGAACCAGCATCTTGAGTTTGTCCGGGGCCGGCAAATGCCATGGAAAGCATTTCACCGTGAGCGCCGGGCTCCATCAAATAACAGGATGGGTATTTCATGGTGAGCTTGGAGCCGAGGTTCGCATCCACCCACTCGTGGGAAGCGTTCGCGAAAACTTGCGCGCGCTGTGTGACGAGGTTGAAGACGTTGGTTGACCAGTTTTGAATGGTGGAATAGCGAGAACGCGCGCCTTTCTTGACGACGATCTCGATCACGCCGCTATGGAAGGAGTTGGTGGTGTACTGCGGAGCGGTACAACCTTCCACATAATGCACAGATGCGCCCTCATCTACGATGATGAGTGTGCGCTCGAATTGGCCGACGTTGGCGGTGTTCAAGCGGAAATATGCCTGCAAGGGCAAATCCACTTTTACGCCTTTTGGCACATATACAAAGGAACCGCCAGACCAAACAGCAGAGTTCAGTGCTGCGAATTTGTTATCTTCAATCGGTACAACAGTGCCGAAATATTCTTTGAACAAATCGGGGTATTGTTTGAGGCCGTCTTCAATGGAAAGGAAAATGACACCTTGTTTTTCAAGGTGTTCCAAAATGGAGTGATACACCATTTCGGATTCGTACTGTGCGCCTACACCTGCCAAGAATTTTTGTTCAGCTTCTGG
>CAZHOX010000259.1:0-3921 GCA_964534345.1 uncultured Anaerolinea sp.
GCATCGAGGATGATGGATTTACCTGCGCCTGTTTCACCGGTGAGGATGATGAGTCCCTGCCCGAAGCGCAGATCGAGTTTATCTATAATTGCGAAGTTTTGGATGTGAAGTTCGGTAAGCATGGGTTATCTTGTAAGTTGAATTCCAGAGAGACGTGAGTAAACGGTGGGAGTGGCAACTACTATATAAATACCAATTGCAATGAGTGCAAGGATCTGTCCTGTGAAGAGCAGTGCCACAAGAGCTGGAACGGCGCCCACTACCATTCCAACAGCGCAGGAAACGAACAAGGCTTTCGAGCGGCGCTTATTGACAGCCCGCAATGTGATGTTGGCGATAAATGTCCCTGCGCCGCCGCCGACTGCCGCAGCGATGAAAATCGTGTAGAACCCAAGGAAACTTGCCACCAAAGCCGTGAGGGAACTGGCAATGAGGGAAAGCACAAAGGTCACGCCGAAACCAATGAGATAGTCGTACCACATGGCGGTATCAAATGTCTTTTGCTGCTGGCGGACACATTCCTTGCAAACGTATCCCGTAGGAGTGCGCACTGCACAGGAAACACACATGGGACGGTCGCAGCGCTTGCAGCGCAAGCTGGTCTCACGGGTGGGATGGGCATAACAATAGGTGGCTGAGGTATCGGTCATCGAGGAAATCCTAAAGAATTTTCATTCATATGAGCAGTAAGGTTGCGATAAAAATAACCTGGGTCTCCAAATCGGACAAATTGTGCAGTCACATCGGCGGCGATCACATTAACAATATCATCTTCCATTAATGGCGTTGGTGGCTGCCCGTCCACGCTTAAGACTGCATTCTCACTTTTTGCAATAATATTTACAGATGAACCTTCTGACAAAACAACTGCACGATCTACAGAAAGATGTGGTGCAATTGGCATAAGCAAAATATTTCTCAACTCCGGCGGCAGAATGGGGCCGCCTGCTGCAAGGGCATACGCTGTGGAGCCTGTGGCGGTGGATGCGATCAACCCATCGGCCACATAGCTTGTCAGTTGACGGTTATCCACTGATGCGGTCAGACGCACAGGGCGCAGGTTTTGCCCGCGGGCAACGACAACTTCATTCAACGCTTTTGAAATGCCAATGCTTTCACCTGCGCGGACGTGTTCTGCACGCAGCATCATACGGTTTTCGATCCAGGCTTCGCCGTTGAATAATTTTTCAAAGTACTCGCGCCATTCCTTGCGGTCAATTTGGATGAGGAACCCCAACCTGCCCAGATTCACTCCCAAGATTGGAACACCTGAAGGAGCGCACAAATGCCCTGCACGAAGAACGCTGCCATCGCCGCCCACAGCAATGAGCATGTCGTACTCGCCTTTTTTTACTGCCTTGCGAAGATCTTCGTCATACAATGAGCCGTAAGGCGCATGAATGCCTTTCTCTTCCAGGAATGCTGCCATGGCTTCTGCTTCTGCAAAGGCTTCGGGCATTTTCGGATACGCTGTGATGACAGGTCGTTTCGGTGTGAATGACGCAGACATATCGAAATTATACCTTTGTGCAGATTAATAATCTGCGTTATGCCAGCTTTTGGTCGCAGACATTGCGAAACCCGCATCTTTTACAACGGGACGGCTGGTCGTGCGACCGAGGGACATCTTTCTTCAGTTCATCTTCACGCATGTCTGCAAGCAGCTCGATCAGCGCAGACTCCAACTCTTTTGTGTAATCAATTGCAAAATCGCGGTTCTCATAATGGATGATTCCATACGGCGGGCGTTTGCGGTACGTTTTTTCAACCAGCAGACAATAGGATGCCAGTTGAAAGATGTGCGAGTCATACGGCGTTTCCGGCGCACGCCCAGACTTTACTTCTACGGGGATGATCTGTCCGTTCTTTTCGATCAAATAATCAGGCTTGCCGGTTAGCCCAAATGCTTCGTGGTAAAGTGGTTTTTCCACTTTGCCCCAGCCGCGTGTATCGGTGTAGATGACACGTCCACCGGGCAGGCCGGCAGCCTTTTGCTGACGGTCTGAACGCCAGAAAAAGAGGATTGCCAGAATGAAAAGGAAAAGGGTGATATACAACATGAGAAAAATCTATATTTTTTCCGCCAACCGTATGATCCTGCCAAGCCGTGTGAATGCGGCGCTGTCCAATTTTTGTTGTCTTTTTTTCAGGACTTTGACGAAATCATCTTTGTTAAATTCATCGATGGCGGGCAACATGCTCTCGGCGTGTTGCGGCAGGTCACTTGGGCGGCAGGAGGATAAGTGCTCAAGTAAATACGGGAGTATCTTTGTGTTGTATTCTTCGTTTGCTTCAGCGGTGTTTGCCAGAGCAGAGATGAAAGCGTCAACGGTGATCTCATCTCCTTCTTTGGAGGCTCTCTTGAGCGCATCCAAATTCTTGAAAATAAGCTCGGGATTGACCTTTGCTATTTCCGCGAGAGCGGTCATTGCACCTGAAACCATGTTACTGTGTTTGCTTTTTAGCAGTTTTATAAATTCATCGCCATATTGCTCAATGAGCTTGGGGTCAATGATGCCAATTTCGTACATGACATGAACACAGTCAGAGTGAATGTTTTTGTTCTCATTTCGCATGTTCTGGGCGATCTCACGGATACCAGCCTTGTCTTCCCGCGCGGCGAGGTCGCGCGCCAGATCGAGATTGGGGGTTCTGTCGCGGCGAGTTTGGAGATAGGCAAGACGGTTTAACAACTCAGACATGGATAGGCCTTTTTATAAACGTGAATCATAATTGCGCCGCGCAATACGCTACCAGTGTAAGGATCGCTGCCAGAAGCAGGAGCAGGCCAACGGTCCGCGTGAGAGCCGAGGCAATGACCTGTCGGCCGTGTCGTTTGTGTAAATCCGTCCCAGCCGCAAGCTCCGCCTGATTCTCGGATTCGACTCCGTTTTTGCGGTACCACCACGAGCGGCGGCAGTAGAGGTAGGTTCCAATTTCAGAAGAGCGGATCGGTCGCATTTGCAGAGTATAGCACAAATTTTCTAAACCTATTACGGGCGAGTTCCTGCAATTCTTTTGTGATAAACTACCGATGCAAATTTTTTTCTGGAGGATAGTATGCCGAAACATGAAACGTATTCGATCGAGATTGCAGGCGTCAAACGTGAACTGCGTCTTTTTGAAATTAAGCCGGGTTTGAAGATCGCTATTTTGAACATTCTTGGGGACACAGAACTGGTGCAAGCCAGCGCTCGTGAACTTGCTCGAAAAATTAAAGATGTGAATTACGACATCATCGTCACGGCGGAAGCTAAATCCATTCCGTTGGCGTATGCGCTTTCAGCCGAGACGAAAAAACCTTATATTGTTTTCCGTAAGCAATACAAGCCTTATATGGGCGATGCTCTTCAGGCAGAGACTCTTTCCATTACCACGGGTCAGCCTCAGGTTTTGATCTTGGATGAAAAAGACCGCGAGTTGATTCAAGGCAAAAAAGTATTGGTGGTGGACGATGTGATCAGCACAGGCTCCACATTGCAAGGTATGCGCATGATCCTTGATAAAGCTGGCGCTAGTGTGGCGGGTGAGGCTGCCATCCTCACTGAAGGCGACCGCGCACAATGGATGCACATTTTTTCACTTGGGCATTTGCCGTTGTTTACAGAGTGAAGAAAGTAAACGCTAAAACAAGTAAATAAATAAGACCCTGAGAGATATCTCAGGGTCTTATTTATCCGGCTACTTATTTCCACTCTCGACCAGCTTTCTTTTCTGCAGCCGCTTCAATTGTTTGATTGCCCGTTCACGCTTCAATGCTGTAACTTTATCAGGTTGCTCTTCCAGATACACCAACGTTACGGGACGGCGTGTTTTTGTGTAGCGCGCGCCGACGCCTTTATTGTGCTGTTTCACTCGCCGTTCGGGGTCGGTTGTCCAGCCGGTGTAGTAGGTTCCATCCGCACATTCGAGGATGTAACA
>CAZHOX010000260.1:0-3904 GCA_964534345.1 uncultured Anaerolinea sp.
GTGCGAGGCGTAGTATCTCCTGTTCGGGGACGCCCGGCGCAGCGTAGCGGATATTCTCTGCCACGGTTCCTGAAAACAGGAACGGCACTTGCGAAACAATTCCCAATTGACGGCGGTATTGACTCAAATCCAATGTGCGGATGTCGCGTCCATCGACCAGCAAACTGCCCTGTTGAAATTCGTAAAAACGCGCGATCAACTTTGCAATGGACGACTTGCCCGCGCCGGTATGTCCTACCAGCGCAAGAGTCTCTCCGGGTGGAATGACCAGATTGAAGTCGGTCAGAATCGGTTCCTTATCTGAATAGCGAAAGTGCATGTGGTCAAATTGGATCTCGCCCTTGAGACGCGGCACATCATTCGTCTCAGTCTGCACTACGTTGGGGTCTGCATCGATCAACGCAAAGACACGTTCCGCAGCGGAGAGCCCCGATTGGATCTGCGCCCAGAACGATGTGAGATTCAAAACGGGGAAGAAGAACTGGTCGAGGCTCATGATGAAGAGATACCACGCGCCAATGCTCACCATCCCCTGCGCCGCGCTGAGACCACCCACATATACCAGCACGCCCACGAACATTCCGCCAACCGCATTGAGCACGGGGAATACCAGCGAGAGGATAAGACCCCGCTGCACATTAACGCCGTAAGATTGCTGATTGGATTCGTCGAAGGATTTGAAGATGCTTTCCTCCTGACGAAAATTTTTCGCGATGGAAATGCCGCTGATGGTCTCCTTGATGGCCGCGTTCACATCAGACATGGCCTTCATGCCTTTTTTCGTGACACGCCTTGCCAGCACGCGAAAGCCCGACGCAATGGCAAAGATAAACGGCAGGAAGCCGATGAGCAAAAGCGCAAGCCGCCACTCGGTACGGAAGAGAACGATGGCAACTAAAATGGCCTGAAAGATCTGCGAGACCACATCAGTAACAATGACCACCAGTTGACCAAAATCATTTGTGTCGGATGTGATGCGCGAGACAATGCGGCCTGAAGAAAATTGATCGTAGAACGAAAGGTCATGCTCGGCGGCGGCACGGAAGGCGCGGGTACGCATGTCTAAAACGACATCGCCGACTGCGCGCACGATCAAACCGCGCCTCAGCCAGTTCAGTCCCCACATACCTAATGCCACGCCGACAAGTGCCACCCCCACCCATGCAATAGCCGTGTTGCTTGGCTGCTGCTGAATTAGATCCACCATACGGCTGACAATGACAGGTAGTGCTGCGCCGATCACTGCCAATACAATGATGACGACGGATGCATACACGAGCCGTGTGACCTGTGTATTGAAATAGTTAACCATGCGGCCAACCAATACACGGTCTGTGTACTGGCGGTCATATTTTTCGTCGGAAAGTCCTGCAAAGAAACCCATGTGTTTTAGCCTTTAGCGATTAGCTGTTGGCTGTTAGCTTTTAGCTAAATGCTAATTGCCAACGGCTAACCGCTGCTCCTTAATCTCTAAAAATTCTCGAATATGCTTCGGATGTTTTCATCAACTCGTCATGTGAGCCGATGGCGGCGATCTCTCCCTTGCGAAGAACGATGATCAGATCGGCCCAGCGGATCTGCGAAAGACGATGCGTGATGACGAAGGTGGTGCGCCCGCGGGATGCGTTGGAAATGGCGCGTTGAATTTTGTCTTCGGTAGCCGAGTCAATTGCGGAGGTGGAGTCGTCCAGCACGAGCACACGCGGATCGGTGAGGAAGGCGCGCGCCAGTGCAATGCGTTGACGCTGCCCGCCGGAGAGAGTCACGCCGCGTTCGCCGACAGTGGTGGCGTAGGTATCTTCAAAGTCAAGAATAAAATCATGCGCCTGTGCCGCAATGGATGCGGACATGATCTCGTCTTTTGTTGCACCAGGTTTGCCGAAGGCAATGTTGTCACTGAGCGAGCGCGAGAATAAAAAGATATCCTGTTCGATGATGGAGATCTGTTCGCGCAGAGAAGCCAGATTCCAGTCGCGCACATCCACGCCATCCACAAGGACTTGCCCTTCGGAGATGTCGTAGGTGCGGTTGATCAATTTCGCGAGAGATGTTTTGCCAGCGCCTGTCTGCCCGACGATGGCTACGGTTTGCCCAGCCTTCACTTTGAATGAAATGTTCTTGAGCACGTTCTCGCCGTTAGGGTATCTGAACGAGACGCCGCGAAACTCAATGTCGCCGACCATGTTTGAGGTCCGGCCTGAGGCGTTTTGATCCAGTTTGGTCTCGCTGTTGATCAGTTCCAAAATGCGGCGCGCGGAGGAAAATCCTGAAGAGATCTGGGAGTATGCCCAGGTGGATGTGAAGGTGGGGAAGCCCAAAAGCTGCAACATGCCAAAGTAGGCGATCACCGCGCCAACGTCAATGAGACCCGCGCGATAAAGCAAAATGGCATGGACAAGCCCCGTAGCGTACGCCATGCCCAACAAAAGCATGGCGATGTATTTCGCTTCAAGGTCGCCCTGCTGCACGAAGGCGTTGCGTACATCGCGCGCATTCATGCCGAAGCGGTCCACTTCCGCGCCTTCCTGTGCTGCGCCTTTCATGATTTCCACACCGTCCAATGATTCGGAAAGATGAGTGTTCATTTTTCCGAAGGTCGCGCGCACATCGTCTGTGATGGGCGAAAGCTGCTTGAGGTAGCGTGTCAGCGAAATGAAATAGATCACCGTGAATGCCAGTGGCGTGGCGATCAGCGAGATATGATAACGCGGCGCGAAAAAGATCGGCATGAGAATGAACATGAACGAACCAACCACAAGGTTCACGCCCGGGCTGAACATGTAGTTCACTTCGCGCACATCGTTCGTGGAGCGCGCCATCGTATCGCCAACGGGCTGCAAATTGTGAAAGGTCATGCTTTTGCCTAGCAGCGAAAGATACAACTCGTCGCGGATATCGCGTTCCATTTTTTGCGCCATCAACTCCGCGCCGAAGTTGCGCCCAAATTGAAGCACGCCGCGAATGATCTGCGAAATGCCAATGGTCAACGCAAGCGGCAGCAGCACCGAGGTGTCCGGCGAAGGCTTCAACATGGCATTGAACGCATCACCGGTTAGCACAGGCACCACAGCGGCAAGCACGGCATTCCCAACTGCACCTGCCGTAAGCATTACCATGATCAACCAATACGGGCGCACATGAGAAAGGATCCAACGCAGGGCGGTGGAATGTTCGTATTTATTTTTACGTTGCAGTGTAAATTCTGCGGGGATATTAATAGATGTCATGAAACGATTGTACCATTTTGGTTCCGTACCCTTCAATTCGGATAGGTGTTATCTTATTTAGGTTGGCAATTCGGTCAGCCGCCTTTCACTACAAGGAGAATATCAAATGTCGCTTCCGAAAACAATTTCTGGTTGGTGCATGTGGTTATATTTTTTGGTTGTTGGTCTTGGGCTCGTCCCCGCTATTGGCGGACTCATTCCCGCTTTTGTTGCTCCGCTTCTTGCACTTGGCTATGCCATCTTCGCGCTTCTTGGCAGATAAAATATTCAAAAATGATAAGAGCCTCCCAATTGGGAGGCTCTTATCATTTAATTTCTGCGAAGACCTTTGCGCAATTCAGCGAATATTCCCAGTCCAGGTCGCTTTCAAAATCCCACCATGCGGATAAAACAGAATGGGCAAGCGACCAGCGAATGAGCTTTTCCCGCTCCCAGCCCAATCTTTCCCTGAGGATATCAATGCGCCTCTCTGTCTGGACCTTGAAACTGATTCCGTCCGAAAGGCTTCCCCACGGATTTATCATCAGCGGCCCAACCTCGTACCCCGCAGGGCCAATGACTCCCTTCGGGTCGATCACGAGCCAGCCGCGCTCCGAATTGAGAATGTTGAAGTGATGAAAATCTCCGTGAATGAGTTTTACATCTTCATCTGCGAACAACTCAGGCAGGAAAGATTC
>CAZHOX010000261.1:0-3887 GCA_964534345.1 uncultured Anaerolinea sp.
GGGATTGAACACTATCACCTCGCGCAGATTGGATCCGTTTGAACCTGCTGTGGTTAGCATTGGGTCCATCAATGGCGGATTTGCGGAAAACGTAATCCCTGATAAAGTGGAACTCACGGGTACAATCCGCTTTACTTCTCTGGAAACACAGAAACAGATCCGCAAAGAAGTAACCAAAATATTTGACATGGTCAAAGCGCTTGGTGGAGATTATGAACTTAACTTCCTGTTTGGCGGTCTGCCATTAGTTAATGATAAACAAGTTGCGAATATGATCGCAGAGGTCGGAACGGACCTGCTCGGCAAAGAAAATGTCCATGAGATGCAAAAGTCACTTGGCGCAGAAGATTTCCCTGAATTCCTCAGGGATGCACCTGGTGCAATGTATATGCTAGGGACAAAGATCGAAGGGCGACCTGTATATGAACTGCACCATCCCAAGTTTGATCTGGATGAACGTGCGCTGCCAGTAGGTGCGGCAGTGCTGGCGGAAACGGCAAAGAGATTTTTGCAGAAATAATGTGGTCTTGATACGGGCAGGAAAAACACTCGCCTACTTGACCACCAAATACAACATATCGGAGGGCACCATGCATACCATACTTAAATCGAACAGCAAGGAAGTTGTCATTGGGATCGACAAGCCTTTTGTGATGATCGGAGAGAAGATCAACCCGACTGGCATCAAAAAACTTGGAGCGGCGCTTGTTGAGAAAAACATGGATTATGTCAAACAACTTGCGACTCGTCAGGTTGCATGGGGCGCAGATGTGTTGGATGTAAATGTCGGTCACCCGCAAATTGATGAGGCGGAGATCATCCCGATGGTGGTGGAAGCGATCAAGTCTGTTGTGGATGTGCCGCTTTGCATCGACTCGAATGAGCCGAAAATCTTGGAAGCGGGGCTGAAAGTTGCGCCAGGCAAGCCGCTCGTGAACTCTGTCAACGGGGAGGAAAAACAATTGGCGAGTGTCCTGCCTATTGTTAAAGAGAGAGGCGCAGCAGTCATTGGGCTGACGATCGGTGATGAAGGAATCCCTGCCACCCCCGAAGGACGTCTCGCCGCGGCGGGCAAGATCATCGAGCGGGCAACCAAAATGGGAATCCCAATCGAAGATATTATCATTGACCCGCTGGTAATGACCGTGGGGCATAATAGTTCGGCTGCATTGGTGACATTGAAAACCATTGAATTGATCCGTAATGAGTTTGGCGTGAACATGAGCCTTGGCGCAAGCAATGTTTCCTTCGGTCTGCCAGATCGTCACTCTGTAAATGCTGCGCTTCTTTCGCTGGCGATGCAAGCAGGTGCGACCTGCTCCATCACAGACCCGATCAAGTTGGGTAGTTCCATCCGCGCTACAGATTTGTTGTTAGGCAGAGATGCAAATTCGATGCGCTACTTGAAATATTTCCGCGCTACTGAAAAATTACGAGAAGCAGAAGCGGCTGCAAAGGCATAATTAAGTAAAACTTAAGGTACAACAGGAGGCGGTAATAAACCGCCTCCTGTTGTTTTCTTAATGGATATAGTTTTAATGATACTTTCTCGAGGAAGTAATGTATGAAGAAAACCTTATTGGTGATTTTAGCTGGAATACTATTTATTACAGCATGTACCACTCAAGCCGCACTGCCTGATGCGCAGGTAATTGTTGAACCTACGATCACTGCATCCAGTACGAGCACACTCGTCCCCACTTCCACATTCACATCAACACCTGCGCCAACCGCAACGCCTGTCCCCCACCCGATGAGCATCATTGCGCTGCGAAACGGAGAGTACCCTGGCAGCGAAGTGACCATTGTCAAAGAGTTGGATCGCGGACTCAATTATCGCCGTTATTATTCATACTACTTGTCCGAAGGGCTGAAAATTTATGCCCTGCTCACCATTCCTGATGGAACGCCTCCTGAAGGCGGTTGGCCTGCCATTGTTTTCAATCACGGCTATATTCCTCCAGATGTGTATCGCACAACGGAAAGATACATCCATTATGTGGATGAGATCGCTAAAGCAGGATACGTTGTTTTCCGCATTGATTACCGCGGGCATGATGCTTCGGAAGGTGAAGCGACTGGCGCGTATGGCAACCCAGGTTATCAAGTGGATGTGCTCAATGCAGTTTCTGCGATCAAAACTCTGCCCGAAGTGAATGCAGAGAAGATCGGCATGTGGGGTCATTCGATGGGCGGTTATTTGACGCTGCGCGCAATGGTCATTTCACAGGATATCAAAGTGGGTGTTATCTGGGCGGGTGTGGTCGCCTCTTATCCTGACCTGTTATACAACTGGCGACGAACAGGTTCGTTCACGCCTTCACCAAGTTCGAGCGGGCGTGGGTGGCGAAGTGGATGGCTGGAATTGTATGGCACGCCAGAAGAGAATCCCGTATTTTGGGATTCGGTCTCTGCGAATTCCTATCTCGCGGATCTTTCTGGACCGATTCAACTGCACCACGGAACTGAAGATGAAGACGTCCCCTTGGATTTTTCGATTCGGCTTGCAGAGCAGGCACGTGCAGTTGGCAAAATTGCTGACTTGTACACCTACGAAGGTGACAATCACAACATTGCCACTAATTTTTATACGGCAATGGGAAGGTCCATTGAGTTTTTTGATTTTATTTTGAAGTAACAGAAAAATCGCAGACCTACCCCACAAATATAAAGTGCCTGCCAAAAAATTAGCGGGCACTTTATATTATTTTCTGATAATACACGGTTTCATTGTAGTACGACACATCGCTCCCGTAGGGAGTCATTTCACCCGAGAACGCGAGATAAATCTCGCGCTACCGCGCACGGTGAGTTATTTATCAAAATGCAGAATGGCTAGATTTCCATCAAACATTTTGGCGATCTGTTCGGGGATATTTCCAAGCGTATCTGCTACGCGCTTGCGGGAGCCGAAGCCGGGGAGAATGATAAAGTCGCTGGCAGCTTCGTGCTCCAGTTTTTGGGGCTTAAGCTGATCTTTGAGGACTTCCATCTCAACAGGCTGTTCCACATTGCAAACGACGAGCAGGGCCTCAAAAGTCTGCATGTAGCTTGAATCAGCGCGAATGAGGAGTGGGACATTCAAAGCCTTTGCAAAGGTAAGGTTGGCTTCCAACATGCGGCGCAAGGCAATTGGCGGGACAGATTTGGGCGGCACAAGGAATATCACACGCTGCATACTGTTCAATGGAAGGGATAATTTCCCGACAAGTACGGGAGTATCTGATCCCCAGATGACTTCGTCCAGAACAGAGCCGAGGACGTTTTCCCGCAATGTCCGTTTGCCGCGCCATCCCATCACGATCAGCGAAGCATTTTCTTCATGGGCTGTGTGCAGGATGCCATGCGCATGAGTCAATGCCATGCGGGGGATTAATTCAATTTCTGCTTCAGGGTCTTGAAGGGATTCTTGCACTCGTCCGAGCATTTCCTTGTGAATGCGAAAGCTACTTTCCTTATTTGGCCCAGCATCTTTGGCAACACTAACAGCGAGAACTTTTCCTTTGGATGTGCGGGCAAGCAGGCTGGCGAGAGAAACGAGTCCCTCCGATTGTTTGACTTCAGAAACAGGGACGAGAACCCTGCCAAAGAGTGGAGCCTGCTCATCGTCTTCTGAAGCAGTTTTCAGGTCAGGGGCGAAGCGCTGGACGACTAGAGGAGAAGTGATCGAGGTGAGGAGAATCATCAAGATGGCGGCATTGAAAAGGGTGGTGTCAAAAAGTCCAGTTTCCAAACCAATGACCAAAGTTGGGATGGTGACCGCAGCTTGCGCATGGGAGAGACCGTAGACGGTCCAGAATTCGGATCTGGTGTATTTGTAAATTTTGCCAGTGACCCATGCGGCAATGAGTTTGGAGACATACGCAACGATGGTGACGCCGATGGCG
>CAZHOX010000262.1:0-3885 GCA_964534345.1 uncultured Anaerolinea sp.
AGTGCGCTAATCTTATCCAGCATTTCCTGCTGTTTGGCTGCATCCACCTGCGGGCCTTTTTCATTGACCTTGATATAGTGGTCATGCGATTGCGTGACAATGCTGACATTCGTGCGTGTTTCACCAGTCACCCAAACAAAATCCGTGCCGATGCCGAGGCTTTTGAGTCCGTTCTGCAGCAGCTCGCCCGCGCTCCCCGCCAGAAAGCCAACGGCGGTGCTCGATGCTTCCATACCTTTGAGCAGGCGTGAGACGTTGAAACCTTTGCCGCCAAAATCCATGCGTGACTCGCTGGCTCGCAACACAGAATCAAATTCCATTGCGGGCACGGTCAACTCACGATCCACAGCGGGGTTCGGAGTCAGGGTGTAGATCATGCAGGCTTCTCCCACATTTTTTCGATCAACACTTCCTCAGCCTCGTTCGTCCACATCAAGTCATCGCCAAGTTTGGCTGCAACTTCGGGCAAGTGTTCCTGAATTTCTTTCAAGCTCATCAGAGGCATGTTGTGGATCTGCGGGAAGATGACAACCTTACCGGGATATTTCCCCTCGATCACAGATTCAATTCCCTCAGCTGCCGTTTCTAACCCGCCGATAGCTGCCACTGAACGACCGGGCGATAACGTCCCGTCAACTCTGCGCTTCATCACGGAAGCCTGGTCGTCAATTGTGAGGCCAGATGTACCCGTGTATTGTGCGTTCGAAAGATAGACATTGCTCAAGTTGACCACGCCCATTGTGCCGTTGGGAACCCCTGCGAAGAGCACCATCATCCCATCGGGCTTCATGACCGTATCGCCTTCTTCCATCAAGCCTGCAACCGGCACGCTGACAACGACATCGTCTGCGCCCTGGTTATTCGTCGCTTCCATCACGAAATCATGGAAGGATTGTTTTGAAGTGGTGGGGTTGAAGAATAACAGTTTACGGCCATTCTTCTCAGCCAAGGAGGAGAACATATTGTTCAAGGTTTGCAAACGATCATCGCTGATCTCAGTTGCAATGACCAATTTCGGGCCGTCAGGCAGTTCGAGCGAACGTTGAACATGCATTTGTCCCATCGGGCCGCCTGCGCCAATGAACACAGTCGTTCCGCCTGCACGCAGTTCACAGCGGTTGCGTGCTTCGCCGTAAGCTGCGGCAATGTCTGTGCCGTTCGTGCCGATGAAAGCGATGTAATCGTAGTGCAAACGTCCGAGGTCTACGTTGACAAGTCCATCAAGCGGCTTGGTGCCAACGAGGTTGCATGTCCCACGGCGGGCGATGAAACGCGCAATGTCACCAACTGTTTTGGCTGATGTTGGATTCAACAGGACGATGTCATCGAAGCCAACGCCGTCTGTTAATTCTTTGCTGAGTGATTCGTACTCTGCGGATGTGAGGCCGTTGCGCTCGGTGACTTTTGCTCCAGTGTTGGCAACTGCCTGTTTGACGGAAGCAGGCACATCGGTCAGAATGATCGAGGCGGGGGCTTCCAATCCAGCAGAAAAAGTGAAGGATGTTGAATCGCCTGGCTGGCCTACGATCCACATTGTCCCATCTTTCTTAGGCGTGAGGCGCCGGCGTTGAGTGTACGCAGCGACCACGCAGCCCCACGGCTCAAGCAGGGATGATTCGGCGTAGCCCATATCGTCCGCAACGGGCAGGAGGCATGCGCCCGCGTCGGTCTTGAGGACTTCGTCGCCGATGAGATGATATTGGATGAGGCCGCCCGGAATGGTGTAGCCGTACGCCGTGCTCTTGCCCTGCTGATAAATATCGGGCTGAACCGCGAGGCGCTGGCCCGGCTGATATGTGCCTTGCAGATTTTTCCCGACCTTGACGATGGTGAGGGCAACCTCATGACCAAGACGGGTGGGTTCCACAGAAAGATCGCGATTGTAAAGTTTTGGGTGATTGCCGCCCTGCTTGATGATCTTCACATCGGAGAAGCAAATGCTAATGGTGTCAATGCGGACGAGTAATTGATCGTCGTTGGGTTCAGGAATGGCAAATGATTCGGGTTGGCCTTCGTGTCCCATTTTTTCGAGACCCGCGCCATAGAGATTCCATGCCCAGCTTTTTTGGGGCAGGGTGTAGTTCAATTTTCGATAGGCTTGATATTTTTCGCCCATGAGATTTTCCTTTCAAAGTAGGGGCGACCCGTCAAGGCATAAATTTCAAAATTTTTATTTGGAATACAAAGCCTAACGAGACGCCAATTGACATTGTAGGGTCGCCCCTACAGTAAATAGTTAACCGAGACGTTTTTTAACGAGTTCGCGCACTTCCTGCGCGGTGGAGCAATTCAAGGCTTCGCGAGCCAGAGATTGCAGGTCAGAAATTTTGAGAGAACGGACTTGCGCTTTCACAGTTGGAACGGATGGAATGCTGACACTTAATTCGTCCATGCCGAGGCCGAGCAAGATCGGCACTGCCGCAGGGTCAGAGCCAAGCTCACCGCAAATATCGGCGCGCTTTCCAAATTTGTGGGCGGCGTCAATCGTCTGAGCGATGAGGCGCAGAACAGCAGGATGAAGTCCATCATGTTTGGAAGCCAATGCAGAATTACCGCGATCCATGGCAAGTGTGTATTGGGTCAAATCATTGGTGCCGATGGAGAAGAAATCAATTTCTGGAGCAAGCACATCAGCCATCAACGCGGCAGAAGGAACTTCCACCATGATGCCGATCTGCACGGGAGGCGCATTTAATTCAGCGCGCAGTTCTTCGATCAACGCGCGCGCCTGATGAATTTCAGCGATGTCGCTGATCATCGGGAACATGATCTTCAAATTTCCAGAAGGCGCCGCACGCAGAATGGCGCGCAATTGTTCGCGGAATAGTTCCGGCCGGTTCAAGCACAGACGAATGCCGCGTTCGCCGAGGAATGGATTCAATTCGGGTTTCAATTGAATGTATGGCAAAGGCTTGTCGCCGCCAATGTCCAACGTACGGACGATCACCGGCAATGCCTTCATCGTCTCAGCAATGGCGTTGTACACGCTGAACTGCTCATCTTCGGTTGGCGCAGTGGTGCGTTCAAGGAAAAGAAATTCCGTGCGCAACAGACCAATACCATCCGCGCCCATGTGCAAGGCTTCGGCAGCGTCTGCAATTGAACCTGCGTTTGCAGTCACATCCACACGCACACCATCTTGTGTAACTGCGGGCATTGCAGCCTGCTCCTGCGCGAAGCGGCGATATTCCAACCAGCGCTTCTGTGATTGCTTCGCACGTTCCAGCACATCTGCTGCGGGGTTCACGGTCAACGTGCCGTCATTGCCGTTCAAAATAACAGGCGTCTTTTCTGCCAATGCCAGCATGGCTTCATCCACACCGACGATGGCAGGCAATCCAAGCGCCCGAGCAAGAATAGCAATATGTGAAGTCGGCCCGCCTTCCACGATCCCGAAACCAAGCACACGCTCAGGGTCAAAAGAAGCCGTGTCCGAAGGAGATAGTTCACGCGCCACGATCACAACAGGTGAAGTTGGCATGGAAACACCTTTTTCACTCACCCCCAACATCAGGCGCAGCACACGCTTCCCCACATCACGCAGGTCATCGGCACGCGCCGCAAGCAATGGGTCATTCAAAGAAGCAATTGAAGTTGCTTGCTCATCAATTGTCACTTTCCACGCCTTCGCAACACTCTGACCTGTTTTCACACGCACTTGAACTGCTTCGGTCAACTCCGGGTCATCCAACAGCTCTGCATGCGCCTCAAAAATTGCCGCTTCAACCCCCAGCCTCTTATCAACCATCTGTTGATGAAGTTCAGCAAGCTGCGCCTTGGCGCGTTTCACCGCCTCAGCAAGTTCAAGCTGATTTTCAACTGAATACGAATCAACATTATCAAGATTTAATTCAACTTGCTGAAAATGGAATATGGGACCCACTG
>CAZHOX010000263.1:0-3881 GCA_964534345.1 uncultured Anaerolinea sp.
GCCTGCCCTTCGCGCGGGGTGGGGATGGGAACTTCTTCGACGATGGTCTTGCCATCTTTGATGTTTTGGAGGAGTTGTTTCATGCGCAAAAGTATAACGCAAATCAAATGCCAGGCGTAAATTGCAGATGATATAATTTTGCCATTCCATTTCAGGAGAATTCAATTGGCTGACACTCGTGTTACAAAATTTGCTAATGTTTTGGTGCAGCATTCTGCACGCGTTGTCCCCGGGGACCGCATTCTGCTTGAAGGCACCACCGCAGCCGAGCCGCTTTTGCGCGAGCTTTATATTCAAATTCTGGAAAAAGGCGGCCACCCGCATTTAATGGTAGCGCTGCCCGGCACAATGCCTTTTAGTCAGGATGAAATGTATTTGACTTATGCAAAAGACACCCAGCTTGATTTTGTGCCAACCTTTTACAAGATGGCCTACGAACAATTTGAGGGGCGCATCCGCATCCACTCGGCGACAAATACCAAAGGCACATCAAATATTGATCCTGCAAAAATTCAACGCCGCAGCAAGGCAACTTCGGTCATCACAGAAGCGCAGTTCCGCCGTGGCGGCGCCGGTGAGTTCAAATGGGTCACCACCCTCTACCCCACCGAAGCATACGCACAAGACGCGAACATGAGTCTGAAAGAATATGAAGATTTCGTGTTTGGAGCGGTTCACACAAATGAAGCGGACCCCATTGCTTTCTGGAATTCTGTAAAAGAAAAACAGCAATCTGCCGTGGATTTCATGAAGGGCAAGAATCAGGTCGTTCTGCGCGGCCCGAATGTGGATTTGACCCTTTCTGTTAAAGGCCGCACGTTCATGAATTCGTTCGGTACCTTCAACATGCCAGACGGTGAGATTTACACAGGGCCTGTGGAAGATTCGGTCAACGGCTGGGTGAAGTTCACCTACCCTGCAAACTACGGCGGTACAAGCGTGGAAGGCGCGGAATTGACTTTCTCCAATGGCCGCGTGGGAACCGCCAAAGCTGACAAGAATCAGGATTTCCTGCTCAAGACTCTCGAAAGCGATGCCGGTTCACGTCATTTGGGTGAGTTTGCCATCGGAACGAATTTTGACATTCAACAATTTACGGGCAATATCCTCTTCGATGAGAAGATCGGCGGCTCGTTCCACATGGCGCTCGGCGCAGGCTACCCGGAAACTGGTTCAAAGAATAAAAGCGCCATCCACTGGGACATGATCTGCGATATGCGCACCGACTCAGAAATTCTTGTGGACGGTGAGTTGTTCTACAAAGACGGGCAGTTTGTGTTTGAGAAATAATTGGCAAGTTTCAGGTTAAAAGTTGAAGGTTGAGGATTTCCCTCAACCTTCTTTTTATTCCATTCGGACAACAAAATTGCATTTCTTGCAATTCATACTTATCCCCCATATAATGTGAGCGATGAATACAAACCAGACCTCACTATTTCAAACCATTATCAAATGGTTCGTACCCATCGCGGCGATCATTGCTTTCGGCGCATGGATGTACATCTCCCCTGAAGGCGCACTCGGCAAATTAGACGCCATCGGGTACGCAGTTTGCCACCGCATTGACGCACGATCCTTTCACATCGGTGACCGCCAACTTCCGCTTTGTGCTCGCTGCACAGGAGAATTCTATACCGCAGGCGCAGCGTTGATCTTTCAGGCATTCGTAAGCAAAAAGCGCAGCAAATTGCCTTCACGCGGAATCATTGCCGTCCTTGTTCTTTTCTTCCTCGCCTTCGGCATCGACGGAAGCAATTCATATCTTTATTTGCTCAAACAAAGCTCAAACGGCGCACTCGCGCAAATCCCCAATTTATATGTTCCCAACAATGTGCTGCGTCTCTTTACAGGCTCAGGCATGGGAATTGCGCTCGCGGCGGTCTTGTACCCGGTCATCAACCAATCACTCTGGCGCGAATTGGACGACCGTCCCGCACTCGAATGGAAATCTTTTGGCATTCTCGTCGCATTGATCATCGTCATCAACCTGTTGGTGCTGACAGACAGCCCCATCGTCCTTTACCCAATCGCCTATCTCAGCGCATTAGGCACATTGGCGCTACTGGTTTTGGTATTCTCCATCCTATGGATCATCATCATGAAGCAGGATAATACCTTCGATAACCTGCGCCAACTCTGGCTGCCGCTCGCCTCAGGCCTGACCTTGGCACTGCTCATGATCCTCAGCATTGACCTACTCCGACTGCAATTCACAGGCACATGGAGCGGCTTCCCTGGGCTTTCGGGATAAAGACGTTATCGTCATTGCGAGGGCGCTCTTGTTCTTCGCCCGAAGCAATCTCCTAATATAGTGGCCGAGATTGCTTCGTCGGGCTAAAGCCCTCCTCGCAATGACGTAATCAAAAAAGGAGATAGAAATGGAATTACTACTCGGCATATTTTCTGCATTCGGGCTTTCCGCCAGCGCGGGGCTCAACGCCTACATCCCGCTGCTGGTTGTCGGTGTCATTGCCCATTACTTCCCCAACACCCTTCACCTCAGCACACCCTTTGACCTTCTCGCCAACCCGTGGATATTGATCCTGCTTGGCGTTCTCGTCATCATCGAAATGGTGGCAGATAAAGTCCCCGCCGTTAACCACATCAACGACCTCATCCAAACCGTTGTCCGTCCCGTAGCTGGTGCCATCGCCTTTGCCGCCAGCGCAAACGTGGTCACAGATATCAGCCCCGTGTTGGCGCTGGCTTGCGGCTTGCTCGTGGCAGGCAGTGTCCACACCGTCAAAGCAGCGGCTGTCCGTCCCGCAGTGACAGCAACAACCGGCGGCGCAGGAAATGTCCCCGTCTCTATTGCCGAAGATATTTTTGCATTTATCGCATCTGTATTGGCAGTCATAATCCCAGTGATCATGGGAACCATCATCATTGTTCTGCTGGTGTTGGTCATCTGGTGGTGGATGAATCGAAGAGAAAAAGCGAAAGCTGCGTAATATTTTTATTTCATTGTTAACATTCGCCGCTCAATTTTCTCGTTTATAATGCACGCACGTCATTGTTATACGATATTCATATAAAAAGAAAAAGGAGAAGGAATCATGAATGAAATGCCTGTTACCCCAACTGAAGAGCAGCCCAAGAAGAACAACACACCGATGATTATTGCCGTAGTTGTTGTCGTTTTGCTTTGCTGCTGCTGTGTAGCCATCGGCGGAGGTTGGTGGTTGTGGAACAACGGCGATGCCCTGATGGGCGTTTCCGCAGCAAGTTTACTGGCCTAGTTATTGCTTGATCGAATAAAAATCCTCTGCTCATGGCAGAGGATTTTTTGATTCAAAATGTAATTCAAGTTCGCGCAAACCTTCATAAACTTTTTTCTTTAGATCATCATCCAGTCCCAACTCTTCCAACTCATCTTCATCCAGCACGGTTCGTTTTCCATCTGCTGAAACCCACAGGTCCAGAGCCAAGTCAACATAAGAGACCGAACCATCTTCAACAACAGCAGGCTTGGTGATATTGCAATACCAGCCCTTCAACTTCCCGTCATCGCGGTCATAAATTTCAAAGACGTTGTACCACTTGTCTGTGTAAAAAGTCTCTACAAAGCGGTCATTGCGTTTTAACACGATATCCTGAAACGGCAGGTCATCGCGATTGAACAACGCTTCAATGGTGATGGAATTTTCATCGCGGCTCAATTCCGCGCCTTCGTATTGCCACGTCACTTCTTCAGCAAGATTTTTCTTCAATATTTTCATGCGAGACATTTTACCTGAACCTTCACCGTGACAACTTGACCGACTCGCGGCGCGTCTTTCATGTGGATGATTAAACCGCCTCTTCCCTTAACTTCAAACTGATCCCGCTTAAAAAGCACATCCTCTACTGTGAGCTTTATCTCCTCTCCCTCTTCATCCCCA
>CAZHOX010000264.1:0-3870 GCA_964534345.1 uncultured Anaerolinea sp.
AAATGAAAAACGCATTAATCAAATGGTTCATGAAGATCAACGCCTTCTTCATCCGCATCTCACGCGGACAGGTTGGCACGCAGCTCGGCACACAAAATATCCTGATCTTGAACACAGTCGGACGAAAATCAGGGCAGACTCGCAGCATTCCCATCGCATATTTCTTCCACGAAGGCAAATATCTCATTGTCGAATCTAACTGGGGAAAGGATAATCATGCCGATTGGTATTTCAATCTGCAAAGCAAACCACAAGCCACCCTTGAAGTAAAAGGCAAAACGATCAGCACCAATGCAAGGTTCGCCGAAGGAGAGGAATATATCCGCCTGTGGGAATACCTTACAAAAAAGCATCCTCCCTATTTGGAATATCAAAAGATGACAAAAAGAAAAATTCCGATTGCAATCTTTGAAGAAATCAGTTAATAAAGGGCTCATAGGTCTTACTGACCTACGAGCCTTTATTTTTAATTAAGGCACCCTATGATAGAATCCAACAACTAACACAAAGGACGCCTTGGGGGAGCATGAGCCTTTGTGAACATCTATTTATTTCGGAGAACAATTTATGCCTCGAAGAAGTCTCGCTCGTCTTTATAAAGACGAGTTTTCAGGGTATTCATTTGCCAAATTTCAAAAGGACTTGATCGCCGGTCTGTCTGTTGCAGCGGTGGCTTTACCGCTTGCATTGGCTTTTGGCGTCGGCTCCGGCGCAGGTGCAGCGGCGGGACTCATCACCTCCATCATCGGTGGGCTGGTCATCGGTGCGTTGGGTGGCGCACCGTATCAGATCAGCGGCGCAAAGGCTGTCACCAGCGTGGTGCTGATCGTGCTCGTCAACCGCTACGGGTTGGAAGGCATGTGGTTTGCAACTCTCTTCTCTGGGCTGCTCATGCTCACCATTGGTCTCCTCAAACTTGGCCGCTTCATCGCCTTCATCCCCGCGCCGGTCATTCGCGGCTTCACCCTTGGCATTGCCCTCATCATTATCATCCGCCAAATGGACAACCTGCTCGGCATCCACACCCCCACCACCGAAACCGCCGCGCAAAAGCTGATCGGATATTTCACCGAAAGTTTTGTTATTAATCCACAAGCCATCATCCTGGGACTCGTCGTCATTGCGACTATGTTGCTCTGGCCCAAAAAATGGGATGGATATTTTCCATCCACACTTGCCGGACTCATCCTCGCCACGCTTCTTAATTTAACTGTGGGCTGGTCAGTCACGACCATCACTTCCATCCCCCGGACATTGATCCTCGAACAGCACCTCAACCTCACCAAAATCCCGTGGACGAATCTCTCCGACTTCATCGCCCCCGCCCTAACCCTCACAGCACTCGGCTCCATCGAAGCCTTTCTCTGCGGCGCAGTTGGCTCAAATATGACAGGTGTTCGCCTGCAAGTGAATCAACAACTCATCGGGCAGGGACTTGGGAACATTACCCTGCCATTCTTCGGCGCCATCCCCACCACCTCAGCCATGATCCGCACCAGAGTAGCCATCCTATCAGGAGCGCAGACTCGTCTGGTTAGCATCATCCACTCGATCATTTTATTGATCGCCATGTTTGCATTCGCCCCATTTCTTGAACAGATTCCTTTGGCGGCATTGGCAGGCTTGCTCATGGTCATCGCCATCCGCACCAACGACTGGGCAGCCATCAAGCGTATCTTCAGCAAGCGCTTCAAGACAGATATGATCGCTTTCAGCATCGCCATGCTTGCCACGGTTGTTCTTAGCCTCACGGATGCAATTCTGCTTGGCACCTTCCTTGCCGGAGCCGTCTTCCTCAACAAGATCGCCAGCATCGAGATCAGCCTGCAAGATGTGGATATTGACCGCCTCAAACAGCGCGGTATTGAAACGGCAGGCAAGTGCAGACATATCCGCGTGGCATTTCTCACAGGGCCATTATTCTTTGCGGCCACAGGCCAATTTGATGAAGCCTTCGCCAACTTGAAAGACACTCACGCCCTTATCCTTTCCATGCGCGGCGTACCATTAATAGATACCGAAGGTCTGGAAGAAATTCAACGCCTGTATGAAAGGCTCCACAAGCAGGGCGGCACGCTCATGTTTGCAGGAGTCCACGAGAACGCGCGAGCCATGATGGAGCGCGACGGACTCGTACAAAGTATCGGCGAGGAAAATTTCTTTTGGTCCAGCGATCAGGCCATCGTCGAGGCAGAGAGGCGCGGATGTTCCTTCTGCGAATCGGAAATGGACAAGTCGCCTGAAAATTTAGCGGCATAAATTCAGTCAACAAATATCAAACAATTGGAGATAAGATTGCAGCGGAGAAAAGCCCATGCCACGAAGAAGCCTGGTTCGTTTGTATCGAGATGAATTCAAAGGGTATTCACTTGCGAAATTTCAACAGGACTTGCTCGCAGGGTTAACCGTTGCAGCCGTTGCGCTTCCGCTCGCGTTGGCGTTTGGTGTTGCATCTGGCGCAAGCGCGGCGGCGGGGTTGGTCACTGCCATTCTCGCGGGCATCATCATGGGGCTGCTTGGCGGCGCGCCGTATCAGATCAGCGGGCCAACAGGCGCAATGTCTGCGGTGCTGATCGTGCTCGTCACACGCTACGGGCTTGAGGGCATTTGGGTTGCGGGTTTGCTTTCCGGCTTCATCCTGTTGCTTGTGGGCATCATGCGGCTTGGGCGCTTCATTGCATTCATTCCCGCGCCTGTCATCAGCGGCTTTACTTCAGGCATTGCCCTTATTATTTTCATTGGCCAAATTGATAATCTTTTAGGCATCAAAACCGCAGCCACCGAAACCGCTGCGCAAAAATTCCTTGGATATTTTTCCACGCCCATCACACCAGATTGGCATTCCCTCACACTTGGTCTTGTTGTGATTGGAACGATGATCTTTTGGCCTGCAAAATGGAACGCCCGATTCCCATCCTCGTTAATGGGAATTATTCTTGCCACGCTTCTTAACGCCGCCTTGAGCTGGTCGGCCCCAATGATCGGAGCCATCCCCCGGACATTGTTCCTCGCTGAACGCCTGAGCATTTCCAACATCCCTTTTAGTAATTTATCCGATTTCATTGCGCCCACACTGACCATCACCGCTCTCGGTGCTGTTGAATCTTTACTCTGCGGCGCAGTCGGCTCGAACATGACAGGTGTGCGCCTGCAAGCGAATCAGGAATTGATCGCGCAGGGTGTAGGCAATATGATTATTCCCTTCTTTGGCGGCGTACCCGCCACTGCTGCAATCGCACGCTCCAGTGTGGGAATCAAATCAGGCGGGCAAACTCGCATGGTCAGCATCATTCACGCGGTTGGGTTGTTACTCTCCATGTTTTTGCTAACCCCATTCATGGAGCGCATCCCGCTCGCGGCATTGGCTGGCGTGTTGATGGTCACCGCCGTCCGCATGAATGAATGGGACGCGATCAAGTTCATCTTCGGCAAACGCTTCAAGACAGATATGATTGCCTTCACCATCACCATGTTCGCCACCATCGTATTGGATTTGACTCAGGCCATCTTGATCGGCTCCTTCCTCGCTGGAGCGGTCTTTCTCAACAAGATCGCCAGCATCGATATCACCGTTCAAGATGTGGACATCAAACGATTAAGAGAAAGGGGAATTGAAACCGCCGGGAAGTGCAAACATGTCCGCGTGGCGTTTCTAACCGGCCCGCTCTTTTTTGCGGCCACAGGTCAATTCAACGAAGCCTTTGCTGACCTAAAAGAGACTCATGCTCTCATCCTCTCCATGCGCGGCGTCTCGTTGGTGGATACGGCGGGCATTGAAGCCATCCACCGCTTGCATGAAAGGCTCCACAAGCAGGGCGGCACACTCATGTTCGCTGGCGTCCACGACAACGCGCGCAACATGATGGAACG
>CAZHOX010000265.1:0-3851 GCA_964534345.1 uncultured Anaerolinea sp.
ATCCGCCGCTTGTAAGCCGCTCCTCACAATTGTGAGGAGCGGCTTCTTTTTTAATTCATCGATTTGAAATGTGCTTTGTTTATCCGCTTAATTTTATTAACCCAATTCGCATGGCCGCCAGTACAGCTTGTGCTCGATTGGGTTGTTTCATTTTTTCAAGAATATTCTTGGCATGACTGCGAATGGTCTCTTCGCTCACATTTAATTGGCCGGCAATTTGTTTGTAAGTATTCGGCGTTGCCATGTGTTCTAGAATTTCCACTTCACGCGGGGTTAGGGTAATTGGTGTTAAAGGCTGCGGTTGTATTTTGCCGACAATTTTTTTCATCACATCAGGGTGCAGATAAGCTTCCCCATGAACCACTGCATGAATAGCCCGCACCAATTCGGCAGGTTCGATTTGCTTAAGTACATAGCCTTCAATGCCCGCCGCTACCAGATCGAAAACACGGTCATCCACGGCGGTCCCGGTCAACATCATTATTTTTATTTTGGGGTTTGACTTGCGCAGCGCGAGCGCCATTTCCTGCCCATCCATTTCTGGCATGATGAGGTCCACGAGCACGATGTCTGGAAGCAGGTTTTTCGCCGCTTCCAGACCGACTCGCCCATTTTCCGCTTCGCCAACTACCTCGATATCTGGTTCCAGACGAAGGACCATTGCCAACCCTTTGCGGACTACAGCATGGTCGTCAACGATTAAGATGCGGATAGGTTCAGGCATGGTGATGTCCAGTAATTGGTAGTTGGATGATAATGCGCGCGCCAGACCCGGGTTGGCTGATGATCTCACAATCGCCACCCAAAGCGCGTGCGCGTTCCTGCATTCCATGCAGGCCAAAATGTTCACGGTTGACGCTGCGTGACAGGGCAATATCAGGGTCGAACCCTCTGCCTTCATCAGAAATATTCAAAAGCACCCGGTCTTCAGTGACATTCAAGGAGAGGCGGGCTAGATTTTCGCCTGAATGACGGGCGGAATTTGCCAATGCTTCCTGTGCCATGCGGTAGATGGTTCTTCTTAACCCTGATGACAGGGAATTAAAGTCTCCGCTGTTGTTGAAGATGATATTGAATGAGCGCGGACGGCAGCAGCTATTGATGTAGTTCGTCAGGTCTGCCATAAATAATTCTATGGTTAATGCAGAGGGCCACAGGTCAAAGATGGAGCGGCGCACTTCTTCGTGAGCGCTGTTGGCGAGAGATCGTAGTTCCAAGAGTTCATTTTTCACTTCTGCGGCCTGGTGGGGGAGCATGGTGATGCAGGCATCCAATGAGTAGACAATGCCAAAGAGCGATTGCGCGACTGTGTCGTGGATATCGCGCGCAATGCGATTGCGCTCGGTTTCGACGGCAAGGCTTCGAGCGCGGTCAATGCACAGGATGGTGGTACCAAGCGCGAGCGCGGCTTGATTCGCAACCGTCATCAGAGTACTCTCACGTTCATTGGTGAGACCAGACTCTTCGACGAGCAAAATGCCAACGGGGTGTTCCCTCAAATAAAGAGGAAGTACGAACCACTTATTTTGATTGAGCCAGTGATTGAGATTGGTATTTTGAATGAGAGTTTCTTCATTTGTTTTGAAAACGGTACGATTGAGCAGCGCTTTGAATATTTGTCCGTTTTCAGATTTCAATGGGAGAGCCGGAGTCTTTGGAAATGATTCTTCAGCGGGATACACCAGCCAACCGCCAAGTTCCTCGCGTGATGGATCGACCAATGCCACCACCGCCTTTGAGAAGCCGAGGTCGGTTGTAACGGCGCCCAGCACGCGTTCCTGCACAGAGATAAGATCGGGCGCGGCTTGCAGCAACACGGTGAGGTCGTGAATGATCTCCAGTTGACGGTGCGCGGTGGAGAGATGTTCATGCTTTTGAGCTAGTTCATCCCGCGCATTGGATAGCTCTTCACGCGCCCGATTTATGTCTTTTAGCAGTGTGGAAGGGTATGCAAAGAGGATCGGGAATAACCAGATTCCCGCAAGTTGTGTCATTAATACGATATTGTCTGAGGCTTGCAAGGGGTGGAAATAATTGCTGAGTAGATATAGCGGCGTAAAGAGAAAGGATGTTGCCAAAGCTCCGCGTGCCTGAAAGAAAAATGCGCCCGCCAATAATGGACTGAGCGCATAAAGATAATAGGGGCTGTGTGTGCCGCCGCTTACTGTAAGTATGAATGCGGAGAAGAGCAAGTCAATGCTCATTGCGTATGGGTGAGTAATTACAAGTTGATTAAGACTTTTATTGAAAGTTGAGATGAAGGTGTTGACGATGACGGCGACGAGTAGAACAGTTACGGTGGATAAAACAGGCTGGGTAGTATTCTGATTGATCGTTATGAAGGCAGGGAGCAAAGACACCCAGCGAAATATAACCAAAAACAGAAAAATACGGTTTGTATGAAAAACAGATCTTATGTTTTTTAACATATATGAAACCTGATGTTTTATCTGGGTTTGAAAGTTGTAGAATAATTATAGCTGAATAATTTCTCCATCTCCCCCGCGCGGGGGAGATAAATCCCCCTGCTTGCGGGATAGTAAACTTTTTGTCAAATCGGTATCATGTTTTAGGTTAAAGGAGGCAGCGATGTCAGATGTGATTAAGGAAGATCAAGTATTGGATTGTTCCGGGATGCTTTGCCCTATGCCAGTTGTTAAGACATCCAAGGCAATGAAAGAACTTCAATCAGGACAGGTTTTGAAAATGGTGGCCACAGACCCAGGTGCTCCACCAGATATGGAAGCGTGGAGCCGACAAACTGGCAATGAACTATTGCGCTCCATGAGTGAAGATGGGAAATTCATTTTCTATTTGAAAAAGAAATAATGAAATCATTGGAAACGAGGTAGATATGTCTAAATCTGATCCAAATGCCCCAAAAAGACTTGCTCTGATCGCCAGCAAAGGGACCCTTGACTGGGCCTACCCTCCGTTCATTCTTGCCAGTGCAGCTGGCGCAATGGGTTGGGATGTAGGTATTTTCTTCACTTTTTATGGGCTGCCCCTGCTCAAGACCGACTTGCACATGCAAGTTTCGCCACTTGGCAACCCAGCCATGCCCATGAAAATGCCTTTTGGACCTGAAGGCTTTCAAAACATTGCTTGGCCCATGCCCAACTTGCTCATGGCCAATGTGCCCGGATTCGAAGCCATGGCCACCAGTTTGATGAAGCAAACCTTCAAGAACAAGGGCGTTGCGTCCATCGAAGAACTTCGCGATATGTGCGTTGATATGGATGTGAAGATGATCGGCTGCCAGATGACGATGGATGTTTTCGGTTTCAAGAAGGAAGACTTTATCAAGGAATGTACGGTGGGCGGAGCGGCCATGTTCCTTGAATATGCCGCAGACGCGGACGTACAGTTATTCATATAGCTTATACATAAAGGGAAATAGGTCGCGCTCTGTTACAAGGTTTTCAGAACACGACCTATTCCATAAAAGGAGAGATTTGTGGATAATTTTTCCATTCATAGTGAAGTAAAAGCTATTATGACCGACGAAAAAGAGAATGCGTTCATCGTAACGGTCAGCGGACGTATTGATTCTGAAACATCTCCTGCATTTGACGCAGAGTTGACCAGAGCCATTGGGATTAATTCAAATTTGGTGATTGATCTCAAAGATGTGAATTATATGTCTTCTGCCGGACTGCGCGCCGTGACCAACGCCTCGCAAGCTGCACAAAAAGCAGGTGGTATTGTTAAACTTGCATCTGTGCCCAAAGAGGTCATGTCAGTGATGTATACAGTGGGTTTGAATGAAAAAATCGGCACTTTCGCTACTGTTGATGAAGCAATGGCTAGTTTCTAATTTCAGATAAATAGGAGAGGGCAGTATGAGCGTT
>CAZHOX010000266.1:0-3847 GCA_964534345.1 uncultured Anaerolinea sp.
GAGTTGCGGTAGAAAAAGTCCATGCTGTCTTTGGCGCGGGAGATGCCGAGGATGACGTCGTTATTGCCAAGGAGTGGAATCCGCGCGGTGACAGGATCAGGCCCGAGCGGGGCTTGATCGGTTGCAAAGGCGCGGTGACGGATGGGGCCAAAGTCCACATATTCTGGTTTGGCAGGGCCGAGGTCTTCGGTCATCTTAACGCGAGGCGGTAGGAAGTGGTGGTATAGAATGGATTGAATGGAAGAGAAGCCTTCCAACCCCATGACTTCTTCTCGATATAGTTTGCCATCTGCTTTTTTGAACTGGGTATGACGTTTGTGGGGAATGCTGCCAAGTTTATGATAAAAGGGCATTTCAATTCTCCTTGTCTAAAATTAGTTTGCTATCAGAACGTATGTGTGAGGGCCTTTAAGGATTGACTGATTAAGCGCTTCGGCTGCTTTTTGCTTAAGTAATTCACCAGTAAGCGATGAACCGCCGGAGTGACTGCTTGCACCGATTTGCAGGGAGAAGGCCAGAGAGTCATCTACCTTGTTTTTGAAAATGGACACCAGGCGTTCGCAAACAGTTCGTGCTCCAGCTTCATCAGTGGTTGGGAGCAAAACATACAAGCGGTTTCCGATCATGGATGGAATATCGACAGAGCGAATATGAGAATTTATTTTGGCAGTGAAAATTGATGTTGCTTTCCGAAATGCTTCATCGCTTATTGCTGACGGTGCTGCCTCGATCTGAAGCAGGGATAGCGGCATGGGGTATCGCTGAGATCGGGAGACTTCATACTCGAAGAGAATATCGAATACATCTCTGCTATATACTTCTTCACCACGAGACATCATTTTTCTCATTGTACGCTCCACTATTATGGATTATAGACTACAACACTTTCCTGCTCATTTGGGTCATTACGTGCCACCACGGCAATGACTTCTTCTGTTTCGCTCAAATTCACGGGTTGGTGCGGGAGATTTGGCGGAATGAACAGAAAATCTCCCGCTTCATTGATGCTTGAATGTTCCAATTTTTCACCATACCTTGTTTCAGCGCGGCCTTTGATAATGTAGATTGTTGTTTCATAGCCATTATGATAATGTGCAATGGCTTTGCCGCCTGGAGGGATGATGACCAAATGCATGCAAAGATGTTTTGTGCCGGCGGTTTGCGCAGAGATGCCTTCAAAGTTTGGAAGTTGCTGTCTGGAAATAAAACTCTCTTTTGGTCTAACAGTAATGATCTTATCTGTGGACATGGATTCCTTTTTATGGGCTAACTGTAATAGATTGGATTAAAGAATCGAGCAAGGTGAGGGATGGTTGGAACGAGTCTGGGCTGGCTGCGGTAAGTTTATCTGTAATGCCTTGATAGTAGGCTGTCAGTGCGGCGGTGTTAGAGATGTCATCAGGATGGATGATGCCGTCAGCATTGGGGTTCTCTGCTGTGGATTGTAACGGCAAATAGACCGGGAAAAGGGCGGCAACAAAATATTTCCCGTCACTGGTTAAGCCTTCATAATGATAAAAACTATTATCTTTCAATATTGGGCCGGGGAACTGAGAATATTGGGAGATCATGCTCACACCATTCCCGCCGTTGAATGGGATGAATTTTGCCTGTGCCGCATATTGCTGCGCTGCCGCTCCATTGAATGGGACGGTGGATAAATTGTCGTTCGTAAGCGGTGCTGCGGGGCTTGCCAGAAGTGCCTGCAAGCGGGTAAGGCTCGTCTCAGCCCATGGATTGACGGATACGTAGTCTGCCGCAGGATAGATGTTCACCACTCCCTTGAAATAATTATCTTGTCTTCCGGTATAGTCTGTCAGCGTAAATGAGATATATTGCGGCGCCACACCCCACGGGCCGCCAACTGACTCATCCGCTGCGGGAACGGTCTCAGATGCAGCTCCGCTTGCCAGCCCTTCAGGAATGACAAAACTGACATTCTGAAACGAGACTGGGATTCCGTTAGGTTGTGTTGCGGGAACATTAGTGACTGCCGCCTCGGTGCTTACCTCGGTGGGTTGAGCGGCAGAACCCGGCATATTGCAAGCTGAAAGTAGGGTTATCAAAACGATTGAGAGTAGAAGAAACTTTTTCATTGTAGGCTCCAGTGTGTGATTAATATCCAGTCACTTGAATTGATTCGATCATCGCGTCCAAATGTTCAAGATACGGCGTGAAAGAAAAGGTGTCGGTGCTATTTAGCTTTTGAGAAACGGTATTCAGATACCCTGGAAAGTCATCTCCGTTGAATGGAATTCCATCCGCAGGCAGCGGCCCATTTGGGTTGCCATCTGCTGCAAGGAAAGGCGCGTTGATGGGCAGAATAGCTTGAACATAATACTTCCCATCGTCTGTGATGCCCTGATAATAGTAAAACAGTTCCTTGTTGTTCACAGTGCCAAAGTTCATAAAAACCTGAGTCAGATAACGCACGCCATGTCCGTTCTTGAAATTAACCGCGTGAATTTGTGCAATGAAATCACTGCCCAAATTTTTAGACAATGGCTGTCCATCCACATATTGCAAGGATTTCATCTCATTGATAACGCTTGCGTTATTTTCAGAGTATTGTGCGTATTCTTCTGCACGAAAGATCATAATGTGTGGCTCAAACTGGGTGCCGCTCAACGCATACAGCTGTAGAGTGAGTTTCACATGCTGCGGCATGTCACCTAAAGATGGGTTGATGTATGGAAATTCAACTTCTGTACTTGTTACCGATGATGCATCGTTGGCAATTCCATTTGGAATTAAGAATGAAATTTCTGCCGTGTTGACAGGTGTGCCGTCTGGCGTTAATTGTTCGCTTTCCTGTGTCGCTTCTGCCACGGGGGGAGCGCTTGCCGTCAATGCATTAATTGTGGCCGCTACAACCGTTTCCAACTCTTGTTGGTTTGGCACAGATGTTGCCGGTGCTGCCAGCCCGCATGCCAATACAAAAAATAAAATCCCTGCCACTCCCAAAACTTTTTTATTCACTTTGCTTCCCTCCGATGACATTTTTTAGAATCCCGATCTGTTCAATTTCCAGTTCCACCAGGTCGCCTGCATTCAGCCACGGCCCTTCGGCCTTGGTCAATTCCAACAAACATCCTGTCCCCACAGTCCCAGAACCGATCACATCGCCGGCTTGCAATTCGCAAGTGTCTGATGCTCTGGCGATGATTTCACCAAATGACCAGTAAATATCTTTGAAATTCGCTTTGGATATTTCCACGCCGTTGACTCTGGCAACCATATTGAGATCGTACACGCCTGGGCGGTTTACGGATCTATCGGCAAGCGCTTCGCTCGTCACGATAACTGGTCCTAAAGACGAGGCAAAGTCCTTCCCCTTGGCAGGACCTAGGCCCGCCTTCATCTCGGTGCGTTGAACATCCCGCGCAGACCAATCATTGAATATCGTGTAGCCAAAAATGTGATCAGGTGCATCTTCAGGTTTGATGTTGATGCCAGGCTTGCCAATGATGACTGCGATCTCCAATTCAAAATCCATTGCTTGAGTGTAGTGTGGATATGGGATTTCGTCACCTGACCCAAAGATACTATTTGGATTGGTGTAGTAGAAAATAGGGAATTGATACCATTCCTTTGGAACATCACGCCCGCGGTTTTGGCTGGCCGTGCGGACATGCTGCTCGAAGGCGTAGGCATCTCGCAGGGTGGTGGGTTTGAGCGGTGCATGAAAGTGGACTTCCTCCACAGCAAGGGATTTATCCGATGCGCGGGTTGCGGCCTCACTTGCGCCGATGCGAATGACCTCGTGCATGTCTGCAAAAGGTAACGGGTAGACTCTGCCATTTGAAACCAGAGCAGGTTGGGGCGGGGAAAGAAGCGTGCTGATCGT
>CAZHOX010000267.1:0-3831 GCA_964534345.1 uncultured Anaerolinea sp.
GCGTGACTGGCGTGACCATCGGCACTGAACAAATCAATATGCTCGTTCATAACACCCTGCGCCTGCCAGGGCACTTCCATGCAACAGTGGTCAGCGGCACAACGCTTGCCTTCATGGGCTTCACCTATTATGTCATCCCGCTCATCTTCCGCAAGGAACTCAAACTCAAGAGTTGGGCAAAATGGCAGCCTTATGTTTTCGGTACTGGCATGTTGCTTACTTCCATGGGCATGATCGTCAGCGGTTTGCAAGGCGTTGCCCGCCGCAACTGGGATATCACCTTCGCAGGTGTCGTTCCCGGTACCGTTGAAATCTCACTGGCGGTCTTTGGCGTCGGCGCATTGCTTGCAGTCGTTGGCGGCATCATGTATGTCACCATCGTCCTCACATCCATTTTGACAGGACCCCGTCTCGAAGCCTCCAATCTTTTGCTCCTGACCGGCACACACAACCCAATCATTGATTCTACAAAATTGACCGATCACCAAATGGAAGACAAGCAGAACCAACCTAAAGGCGCTCTCGTGCTTGTATTTGCCTTCCTTGTCTGGTTCGCCATTTATTACTTCACTAACTGGTGGCTGCTGGGTCGTACCTGGTTCATCCGCTAGAAAGACATTCTCCTTTGAAAACCTGCCCGGGGCTTCGCCACCTCGGGCAGGTTCAAATTTCCAAGACTGGCAATTCAACAAAAATGACAGCATCCTTTTTACTTGGTTTACTCGGAAGTCTTGGGCATTGTGTTGGCATGTGTAGCGCAGTCATCATTCTCTTCGACCGCCAGCCGATCTTTCAAAATAAACTCGCCTGGGTTCTTGCGCACACGGGGCGCATCAGCACCTATTCCATTCTTGGTCTTATCTTCGGCGCATTTGGTCAAACCCTTTGGGCGTTTGACGGACTTCAAGCCACGCTCTCGATTCTTTTTGCGATCATCGCCTTTTATATGGCATCTGCATTTATTGGATTAACCCCCTCGCCAGAATCATTATTTCCTGGTTTAGTTCAACGCTGGGGCAGCGCCATTCGCGGATTCAAATCCGCTTCACTCTCGACCTCATACCTGCTCGGTCTTCTTTGGGGACTCCTACCCTGCGGCTTGGTCCTGACTGCGCTCCTTACAGCGGTCACTTCCACCAACGCATTTCAAGGCATGTTGAATATGGCGGTCTTTGGCATTGCCACACTCCCCAGTTTATTCGCCGTCAAATGGCTGGCGTCGAAATCACTCCCGCGGTTCTGGTCACGAAGTCTTGCCTCCATCGTTATGATGTTCTTCGGCTTCCAATTCGCCATGCGTGGATTTGCTTCCCTCGGTCTCGTTGACCACTTTATGCTGGGCTCGGTCATGCTTTGGTAAATATCAAGTTATAAATATGAATCTAGCCTCTGCTTCTCCTGTCAAAACAAAAACGCTCACCACCTGTTCGCTCTGCGGATTGACTACTTTACACCCCCTGTTAAATGACAATGGGGACGTCTTTTGCTGCCCATCGTGCAGGGAGGTGGCAGCGCTTCTAGCGGAGAGTCCAGTTGTTGAGCAGAATCAGGCTCAAGTTCCAGAAAGAAGCGAAGAAGTCATCCTCACACTCGGCGGCATGTGGTGTTCATCCTGCGCGTGGCTGGTCAGTGAAAATCTCAAGCGTACAAAGGGTGTGGTCAGTGCGGAGGTGAGTTTCATCCAACAGCAAGCCAATATCACCTTTGACTCATCAATTACCAATCACCAATCACTAAAAAAGCGCGTGCGCACGCTTGGGTATCAAGCCACGTTGCCAAATGAAAAACCGCGCGACGAAGAAGAATCTTTTTTCACCCGTTTGTTGATCGGCGGCGTGATGGTCTTGCACGACATGATCGTGGGCGGCGGAATTTATGTGCGTGAGTTGATGGGTTGGGCAACCCCAGAGACAGCGTGGCTCGTGCATTTCTTCCAGATCATGATGTTGGTTTCGAGCCTGCCCGTTTTGATTCTGCTGGGGCTGCCGATTTTGCGGGCGGGGTTTGCAAGCCTCCTACGCGGACAACCCAATATTCATACATTGATCATGATTGGAACATTTTCGGCGTTTGGGTTATCGGTTCGCAATTTAATTTTGGGGCATGGCGGTCTATATTTTGATACCGCCACCATGCTGATCTTCCTTGTTTCGATTGGACGTTGGCTCGAAATGCAGGCGCACAAATCCAGCAACAAGGCTGTCTCGCGTTTGCTTGAACAAATTCCCGATCAAGCGACGGTGGTTACAAATAATCAAGATAGTGTTGTGAATGTTGCAGAGCTCAAGCCTGGAATGCGCGTGCGGGTTCGCCCGGGTGAACGCTTCCCTGTGGATGGACTCATCGCCATCGGCGAAGGTGACGTGGACGAATCTTTATTGACGGGCGAGCCCAAGCCAGTGACGCGCCATGAAGGCGATAAGGTTCAAGCGGGGACGATCAACCTCGACGGCAGTTTTGAAGTGATCGCAACGGCGGTTGGTGCATCCACAACGGCAGGGCAGATTGGGCGTTTGCTGCATGAGGCGTTATGGGCGCGTTCTCCGCTTGAAAGAATGGTGGACAAACTCTCCGCATGGATGACTCCGCTGGCGTTGGCGTTGGCGGCGATTGCCTTTCTAATTTGGTATTCCATTGCTGGGCTTGAAACTGGGATGCTAGTGGCATTATCTGTTTTGTTGATCGCGTGTCCATGTGCGCTGGGGCTCGCCACTCCGCTGACGTTGTGGCTGTCTCTTGAACGTGCTGCTGAATCTGGCGTCATATTACGCAGTACATCTGCGCTTGAGCGGCTCGCCAAAGTGGAGCGAATCTTCTTCGATAAAACGGGAACACTTAGCCAGTTGCCAATGAAGGTGTTTGAGATTAAAGAAGAAAGAGGAAAGAAGAAAGAATTCTTAGAAGTGGTCGCTTCGGTTGAGAACGAGTCGGAACATCCGCTTGCCAAGGCGATTGTGGAATACGCCAAGACTCAGAATATTGAACTCATTAAACCAACATCCTTCAAAGTCCTCCCTGCTCTCGGCATTGTCGGTCAATTACCAGTTACCAACAATTACCAATCTCCAATTCACATTGGCTCTGCACGTCTCATGTCTGCCGAAGGGTTGAGCATGTCAACGGAAATCAGTCAGCAGGCTGAGGCGTGGAAAGTGGCTGGGCGCATCGTCGTGTATGCGGGTTGGGAGGGGCAAGTGACGGGTATCCTCGCGCTCGGCGAAACCATCCGTGCCGAAGCAAAAGAGACGGTTCTGCAATTGCAATCTCGCGGATTTGAACTTTGTGTGTTGACGGGCGACGAAGCCAGTGCAGGCGCGCGTTGGCAAAAGGCGTTAGGCATCCCTGTCAGCGCCGCTCTTAGCCCTGATGAAAAGATGAAGCGCTTGAGCGAAAATTCCGCAATGGTCGGTGATGGCATTAATGACGGTCCCGCACTCGCCGCCGCTACGATCGGGCTTGCCATGAATCATGGAACGGATGTTGCCCGTTCCGCCGCCGACATTGTGCTCGTGCGTGATGACTTGCGCGTCATCCCGTGGCTGGTGGATTTATCACGCGAATCGATGAAACGTGTAAAACAGAATTTAGGTTGGGCAGTGATTTACAACCTGCTCGGCGTCGGGCTTGCAATGGCAGGATTGCTGCAACCCGTTTTCTCTGCTTTTGCAATGGTGGCAAGCAGTATCTTTGTTACGACCAATGCCATGAAGATGAATAAATTCCCATTGTTAGATGAAGAAAATATGAAGGTCGAATAAACCCAACCTTGAACCTGAAACCTTGAACCTGGAAACTCAATCAATGACAAATTACAATCCGTACGCACAACGT